>JAFSNY010000008.1 GCA_017447305.1 Bacilli bacterium | reverse complement strand
ATAGTCAATCTATCTCTGATTAGTGCTTAAATCAGTGAATATTTTAAAACTTTATCATAGATAGAGTTTTTTCGTCGTGGACTTTAAGAAAAAAATACTTGATAATTGTAGGTATGGAAAAGAGAAGAAACACCATGGTCGAAAAGAATCACTTTGAAATTAACGAAAATATTAAACAAAACGAAATAGAAGATATCTTAGGAGAAGATGAAGAGGAATTATTAACTCTTAAGCCAGATCGTAAAGATTACATTTTAGAATCGGTATTTAAAGGTCTTCCTGTTATTTTACTTTGGGTCGCTTTTGACACATTCTTCATCGTTATGATGATTATTAACAATGTGTTCAAAGAGAATCCATGGATATTAATTCCGGTTATCGCTTTCTTTGCCTTGCATCTTTTACCTTTATGGCTTTATATCGCTAATATCGTCAAAAGAGTCATCGGATATAAAAATATCTCCTATGTCTTCACTGATAAAAGAATCATTATTAGATCAGGTATCATCGGTATAGATTTCAAATATCTATATTATGCGGATATCTCATCCGTAGAAGTAAAAGTATCAATCCTTGATCGAATCTTTAAAGTAGGGGACCTCCATATCAAAAGCGCTACTCAAACCGCAGTCCTAGATGATATTAAGTCTCCATATATCTATGCGAATAAAATCATGGAAATAACTCGTGACTTAAAAGCGGACCTTAATTATCCAAACGATTTAAGGCCAAAAGAAAATCATGGTTATAACACCAAATATAAGAAAGATATAGAAAAATAAAAAGCAAGCGCAGGCGCTTGTTTTTTACATCTTAACAACGAAGTTCGTGCCATCGAGGGAATAAGCTTCAACTAATCCTTCTTGAATGAGTTGGTTAAGCATTTCCTCGGCCTCTTCGTTTCAACCTTCAAATCGTTTTTGATTCTTCCGATGGAAATGGTTCCTCTTCCCGCTAAGGTGGCTTTAAGCATGACGTATTTATTCGTATCTAAATAAATATCTTACCATTCTTAAAGAGATAAGGATATAAAAATCTTCTCTTTTCATTATAAATGAAAGTATAATCATAGATATGAAGTTTATTATGATTATTAAAGATAATATTGATATCGCTCATCAAATGGAAAAGGAGATTTTTCCTCATTATGATGCCTACAATAATTATCTTGATACTTTTAAAAAGGATAGTAATAACGACTTCTGGATTATCGAAGTGGATAATACCTATGTCGGAATCGCTGGTCTATATTCATTCAAGAAATATCCAGAAGATGCCTGGCTTGGATGGTTTAGACTATTAAAACCGTATCGAAATAAAGGATATGGTTCTCTCGCATTAAAAATGTTCGAAGAAAAGGCAAGAAAACGCAGCTTTAAATATGCGAGATTATTCACCAATCGATACGATAATGATGACGTGAAAAGGTTTTATGAAAAACACGGATACACTGAAGAATATTATGAACTTGAAAGTGAGCCTGCATCCTTAATCTATCCCATCAGTATCTATTCTAAATCTTTGATCGAAGGTGAAACTGTTCCTAAGTGGAACAATAAAGATATACATTTCACAAAACAAGTGAGGAAATAACAATGAAATATCGTATCGGTGACGTCGAAAAGATGAGTGATGAAGAGATCTTACTTCATATGGATGAATCTCCTCTTTTTCCTTATGAATATGGAAGAAGACTCCAATATGTCTATCACGATATAGTTAAAGCTTTTGAATATTATAAGAAAGCCGCGGAAAGTGATTTTTATTTTGCAACCTGGGCAATCGCGAGAATGCTAGAGGAAGAGGAACTCCATCTCACTGATGAAGAAAAAGCTTATTGGTATAAAAGAGCGGCAGATAAAAACGATCTTTTCTCTATGTGGAAACTCGCCCATTGCTACCGTGATGGAAGAGGAGTGAAACAAAATATCGAAGAATATATTAGACTTATTACTTATCTTACCGAACAAGGATATTGTTCTGTCGCTTTAGAACTCGCGGATTTATATGAAAGAGGGGAATATGTTGAACAATCATATGAAAAGGCATTTAAAATCTATGGTGATTTCGCTTTTGGAGAAAATAGTTCTCTAGAAGCAAGATATAAATACGCTTATTATCTTTTGCACGGAATTGGCTGCACAAAAAACAGAGAAAGCGCGAAAGAACATTTCCTCTATCTAGCTAGATATCATCACTCATTAGCCATAGAAATATTACGAAACGAATTTCATATTGAAATAAGTTGAAATAGGTAACTTAATTATAGATAATTATAGATAAGTGAATTTGGAGGAATAGATATGTCAAAAGCAGATCAAATTTTTATTGAAAACATGAAAGATATCATGGAAAACGGTTTTTGGGACACTGATTTAAATGTCAGGCCACGTTGGGAAGATGGAACTCCCGCGCACACTGTCAAAAAATTCTGTATTGTTAATCGCTATAACCTCCAAGAAGAATTACCAATCTTAACCATCAGAAGAACAGCGTTTAAATCATGCTTAGATGAACTCCTTTGGATTTGGCAAAAGAAATCTAATAACATTCATGACCTCAACAGTCATATTTGGGATTCATGGGCGGATGAAAATGGCTCGATTGGAAAAGCATATGGCTACCAACTTGGCATTAAGCATCAATATCCTGAAGGAGAATTTGATCAAGTCGACCGTGTTTTATACGATTTAAAGCATAATCCACAGTCTCGTCGTATCATGACGAATATTTATAATTTTGCCGATCTTCATGAAATGAATCTTTATCCATGCGCTTATTCCATGACCTTCAATGTCACAGGTGACACTCTTAACGGCATCCTCAATCAAAGAAGTAATGATATGCTCACTGCGAATAACTGGAATGTTTTACAATATTCTCTTCTTCTCATCATGTTCGCTCAAGTCAGCGGACTTAAACCAGGAACCTTAGTGCATGTTATCGCTGATGCGCATATTTATGATCGCCATATCGAACTTGTCAAAGAAGTTATCAGTAAACCTCAACATAAAGCGCCTAAGCTTATCGTTGACACAAATATTAAGAATTTCTACGATTTCACAGTCGATTCATTCAAACTCATCGACTATGAATATGAAAAATTAGATAAAAAGATTCCGGTGGCGGTCTAATATGATTATCTCTATTCTTAACTGTGATAATAAATGGGGAATTGGAAAGAAAAATGGTCTTCTCTTTAATCTCCCATTAGATATGTCTTTCTTTAGAAAGACAACTTTAAACCATGTTGTCGCGATGGGAGAAAACACCCTTCTATCCTTCCCTAACTCTAAACCATTAAAAAATCGTACAAATATCGTTTTATCTAAAGACTTAGACCATAACTATGAAGGTGTGATTAATATTCATGACTTTAATGAATTCTTAAGAACAATCAAAAAATACGCAGAAAACGACGATGTCTTTATCATTGGAGGAGCTTCCATCTATAATCAAACCCTTCCATATGTTGATAAAGTATATTTAACCAAAGTCCATAAAGATGGTGACGCGGAAGTCTTTTTCACCAATCTCGATGAACTTGATAACTTTAAAATCATTGATCGAAGTGGACCACTAATGGATGGGGATATCGAAATTGAATTCCTCACTTATCAAAATAACAACAAAAAAGAAATTATATGAAAAAACACCTAAATCTAATTCACCCGACCTTCAAAACTTTAGTTTTTGTGTGTTTTGTTTATGGTGTTTTGATTTCAATTTTACTTGCAATATCAATATTTAATAAAATTCAAGCTTTAGGAATTACCTCAATCATCGTTGGAGGAGCCTTGATTGTTTATCTTATTTATTCTTCCGTTACGATGATTTTAGATTTCCTCGATTCAAGAAAAGAAAGAGGAATTATCAAAACCATCAAAAGAGGTGGAAAGATGATGACATTTGTCGGAACGATTTTCTCATCGTTCTTAAATTACATCTTTTCTTATGTCTACTTAATAGTCGCATTTTCTAAGATGCATTTCTTCTATCTCTTTATATCTTTATTCTATCTTATTGCCTTAATCCTTAAATATTTCATCCTATCTTCAGTTTATGAAGATAGTAAAAAGGTGATTATTAGAAACTATATCATCACCTCGATTGGAATTATCATCCTTGGTATCTTTATGGCGATTATCGTCATCTATGTCGTTAGGTCAGAAGGTAATTTCACTAAGAGTATTGCTTTATTAGTTTTCAATATTATCTTTGCTATCTTTAAAGCCTTAAGTGCGCTTCATGCATTCCGTAAGCATAAAAGAAAGAAATCATATCTTAAACTTTCATTATCTTTAATCGCCATGTCTTTCTGTGTCTTCACTATTTTTACCATCCACGTTGCTTTATTAAATATTTATAGTGCTTCTTTATTCTCCCTTAACTTCACAGGATATCCTTTCGCGACAGTTATATTAGCGATAGGTATCTTCTCTTTAATCTTCGGCATTAAAGAATATAAGTTGGTAAATAAAGAAGAAGAAAATGATGATTCATTATGAAAAATAAGAAATCTTTCGGTCTTATCATGATGGGAATTACCTACATCCTAGCGATAGCTTTTGGTATATCTTTTTATCTAATCTTAGATAAATTTACATCGATGAGTGATATATTTAAGGTCTTACTTAGCGATATCTTATCAACCATCATCGTCTATATCTCATCTCTCATCTTTAAAACTTCATCGATGTATGACCCATATTGGTCAATTCAAAGCTTTGTTATCTTTTTATCTTTATTGATTAAATATCAAGGTTTTAATCCTTCTAATATCATCATCCTCTTCGTCTTAGGAATATACTCAATTCGATTAACCGGAAACTTTATCATCGGTTTTGATAGTCTTTCCTATGTCGATTGGAGATATAGGATGCTAAAAGAAAGAAGTGAAAAGGCTTTTCAACTCATCAATTTCTTTGGAATTATGATGTTTCCAACCATCGTTGTTTTCTTAATGAGTATCCCATTAATTTATATGGCAAAGATAGAAATTCCTCTATATTTAGCGATTATCTTTGCTTCATTAATGATTATCGCTATCTTGTTAGAGTTGATTAGCGATACCCAAATGAAAAGATTCATTAATAACCGCGAAAGTAAGAGTGATGTAACAAGAAGTGGATTATGGAATTATTCACGTCACCCAAATTATCTTGGAGAAATCACTTTCTGGTTTATGATAGCGATTCCCTTATTAATCTTTGATATCACTCTTTGGTGGACGATCCTAGGAGCTATCATCAATCTCTTAATGTTCCTTTTCATCTCCATTCCGATGGAAGAAAAACACTTTAAAGAATATAAACCTGATTATCAAAATTATAAAAAAGAAGTATCGATGTTACTGATACTTCCTCATAAAAAGCATAAAGAAGAATAGGTTAAGTCCTGTTCTTTTCTTTCATCTTTAAATTTCCTTCATAAATGCGTAATAATCGTGGAAGATTATATTTTAAGATGAACGCTGGAAGGACAATCAAAATCGCGTTCACAAAAGCGATTGGAAGAGCGATTGTTAAGAATAAATTGCTCTGTCCCATATACATTCTATAATCAAGCAAGATGACTAAAAATGAAGCGGGAACACTATAGATGTGGATCGCGATTCCATATCTTGCTTCTAAAATGAAGTGAGCGATATATTCATTATCAAATGGATTTAATACTTTATCTTTATGGAAGTTGGTAAAACCTCCAAGTTCAGGAATATAATCTTTCCATTTTTGGACGCCTATCGCACGATAGAATCTAAGCTCCTTCTCGCTTGTATGGAATATTCCCTTATCTTTTTGGAAATATTTTTCTGGCATTTTTCTAATGATAATTGCCACCAAAGCGTCAAGAAGAAAACAAACTAAAGCCGCACCAAAAGTCGCGACTAAATAAACCCACCATGCTTCATGCATTGGGTTAAAGAAGATATTTAAAAGAGATGTTGCAGCAAGTGTCACTGCGATCACTATTAAATAGAAAACCATTATTTCTCCTCTTTAATTTCTTCTTTCTTTTCTTCGGTGAGATAAACGAGTTTAGTCTTATAAACTTTCTCATAAATCTCTTTACATTGTCTTTCGTTATCTTCCTTCATTCTCATGATATTTTCCTGTTCGGTTAACTCATTATTTGGATAGATAGGTTTTAAGAAATGTAGGGTATATGCTTGAATTGGACTTCCATCATGATCAAGCTTCTCTGTATCGCGCATAGTAATAAATGTTGGAATAACAGGAACGTTATTTCTCACCGCAAATTTAAAGGCGCCTGGTTTTAATGGTTTTGGTTTACGATAATTCCACCACATGGATTGTTCCGCGTAGACTAAGATGAGGTTTCCTTTAGATAAAATAACGGAAATAGATTTGTATAAATCTCTTAAAACAGTTGGGTTAGTCGCAAGTGGAAGGGTGTAGCAGTTTCTCATGAAGAAACCATATAAACCTGGGAAAGTATAATTACCTTCACGAATAATGGTGAATAATTTCTTAGTTCTTGCATATTTCTTTTGAGCGAGGTGTATTGGAACACCATCGAATGGATTGAAGTGGTTAGCGGTAATAATCGCGCCACCTTTAAGTTTCTTAAGATGCTCAACACCTTCATAACCATCGATGACGATTTGACCTTTTTTAATTAATCTCTTGAAATAGAGATTTGAATAATAATTTGCCCATAAGGTCTTCATCTTGGAAGTGAATTTCTTTCTAAGATAATCAACATCACCTGGCATTAAGTTGCGATATGGTGGATCGTTTTCAACATCGACATCGAAATGACCAAGTCTTTCAAGTTCGTTAATCTTATCAAGAACGACTTGTCTTTCTTTAGAAAGTTTAGGAACTGAAGTGACCTCATCGTTAATAATCTTGCTTTGAATGGTCTTCTTCTTTTTCTTCTCTTTCTTACCGTAAATCTTATCGTGATATTCTTTAGCCTTTCCTGCTTCAAGTAAGCAGAAAGCTTTAACACTTTGAACACCTTGTTTGATTTTATCGATGATTTCTTGAGGAATAGCCTCGCGGTTGTTCCAAATTAAATCTTTCACACCCGCCATTTCCGCGTATTCCCAGAAATATTCTTCATACATGACATCCTTGAGATTCCAAGGTTTAAACATTAAGTTGAAGTGAATTAAGGATGGTTTTTCCATTTTTTCCCCTAAAGGCATAACATTCCATTTCTCTGGGAGAAGGAGGGTGTGACCTTTACAGAGGAAGTTTAAGACGTCTTGATCTTGAGCGACCTTAAATGTCACTCTTTCAAGTAAGCCAAAGGCTTTCTTTTCTAAATTAACTTCTCTTAATTTCTTAAAGTTCATCAATAAGACGCCCGCGTTAAAGTATAATGCTGGGTCCATTTCGATGACATTACTAACGTAGGTACTGAATTCTTCATAGAATTGAACAGAAGAATCAGGAACTGCGCCAACATAATAATCACCCATTTCGGTGAAATATAATTTGGCGATATCATCGTTGATGACGATATCACTATCAAGATATAAACCTTTACTTACTGTTGGGAATAATCCTGGTAAGAAGAGGCGATAGTAAGTAGTAATTGTGTAATAATCACGAACATCTAATTTCATTGATAAAGTTTGAACTTTAATCGTGACATCATAGAAGGAAATAAAAATGTTCTTTCCATTTTGGAACCCTTTCAAGGTTCTCTTACTCTTTAAAGACAAACCATCATGAATAATGACGATGCGATATTTGTATTTTCTAGATGAATGCGCAACGATACTAGCAAGGGTGGTGGATAAAAATGGGATATAGTTATCATCAACCGTGAAGTATAGATGAACAACTTTTGCTCTAGCCATAGACCAATCTCCTTTCGTTTTGATTAATCGTATCATTTTCAAGAGAAAACTAACTCTATTTAATCATATAAAACTCTATTAAGTCATTCTCTCTATGGAGAATTATAAAATAATTCTACTATATTTGCAATCAAAGCGAACCATTTTACACCTCAATTGCCATGTTAAATTGTAATGATGAAAGCTAATAATTCAAGAAAAAATGATGATAATAACATGTATTACAAAACTCACTCAATTAACAAAAAGAGCGGGGGATGTATATCTAAAAGTTAAAAAACTCTTCTATTCGTAGAGAAGAAAGAATAACCAAGTAGAGTAAAAATTATCTTTAATAGAGATACTTTTTATTTACCCCATTTATAATGTTTAACGTTATGAAAGATCGCCCAACCATTATTGTCATAGGTGGAGGTGTCTCCGGACTCTCTGCTGGTATTAACGGAGAACAAAACGGCATGCACGTTATTCTCTTAGAAAGCCAACCATATGTCGGCGGTTTTTGCACAGGCTGGTATCGTAAGGGAAGATATGTCGATGGCTGTTTGCACTGGCTGACCGGCACGAATCCTCATAATGATTTATATAAAATGTGGAAAAATGTCCGCGCTATTGATAAAGATGAAGATATCATCTACTTAGATTCCTTTGGAACATTTGAAAGAGATGGTGTGACAGTTACTTTCCATCGTGATATTAATAAAACAGAAAAAGAATGGATCGCTATCTCTCCTAGTGATAAAAAAGAAATTCGTCATTTCTGTAATATGGTTCGTGACTTCGTCAGCGTTGAACTCCCAATGAGTAAACCCGCTAGCGATTTAGGATTCCCATCCTTGCTTAAAGCAGCGGGAGCGGTCCTTCGTGTCTGGCCTTCCTATCTTCTAACCATGAAGATTTCCACCGCTGATTATGCTAATAAATTCAAACATCCGGCATTAAGATATGCGATTAAGAATGTCCAACCAGGCGCAGGAAACCTTTTCTCCATGCTTTTTAGCTATTCAACCATCGTTGGTAATAATGGCGGAATTCCTAAAGGTGGTTCAAAAGCGCTCGCGGAAAGAATGAAAGATCGTTTCTTAGATTTAGGTGGAACCTTAAGACTTAACACTGAAGTCGATAAAATCCTCGTTAGGAGTAAGAAAGCTTATGGAGTGAGACTTAAGAATGGTGATGTCATCTATGGAGATTATGTCGTGACCGCTATATCACCAGAAATCGTCACCCATAAATTATTAGAGAATAAATACATTAAACCTCGTTTTGAAAAACGTTTGCATAACACTAAGAACAACCCAACTCCAGGATGTGTCTTAATGCAATTTGAAATTGAAGATATTCCCAATTGGAATATTCCATTCAACTTTGAGGTTGAAAAGTTAAAAGTCGGAACGCAGTATATCGATAGTCTTACTTTAAGAAGTTACGCATATGACCCAGATACATTTGTCAGAGACAATAAAACCATCGTTTCATGTTTAATTGACCAATACGATGAAGATTATTATTTCTGGGAAGATTTATATACCTACAATAAAGAAGCCTATTATCGTAAGAAAAACGAGATAGGGGAAGAAGTAATAAAGAGAATCTATCAAAGATTCCCAGAACTCGTTAACAAAGTTACTCTTTTAGATATCGCCACTCCACACACGATGAAGAGATACACCAATTCAACCAGAGGAGCATATATGTCCTTCCTATTTACCAAAAGGAATACCATGTATACCTCATCCGGAAGGATTCCTGGGATCAATAATCTCTTCCTTGCAGGACAATGGGTTGCTTCTCCTGGAGGACTTCCATTTGCGATGTTAACCGGGTATTATGCGATACAAAGGATATGTAGAAAAGCAAACATGTCCTATGTTTTATCCCCATCGTATCAGTTTAAGAGATTTGGAAAATAAGGCGAAAGCTTTATTTTTTAAATTAATATCTTTTTTCTAAGGAAATAGTCTAAAATATTAATGATGAACAAAAAGGAATCACGTGAAGATTATTTAGAAGCAATCCTTGTATTAGAGAGGAAAAATAAGAGGGTGATATCTATTGATATTGCTAATGAGCTTTCCTTTTCTAAACCAAGTGTTTCGATCGCGATGAAAAAGCTTAAAGATGAAGGCTTGATCACCGTCGATGATGATGGAACTATCCGTCTCACCAAAAAAGGAAGAATGATTGCGGAAAAAACCTTAGAAAAGCACGAATTCCTCACCGACTTCTTCATCTATTTAGGAGTTGCCCCCCTTTTAGCGGAAGATGAGGCCTGTAGCATTGAACATAGTTTAAGTGATGAAACATTTGAAAAAATTAGACAATTTGTCATGAAAGCGAGAAAAGAATAATGGAATATATTGGACAAAGAATGATTTGCGACACTAAAGGCGCAGATGGAAACGTTTATTTTACCGCTGATTATCTCGAATTTAGAGCGAGAGATTCTCGTTTAGATCATTACAATTTCGAAGTATATTACCGTGACATCGATAAAATCGAATATTATTCAGGTATCAAGAAAACTGTTGTTCTTGTCTTAAAAGATGGAAGACGTTATTACTTCTATATGTATCGCTCTGGAACATTCATGGAACTCGTCAAATCCGGTATGAGAGCACATGAAAGTGACACCATCATCGAAGCGGATTCTAAAGAAGTTCAAGAAAGCGAAGCTGAAGAAGTTAGAGAAGAAACCGAAGTAGTGGAAGAAACTAGAGAAGAAGCTAGCCGCACCATCACTGATGAGGATTTAGATAAACTTGAAAGACTTGGACGTCTTCACAAAGATCAAGTTATTTCTGATGAAGAATTTAACGCTCAAAAAGAATCAATCTTAAGTAAATACCGTTAATCAAAAACATGAAAAAAAGAACTCAGGTCGCATATCAAATTCCTGGGTTTTTATTTAAATAAATGTGGGAAGTCCAAATGAGTAGAATACAAATGGCTATGAGACGTATTTACCAACAACTTGTTAGTTTATTTCTATAGTGAAAGCGAACCAACCGATACAGAAAATACTTATTGGCACTAAGTCAATGGTGAGCTAACCCTCTGGTAGATAAAAATCAATGATTTTAATCTATAGCAAGAAATGAGATCAATTCTCATTTTTTGTTTGCAATAGCAAAATATCATCACTATAATATTTGAGACTGAATATCAATTTAGTCTTGAAAAACAAATTATGACACCAGAACTCGCTCTTGAAATATTCTTAGATGCCCTCAAAGATAGCGCTCTCGTCTTTGCCTTTGTTTTCTTAATGCACATTCTTTTGTCATTATTTGATACAAAGTTTGCATCATTCTTAACCAGAAGAAAAAGGAGTGGACCAGTCTTTGGATCTTTGTTTGGTCTTATCCCTCAATGTGGGACAAGTGTTTTAGGAGCGGATTTATATATAAAAAGGTATATAACAATTGGAACCTTAATCGCGATATTCTTAAGCTGCAGTGATGAAGCTTTTATCGCTATTCTTACTTCTGGAAGTTCGAGAACATGGATGATTCTTCCATTAATCGGATTAAAAATTGGTATTGGTATCGCTTTTGGATATCTAGTTGACTTAATCTTTAGACATCAAGAACTTGAAGAAATAAAAGAAGACGAACATATTGAAGAGTTAGATTGTCCAGAACATCATCACCATCATGAAAGTAAAGTTCATAAGCATCTTCTTCACCCTTTATTTCACGCTTTAGAAATCTTTGGATATGTCTTCGCGATTAATTTAGCGTTAGGATATCTCATCGGCTTTATCGGAGAAGATAATTTTATGGCCTTCTTACAAAGCAATAAATATCTAACTCCGTTATATGCATCAATTATTGGTCTTATTCCTAACTGCGCTTCATCATTATTAATCACCGAATTATTCGTAGAAAACGCGATATCTTTTGGAGCGTTACTCGCTGGTTTATTAGTGAATTCCGGCTTAGGAATGATGATGTTATTAAAGAATCGTCGTGGAATCAAAAATCTTTTCTTCATCATTCTAATTTGCTTTACCGTTGCGCTTATATCTGGATACATTACCTGCTTAATCGTAGGATTTTGATAAAAAATATAAATATTTATTTGACAGTAGAAGTGTCCTAAGTATAATAATAGTTAGTCATGTCTAACCGATATTGACTATTATTTTTGCGGATAAGTTAGTCATAACTAATCCAAAGGAGGAAAAGATGCCAATTGTTATTGCCCCATTAAATACCAATTTAAAAATTGTCAAAGTGCTTCTCGATGATAAAACCAAAAAACATTTGGAATCACTCGGAATCACAATTGGTGGCTCACTTAGTATAGTTTCCTCAAATGGTGGAAATGTCATTGTTATTGTTAAAGGTGTAAGACTCGCTCTTAACCGTGATGTTGCCTCTAAGATTCTAGTAGCGTAGAAAGGAAGGAATTTATGCTTATTTCACTAGATCAATTAGAAAAAGGCGAGACTGGCCTTGTTAAATCGGTAAATGGTGAAGGACGTATTCGCCGCCGTTTATTCGATATGGGTGTCACTCCAGGAGCGAGTGTCTACCTTAGAAAGAAAGCTCCACTTGGAGATCCAATTGAAATCACCATCCGTGGATATGAATTATCCTTAAGGAAAGTAGAAGCCAAAATGGTGATGGTGGAGGTGAATAAATAATGAAAAGATTCGCCCTCATCGGAAATCCTAACTCAGGTAAAACCACATTATTTAACGCCTTAACCGGTTCAACCGCGCATGTCGGAAACTGGCCAGGCGTTACCGTCGATAAGAAAGAAGGTGTT
>JAFSNY010000007.1 GCA_017447305.1 Bacilli bacterium | reverse complement strand
TGTTTCGGTATGTTCTGAATACTTAACACTTGATATAACCACAATTAGTTAAAGGGTTTAATTACCTTTTATCACACTAAGAATATAAGACTTCTTTAGCCAGAAGCATTGCTTCGTATATTCGGTTAGGCCAGTTAATTTATCAGGTACAGGAAGAGGATTTGTATCACCACCATCTTGACCATGTGGCCTAATATGGATATATGGGTTTGACGCTGATTTAGGGAAATTATTCAATCTAATAACCTTTCCGTCCTTTTGTGTTTGGAATCCTCTGACAATATTTCCGCTCAAAAGTACATCCTTTAATTCATTAAATACTTTCTGACCATCATTGTCTAAAATGCTATCAGGAATAGACCAGAACTTTATTTTCTTAAATACGTATTCACCATTAATGTTTTCAAAGATGGCAAATAAGAATTTTTGGTTAGTCATCATTTCTCTGAATTCACTATCTTCCCATTCTTGATTAGCGACATCTATAAAGCTGAAAGCAGGAAAAGACATGTTCTGCTCAATGGTTCCATTTTCTTCTAATCTAATGGTTTTTAATTGAATGTTTGCTTTAGCAAATTCCTCAACAGAATTTACTTTTCCTTTTGCACCTAGCATCGCTGCAACATAACGTTCAAATCTATTTTTAGAATCTGTTGGCTTGCCTAATAAATCAATCAATTCAGATTCCTTTTTACCAAAATATGGTTTAAATCTACTTGTAATAATATCTTCGATTGAGTTTTCTTTTAATTCAGCTGCTTCAATAATGGATTCTACTTCTTGTTTTGTTAGAATTTTTCTAATTATTTGAGTCATGTATCCGCCTTTAAGAGCGAATTTTCGAGGTTTTAGATCTATACCAAAATGTCTAGAAGCTGTAACATCCTTCTTTCCGTGGCCGGCACCTGATGTACAAGCCGATAAATAGTTGGTATCGGTTTCTGAAATTTCATCAGCTTTACCAGCCTTAATTTTGTTCTGTAATATTTCGTAGTCATTTCTAATGACTTCTATATCCGATTTTGTGAATGCATGTAAAAATCCTTTGAGGAGCATCATTTCTCCATATGGCATTCCATCCAAATATTCGTAAATCGCGATAAGTAGGCTCTTACATTTCGACCAAACATAGCTATCTTCAAACGGAGTATTTTCAGTAGCAATATAATCAAAAGCACAAAGAGGTAGTCTTTCTTTAGCAGATATATCTCTTTTTCTATTCCAAATACCTGTAGTTTTTAATTCAATCCCTAAATTGGGGAAATCAGCATTATGGTCAGAATTAATAGGATAATGAAAGACTCCTTCTTCCACTATCTGTCCAAGTACTCCTTTGTTGCCGTTTCCAACTAGTCTATGATTGACATCTAGTTCTTTGAACCTTTTCCCTACCGCAGTATCAAATTGCTTCATTAATTCATCAACTGAATTGTAAAGTCTTCCAGGATTAACACTCATATAAAGAGTATATCAAAAGAATAAGTGGTTTTACAGCGCATTCACGTGTGTATATGTGAATAAATTATCTAAAGAATTTATTGATCTTGATAAAATTTTCTTGATCCTTTATACTCTTTAGTGTAGAATTCTAAATATGAAAAAGACCGTAATTGAATTATTCGCTGGTGTCGGAGGATTCCGTGTTGGATTAAACAACATCACTACGATTGACGAAAATGGAAGAGCCATTGAAAATGGACCATTTACTTTTGTGTGGGCTAACCAATGGGAACCATCAACTAAATCTCAACACGCATTCGATTGTTATAATATTCGCTTTCCTCATGCAGTAGATAATTCGAATATTGATATATCAAAGGTTGATAAAAAATCTATTCCAGACCACACTCTTTTATGCGGTGGATTCCCATGTCAAGATTATTCAGTTGCTCATTCCTTAAGCAGTTCACATGGTATTGAAGGTAAAAAAGGTGTTCTTTGGTGGCAAATCAATGACATCCTAACAGCCAAGAAACCAGCTTTTGTTCTCTTGGAGAACGTCGATAGATTGGTCAAATCTCCAGCTAGACAAAGAGGCAGAGATTTTGGCATTATGCTCCGCTGCTTATCAGAGCAAGGATATGCGATGGAATGGAGAATCATTAACGCCGCTGAATATGGACATCCTCAAAGAAGACGTCGTATTTATATTTTTGCCTATCATAAATCAACGAAATACTATAAAGCAATGAAGAAGTCATCCCCAGCTGAAATTATCTCTAAAACAGGTGTTTTTGCTAAAGAATTCCCTGTTGAGGAAATTAATGCTAAATCAATTAAAGAATTTGATTTCGTTAATGGCTACAAAGACTTAGTCGAGGTTTCTGATAAATTCCATGCTGCTTTTGAGAATGCTGGATATATGATTGGCGACAAAGTTTATACAGTAAAAACCAAAGCCATCGAGACTGCTCCTATTACTTTAGGTGAAATAGCTGAATCTAATGGAGTCGATGCCCACTACTTCTTAAGTGAGTCGCAAAGAAAGAAATATGAGTATCTCCGTGGTTCAAAGAAGATTCCTAGAGTTGATAAGAATGGGCATGAATACATTTATGCAGAAGGTTCGATGTCTCCTTATGATGAATTATCACTCCCAGCTAGAACAATGTTAACTTCCGAAGGAACCACTAATAGAAGCACGCACATCATTATGGATCCTAAAAATGGCAAACTTAGAATCCTAACTCCTGTTGAATGTGAAAGAATAAATCAATTCCCTGATAACTGGACAAATTCTGGAATGCCAGAAAAAAGACGTTACTTCATGATGGGTAACGCCCTAGTGTGTGGAATTATTAAAAAGATTGGTATTCAAATTAATAATATAATTGAAAAAGAGGATTAATCCTCTTTTTATTTACTCAAATTATCATCAATCCAAAGTAACCATTTTTTTACAGTTTGATACCTTCTATCGTAAAGCTCATCGCTATAATTTGGATACACGTCCTTAATTATATCGATAACTTCTTCTTTTTCTAATTTAACTCCATATACTTTTTCAGTTACATAGACTGTACCGAAAACCTTGTCAGATATAATTAATCTAATTAACTCTATTCTTTGACGAGTTTGTGAAAGATTTCTAATATAACTTCCTTTTTCGGTGAAGTGTTTTTCTCTATCAATCAATCCTAGATACATAGCAGCAGATAAGTAATACATTACTTGCCTATCTGTGACGTTTTCGAGCACAAAACTTAGAAATTGTTTATCAAGAAGCTTCGCTTCGTCTTCAATATTAATCAGTGATATTATTTTTTCAAAATCATCCGCTTGAGGGAATGGTATATCATTTCTTTCCATAAATTAAAACCTCTCGAACAGTTCTTCTTCCACTATTATTTCCACTAATATTTCTATGAACGTTTAAATAGTTGAATTTAAATATATTCTTTGAAAATATTTCATTAACAAAAAGAGTCGAATTATTGCTAACTAGAACAATTGCACCTCTCTCTACTAATGATTCACATAATTTTTCTAATCTACGTAAATCGTCTTGAGAAAAACCTCTGCTCGTATAAGAGGTAAAACCAGAAGGTTCGTAGTCGTATGGAGGATCCAGGTAAACATAGTCGCCTTCTCCAGCTGTCTTAACAGCTTCTACAAAATCGCAATTTAATATTTCAATGCCGGGTTTATTTAAATATTTTGAAATAGCGCGAATCTTATCTTCACACACTATATCCGGCTTTCCAGACGTAGTTCTTCCCAATGGAACATTAAAAAATCCATTCGAATTTACTCTGTAAAGACCATTGAAACATGTCCTGTTCAAATAAATTATTCTTGCCGCCTTTTTTATTAAAGATAATTTTTTATAAGAGGCGAGTCTATCTAAATTTCTGATTTTGTAATAGTAATCATGTGAATGATTTTTATTATGAATTTTAAGTGCCTTTATTAATTCATCAGGATTATCCCTAATCTGAATGTAGACGTTATATAATTCTGGATTTAAGTCGTTTATTGTGGCCTTTTCGCATTCCAACGAAAAAGTTAACGAACCACCTCCAAAGAATGGTTCAAACAATCTATGATTGTTAAGTTGTTTTAAATCTATAAGTTGAATGATACTTGTGACTAGTTTTCTTTTTCCACCAGCCCATTTTAATACTGGTTCCATTTTATTCAGTTCCAATAAGCCAATCGTAAATTTCCTTTATTCTCTTAAATTCTGTTCTCGTTACTTGCTTGCCATTGCTTATTCTTGATTCGGAATAAGTCATGGACTTCAACCATTCGAGTGTTTCTGCTCTATTCTTTTGATCATTAGGATTCACCAAAATGTCTCTCAAGAATAAAGTCCAGTTTGATTTATAGCATGCAATTTTACCAATATCGTCAAAACCAATCATCTCCCAGAACTCGATATCTCTTTCTACACCGTTTCGAGAATTTCTAACTTTTAAAGCAGCAATATCCTTGCTAACCCTCAAAGCTAAATCTTCAGGGATAAGTTCGTTTTGCCAGTTATCATTTACAATAAATTTTTCTTTGACGCAAGATATAATCTTTTGTTTGATTTTAGACACAAATTCAGACGCCTCTGGATTGTAGTCAACACAATATTCATTTATATATTTTTCCAAATCATCATTTATAAACTCGCTATTATTGTGATTGAAAGCAACTTGAAGGGTTCTCCAGGATGTCTCCTTAGCACTACCACCCTTAGCTGTCTTAATATCGTTTCTTCTTTCGATTGGTAAATTATTAATTGTGTCAGCGAGTGAAACAATCCAATCTTCACATTTGTTCCATAAATCATCGACATCATAAATCACAGATGGCAAATTGTATTTCTTAATTACTAAATCAACAATATCGCCAATAATTCTAATTACAGCGACCATCATGTTATTTATGGTCAAATAACCAGCTGAGCCTTTTTCCCATTCTTCTTGACAGAATTGTTCAATTACATCAAGTGACTTTCTTATAAATGGATAGATAATCTCGGCAGTTTCTTTGCTCTCTGTTCTATCTAAAACTCCGTGTTCAGATATCTCATTCTTTTTGTATTTGTTAAAGAATGATGTTTTTTCGATTGCGTTTTTTAAATATTCAATTGTGATGCATCTTCTATCGGTGACGGTGTTTTCACCAGTGACAACTCTTCCATATAATGGGGAATCTTTATCTTCACCAAGTTTCTGACAAATATGTAAAATAACCGCTTCTTTTCTTTTCGCTAAATCAGGGGAATCCCAATTTAAGTCTATAATCAAAGTATTTCTTAAAGACTTAGAAACAGCTTTTTGATTTTCGTTAATATCCATGAACATTCTTACCTGTTCATCTTTATCCATATTAACAAAAGCGACTACAGGGACAGTGTTTGTTGAAGCAAATTTAGACTCAGAATATCCGTACAAACGGTGTTGTCCATCAATAACATACGCAGATTGATATTCTTTTGGTAGGTACAAAGTACCTATTCTTGAGACAGATGAAGTGTTCTGTGACGCTCTATCAAATCTAAGTCCGTTTTTAGCATCAATCGAAATAATGAGTGAGTTTGGAAAATATCCACCATTATTAACAAATTCACGGATTTTTTTCAATCTGTCCTTTTTAATCAAACGTTGATAAGTTGGCATCAAATCATGATTAGCGTTAGTTCTGTGAAGAATGTATGAAATCTTAAGAAGCCTCTCAGGTTCAATAAGGAAGGAGTAATAAGTATATCCTCCCATTTTTCCTTCAATTGCAGGAATCTTCTCGTCCATCCCTTTTATTGTTTGATGTGCAAATAGATTACCTAAAAGTTGATATCTTGCAGCTGAACCTAAATGTTCAACTAAAGCCTTATAATAACTTACTGTTTCATCGTCAAAATAAGCTATTTTAGCATTTGAAAGTCTATCTCTATCTTGGGAACCAAGAACATAATTTTTAGTTGCGAAAATGTATTTGAATTTTCTTCCAGGATATTCCTTACTAATTTCTCTAATAAGTCCTTTATACTTACTCTCCATTTCAGCAATTTCTTGTAGCCATGATTTATTTCTTTCAAACTTTTCAGTTTCTTTACACTCAATAAATAAGCAAGTTTCATCATCTATGGCGATAACATCTAATTGTTTGGTTAAGTCGGGATATTCCTCTGAATAGGAAAGTTTAAAATGTCTATCAGCATTCATTACGGTGAAGCCCATTTTATAAAAAATCATCCAGACTTCATCTTCAAAAGCATCACCAATCTTCTTCGGTAACACCATTAATGCAGATCCGTTTTTATATGTTTTCTTAACTGTCCACCCTTGAGCTTCTTTAGAAGCGACTAATTCGGCGCTTACTTTTTCTTCAACGCCATCCTTACTTCTTATCGCTGCTGCTTCAGCTAGTGCTTCACCACTAGCAAGATGATCCCAATTAGTAGCCATACAAAACCTCCGACTCAAGTATGTATAAGGCTTAAATGCCAAGTTCATATAGAAATATACCACATTTCGTCTTTCTTAACTATTAGTATTTAAGAAAACATCCAATGAATAGGGCGTTGAATTCACTTCTTTCTTTCGCTCCATTTATCTATAAGTTGGTCTTTTAGTTTGTAGGCCATTGTACGTGAACAATGAAGAGAGTACGCTATTGAAACCATCGAAGGCTCATGAAACATAACGTTTGTTAGGATCAATTGATACTTCTTCGGTAGAGAATCATAGAACTTGTTATATTCCACTATTACAGGTTCAAGTTCATCGAGCTTCTTATCGATTTCGAGCATCTTATCAAGAGCGTTCATTCCTCTCACATAAAATGGATCGTTGCTGTGGCCACCAGTTTGGTCGAATGTTGGTCCACCTATTGAATACCATATGTGAGCAAAATGCTCTCTTCGCTGTTCAAGGGACTT
>JAFSNY010000088.1 GCA_017447305.1 Bacilli bacterium | reverse complement strand
CTAATTCTTTCTTCTATGGTAAAATGTGAATAGCTCATAAAGAACCTCCTGTAGATAAGTGTCGCAACTATATCTTACACCAGGATTAATATGAGCCTTTATTTTTGTCTAGAAATGTTGCACTTGAACGGTAAATTCACCTTTTTATAAAAAATAGCGACATTTGTCGCTATTAATTATTCAACATAGATGATTTGTAATTGACGACGGCCTCCTTCGCCAATAGATTCTGTCTTAATGTTTCTCATTCCAGAACAGGCATTATGAATTGCGCGCCTTTCATCAGCCGGCATAGGATCGAAGGTGTATGTTGTTTTGGTCTTTTGGACTTCGCGCGCGATACGTCTTGCCATCTTAGCGAGCTTATCATATTTCTTATCCTTATATCCGTTGATATCAAGTAAGATTCTGAATCTGTGACGGAAGTGATTACTAACAGCAACCTTAACTAATTCATTAAGGGCTTGAAGTGTTTTTCCACCATTTCCAATCAAAATTGGATTGTGTGTTGAATCGATAGTGATTCTGATGATGTCATCATCTAAGCGAGTTTTCACTGTGCTTTCAATGCCAAAGGCATCAATAACACGTAAAATATAGTCTTCTGCGTATTGGATAATATCGCTTAATTCATAAACATCAACAACGTATTTCTTGTTGAAGATTCCAACTCTCTTATCTTCGACTGAATAAATTAATTCATCAACTGGGATTCCTAATTCTTCAGAAGCGATCTTGAGAGCGTCTTCAGGAGTTTTTCCTTGGTAGACTTTCATGTATTATCTCTCCTTTTTCTTAGCTTTTTTGGCCATAATCATCTGTGTGATTAGTGTTTGTGCGACCGAGAATAACGCACCGATAAGCCAATAAACACCCATGCCAGAAGCAAGTGAGAAGCCCATGAAAATAATCATCGCAAGCATAACCCAGGTGAAGATTTGCATATTTCTGTTTTGTTGTTGTCTAGCAGGATTTTTACCAAGTTTGGTAACTTTCTTTTGTTTGGCTTTTTGCATCCATTGTGGAAGAAGCATAGCAACCGCTTGAGCGAGAGCCATGAAGATAAAGAGGAATAACGCAGTTAATGCGCCACCACCATTAGCGATGTTCCATTCGGATGCATTGAATAAAACGGAAGAAATTGAGGAACTCAAATTTAAATTTAAGAATGATCCTGTTGATAATGCAGCAGAACCAGATAAAGCACCCCAAACACAAATAAAGACAGGGAATTGAATAATCATGACAAGCATTGATCTAAATGGATGAATGTTGTGTTTTTTGTATAGTTTTTGTGTTTCTTCCGCAACTCTCATTTTCTCAGTACGAGAGGTGTTAGAGTTTGGATATTTGTTTTGGATTTTTTGGATTTCTGGTTGAAGTTCAGTCATCTTCGCATTCATTGTGGTTTGGTTAAAGGTAACTAAAACCATGAATGTTCTAATAATGACAGTAACAATCAAAATCGCAAGAAGTGAAGCGATACCAACAGACATTGAATTTGAAAAATTCAAGGCGATGGTGTCAGTTAATGCAGCGATAGGCCACACTAATAAGCCTTCAAAAAATCCTCTCTTCCATGCATATCCATACGACTTGGATTCAATATTGATTGGACTGCGAGTGGCTTTATCAATTCCATAATAACCATATGATCCATCTTTAATCGCGATACAAGAGCGATAAGAATTGACAAAGGTGGTCATTTGTTTTTTGTAATAAGTGACAAAGTCAATGGATGGAAGTTCATTTATTTGAAGAGTTACATCTAAACAAGCTTGAGCGTTTAATTCGTCCCAGTTTTCCCATTTAACCGCGGTGTTAGTTGATTTGACATCAGTGGAATAATAGAACTTTAAATATCCAAATTCATGTAAGAGTCCGTCTTTGATGTCGACGTGTTCGTCATCATCACTTGCTTTATTAGCAACGATATTATCTAAGTTATATCCTTCAGCTTTTGCTTCGGTAAAAACTTTAGTTAAAACTAACTTGTCCATGACCTTCCAATAATTAAGTGAAGGTGTGGAGTAGTTAGAATTTGCAGCAGCGTCGACGATTTTCTTTACTGCTGGGCAGTTGTCGATGGAATAATCTACATAAATGTTTGGATAAATAATGGTGGCCCCCACAACTTCATCTCCTTTAGTGTATGTGTAATACACAGATAAGTTTTCGCGGGTGCCTTCTTCATTATTTTCACTATAAAAAGCGGTTACACCAAAGTCGAACGCAAACATCATATGCGCTTTATCTTTGGTCGAGCAAAAAGAACTAGTACAACTTGCAAGAGTAACAGTTCCAAGGAGGAGAGCTCCTCCTAATAAACCTAGCTTTGTTCTTTTTTTCATTTGATAGCTCCTAATATGTTCACGCTATTCAATAAATTGAATAACATTTCCTTGTTTTCCCAAAAGTTCTTTTCAAGAAAACCATTTTTAGCAATTATCACAATATCTAGAGACTCCGATTTATAATCAAAAATTGAGTCACACATTGCACGAATTTGTCTCTTAACTCTATTTCTTGTAACAGCGTTACCAATCTTCTTTGAAACAGATATACCGATGCGAATTCGATCAAACTGGTTCTTATATAAATGAATCGTGAATGAATTGCTTTTAAGAGATCGACCGTTTTTAATCGCTAAAGCAAAATCTTCGTTTGCCTTGATTCGATTAATAACTTTCATTATTTCTCCTTCAAATTAAGCAGTAAGTTTTTTTCTGCCTTTGGCTCTGCGACGAGCAAGAACATTGCGTCCGTTAGCGCTTTTCATTCTGGCGCGGAAGCCAGCTTTACGAGCATGTTTGATTTTTGATGGTTGATACGTTCTTTTCATACTATTTTTTCCTCCGTTTCCAAGTACGCATGAATTATCGTATTTCATTTATAGATAAATGTCAAGTGAACTACCCCCACTTACAGAAGTTGGGGCTTCTTGCTCGATGATCCTAATGGATCAAGCATAGAAATCTGTCTATCCGGACAGTTCCTGCCCTTAGTAAGCATTTCTATTCCCTTACTTAGAATATTATTTGCCGCGTTTATATCTCTATCATGAATAGAACCACATTTAGGACAAGTCCATTTCCTAATTGATAAGTCTTTCATGGTAGGGTTTTTATATCCACATGATGAACATAGTTGACTACTAGCAAATTTTGATGGAACTTTAACAATAGTTCTGTCGTACCAAGATGCTTTATATGTAAGCATAGTAAGTAGTCTAGACATAGAAGCATCCATCATAGATTTGTTATAGTCATTATCTTTACTCATATCTTTTATCTTAAGATCTTCGACACATATCACTTGGTTTTCGTTGATGATGTGTTTAGATAACTTATGGAGATAATCATTTCTTTGATTGTTGATCTTTCTATATATCTTAGCAATCTTTATTCTCTGTTTATTTCTATTAGAAGAGCCTACTAGCATATGAGAGAGTTTTCTTTGTTCTTTTGCTAACTTCTTTTCACTTTTAGCGAGATACTTATGGTTTTTATATTTT
>JAFSNY010000087.1 GCA_017447305.1 Bacilli bacterium | reverse complement strand
GGCTCTTAGACTTTCTTGCCTACGCTTATGCCTAATCTCACGACTTTGGCACCAAGGCTAGATACTGGCTCTTTGCTAGAGATTACCAGACTGGGAGTTTCACCCAGCTATATTAACTGCACCGAACTGGCGCACCCTCGCTGCTATTATATAAAATAATATTGAAAAAATATGTGATTTAAATCACACTATAGATATGATTATTGATTTACTAAAGAAAGAAGATCTTGAGTTAACCAAGATAGTAAAAGTTAATAAAGGAGAAATCATCTTCCATGAGAATGATGAATGCTTTTCTATTGGAATTGTATATAAGGGAACACTAACCATCTCATCAATCACATTTGAAGGAAATGAAATAATTTATAACACTCTTTATCCTGGTGATATATTCGGTAATAATCTCCTTTTTTCTAAAGATAAACGATATAAAGGTAATGTCAGTGCGGTAACGGACTCCGTTATCTATTTAATAGATAAAAATAGCCTATTAAAGATATTAAAAACCAACGAAGATTTCTTGATTAAATATTTAGAAATCCATTCTGAATTCTCAAAGTCATTAAATAGTAAAATAAAACTGCTTTCCTTTAATAACGCTAAAGAGAGGTTCTTATATTACTTATTCATTAATGACAATGAGATAACAATAAAAAATATCTCTTCATTAGCGAAATCATTATTCCTATCTAGAGAAGTGACATCTCGCTTGATTAATCAGATGTTAAGAAATAAGGAAATAAAAAGAATTGGCAATAAACTATATTTAAATGAGAAAAAGCACACATAACAATGTGTCACATTTGAAAAGAAAGATACTAGATACTACAATGAAACTATATAAATAAGGAACTTTTGATTATGAAACTTAATAAAGGAATCATCTATTATCCAAAAAACAGAAAAGAACAACCAGTTAAATGGCTCTGTATTTGCGCTCACCAAGATGACTGTGAAATTATGGCGGTCGATGGAATTCTTAAAGGATATTATTCAAAAAAATATTCTTTCGCCCTTATTGAAACATCCGATGGTGGAGGTTCATCTAGAACTGGAGAATTTGCTAACTATACCGATGAGATGATGAAAGAAGTTCGTATTAAAGAACAACAAGAAGCTTCTGAAGTTGGTAGATATCATTCCTTATATATGCTTAATTATTCTTCCAAGGAGATTAAGGATAAAAACAACGATGAGATTGTCAAAGAATACATCAAACTCATCAAAGAACTTAAACCTCAAGTAATTTACACTCACTCCATCCTAGATAAACATCCAACCCATGTTGGAGTGGTCCTTAAAGTAATCAAAGCGTTAAGAACTCTTCCTAAGGAAGAACAACCTAAATTATTTTATGGATGTGAAGTATGGAGAGGCCTAGATTGGATTTCTGATGATAGAAAGATAGGATTTAATATCTCAAGAAACGAGAAACTTCAAAAGAGAATCCTAAATGTCTTCAGAAGCCAAATCGCTGGCGGTAAAGAATATACAAAAGCTAGCATTGGAAGAAGATATGCAAACGCCACATATTATCAATCTCATTCAGTGGACATCTATAAAATGATTAGTTACGCAATCGACTTAAAACCATTATTAAAAAATCCTAACTTATCGGTTAAGGAATATGCTATGACGTTCGTCGATGAACTTAGAAACGAAATAGATGCGGTAATTTACGAATAAAAAGAGCACACAACTGTGTGCTTTTTTTACATCTTGACGACCAAGATGTTATTATTCATCGTGTAATTGTATTCCGCCTCTTTAAAAATACTTCTTACAATCGATATTCCAAGTCCTCCATAATTGAAACGTTAACGATACTAATATCAAAAGGTTCCTTTCCATTTCTTGTTATTGATAATGCATAATCCATATAAATCATCGACACTGTGTAGTAGTCTTGATGATCAAATGTCCTTACTCCGTTAAGAGGTAGTGGGGAAGCGTTTTTAATCTCATTAACCCCCGTTCCTTTGCATTTAACCAAACTTTCTTTATTCGTCCACATCCTAAATAGATTATGGATATTTTCATCTTTTTCATCTTCTTTTAAGACAAAATAAATCGCATCTATCTTCCTACTATCGATGATTTCAATATCAATTCCGATATCAACATCATCACTAACAAAAACGACATAATCATTAGAATGAGAAATATTAAAACTTGGGCCACCTAGGATATAAGGTTTCTTTCCTTCCTCGTATATAACTTCTTTATCAGGAAGGAATCTTTTAATAAGATAACTACCACCCATCGAAAGGAGCTGATCATCTTCTTTTTTATATCGTTTCGCTTTATTTAGTCGACTTTCCTCAATAAAAGAAGCAACAAAAGAAAATGATTTTTTAATCGTTTCTTTTGAAAGCATTCTTACGACGATGTTTTTCATTTGCATTTATTTTAGCGCACGCGCTAGAAAACAATAAATATATATTTGCTAAAAAAGCAAAAATTGTTTATCATGCCTAGCTCTTTCTCATATCTCAAAACAATAAATGTTTCTTTTATTAATATAAAAAAAGATTATAATAGAAGCATGGATACGAAACTTGAAACATTTCTCACAGTTTGTGAAACAAAAAAATTTACTGTGGCCGCAGAAAAGCTTAATTTAACGCAGCCCGCAATCAGTCAACACATCAGGCAATTAGAACAAGAATATAACGTCAAACTTTTTGCTCGTGTGAACAACGAAATGGTCCTCACTAAAAATGGGGAAATCATGTATAAATACGCTTTGCGTATACAGTCTCTTTATAGCAACCTTTCTCGTAAGCTAATCGACAGCAAGAAAAATACGAGAAATTTAACGATTGGAATCACTCATACTTCCGAAAGTAATATCACCCCGATGATTTTAGCGGACTATTCCATTGAAAATAAAGGTTCCTATATTAAAATTGTCTCTGATACGACAAAAAATCTTTATGAAAAATTAAACAATTATCAAATCGATCTAGCGATCATCGAAGGTAAAGTTAACAATAAAAAATATTCATCAATTCTTTTAGGAACCGACTCATTAGTCGCAGTCATGTCCCCACTTAATCCATTATCCGCGAAAAAGATTATTACCATTAACGATTTAAAAAAGGAAAAATTAATTGTTAGAACACTCGAAAGTGGAACAACCAGTCTCTTTGTTAATGAACTCGAAAAAAACGATCTCTCTTTAGATGATTTCCAAATCTATCTAGAAATCGACTCCGTATATTCGATTAAGGACTTGTTAAAGAGAAATTTAGGTGTCTCAATTCTTGCTAGAAGCGCATGTAAAAAAGAGATCAATGACAAGGAATTAGTGGCGATACCTATCGAAAATCTCGATTTAAGTAGAGAAATCTCCCTTGTCTATATCGATGATAATGTCGACCGTGATGTCTTAGAAGATATCAGCTCAATTTATCATCAAAAAGTATCGTAATCACACATCAAACTAAACATCAAAGGCTAAGGAAATCTTAGTCTTTTTTTAAATTTTCTATACAAACATAAAGCAAGTGATATAATGTGTTAGTTATGGCTAACTAGATAGTTCATAACGACCTATCAAACTAAGGAGTAGTGCTATGTGTTTATTTAGAAATAAAAATCTTATCAAATATACATTAACGATATATGGAATGAGATGTGGAATGTGTGAATCCCATATCAATGATGTCATTCGTAAGAACTTTGATGTTAAAAAAGTCAAATCAAATCATTTTAAAAATGAAACAATTATTCTTTCCAAAAATGAATTATCAGAAGAAAAAATCAAATCTGTTATTGCTTCAACCGGATATGAATTAAAAGAAATAAGGAAGGAGATTAATTAAAATGCCAGATTATGTTTATGCGATTATCGGCATATCTTTAATCTTTGTCTGCACAACTATCGGTGCGTTATTTGTCTTTTTTCTTTAGAAAAAAGAAAATCTCATCACTTCTTAATCGGATCTTTATTGGATTTGCCGCGGGAGTGATGTTCTCCGCTTCTTTCTTTTCTTTAATTAAGCCTGCGCTTGAAACCGAAACAACCTATATGCCAATTTGGTTAATTGTCGTCATCTCTTTAATCCTAGGCGCAGGATTCCTATGGTTGATTGACAAACTAGTGCCACATTTTCATGTTGGTGAAAATAAGGATGAGGGTTTGCCAAGTAGAGGATTATCAAAAACATCAAAAATGTTTCTCGCTGTCACAATTCATAATGTTCCTGAAGGATTATCTGTAGGAATAGCCTTTGGTGTCGCTTTAAGTAACCCAAATAATCATGCTCTTACCATAGGTGCTTTATTATTAGCTATTGGTATTGGAATACAAAATATCCCAGAAGGCGCGGTGGTGGCTCTCCCAATCAAAGGAGAAACCGGTTCATCATTTAAAGCATTCCTGTTTGGAATGTTCTCTGGAATTGTTGAACCTGTCGCTGCGGTTATTGGATTATTTCTCGCTATGCAAATTCAAACGATTATGCCATGGGCCCTCGCCTTTGCGGCAGGATGTATGATTTATGTTGTTGGAGAAGAAATGATTCCAGAAATGAAAGGGGAAGGACACGATCATTTTGGTGTTTGGGCTTTCATCTTTGGCTTCGCTATCATGATGGCACTCGATTGTATCCAATTCTAATTAATGAAATTTAAAAACCTTATTTTTGTTTAAAAGAAATAACCTGTTTTATTGTAAAAGAAAGTGTGGGAAAATAATTAAAAGAAAACGGGGAAAATATTGACCAACAATAGATGTTTATCTATAAGCATATTGATGTGGTGGGATTAGACACTTTAGAGATGGGAATGGTTTAGAATGCGATACTGTTATTCATCTTTCTAACGGAGATTATGCTCTTGTGGAAATAAAATTAGGTGGTGAGAAACTCATTAATGAAGGTATCTCTAATCTTAAATCTATTGAAGAAAAGATATTAGAAAACAATCAAAAATTACCACCGTTTAAAATGATTGTTACGGCGAGTGGTGACGCTAGAATAAAAGATATCGTTTATATTGTTCCAATTAATATGCTAAAAGCATAAATAAAAGCATATAGCTTAGTTAAATAGCGCCATAAAAGTTTAAACCTCGTGTCCGTCCAGATTTTCACGGGGTTTTTATGTGTCTTGTTACAAATTGATTAAAGTTGTATTCATAAGACCAAATATAGCAAATGGGAAAAATAAGAAAAAACACGTGCTTTTACGTACGTATCTTGACAATCAATGATGTCTCCAATTGTCCGCACACAAGGGTTTAAAATACCAATTGTCGGGACATGCATATCGGCAAAATAATATTTGCTATTTCCTGTCAAGTTTTACTTTATAAATTGCCGATAAATGATATAATAATGCCATGAAGTATTTAACAAGTACAGAGATTAGTAAGATATGGGAAGTTTCTGAAAGAAGCGTGCGAAACTATTGCGCTTCCGGAAGAGTTGTTGGCGCATATTTAAAAGGGAAAACGTGGATGATTCCTGAAAATGCAACAAAACCAAAAAGGCAGAATAGACATTCAAACAAAATGCCAACATTACTAGATGTTCTCTTTAGAGAAAAAGAACATTCAGTTAAAGGCGGAATATATCACAAACTCCAAATTGAGTTGACTTATAATTCAAATCATATTGAGGGTAGCCAACTAACCCATGATGAAACTAGATATATTTATGAAACTAAGACAATTGGTTTAGAAAATAAAAGCGTTAAAATCGATGATATTATCGAAACCTTTAACCATTTTAGATGCGTGGATTTATCTATCGAATCCGCAAAAAGGAGATTGTCTGAATCGTTTATTAAACAATTGCATTTAGTCTTAAAAACCGGAACGAGCGATGCAAGAGAACCGTGGTTTAAAGTTGGTGATTATAAGTTGTTAGCGAATGAAGTTGGAGATAGAACAACAACAGATCCAAAACAAGTAAAGACAGAAATGAAAAAACTGCTTGATAACTATAATCAAAAAGAAAAGCATTCATTTGAGGAAATAGTGGAGTTCCATGTCAAATTTGAACGAATCCACCCTTTCCAAGATGGCAATGGTAGAGTTGGGCGACTAATTGCATTTAAAGAATGCCTTAAAAACGATATTGTTCCATTTATCATTTTAGATAGTAAAAAAGAATTCTATTACCGAGGTCTTAAAAACTGGAATCAAGAACGCGGTTGGCTTATCGATACTTGCTTGGATGGCCAAGACATGGTCAAAGCTTATTTAGATTATTTCAATATTCAATATAAATAAAAAACACGCACTTTTTCGTACGTGTCTCGACAATCGAAGATGCCCTTAAATGTCGATACACGGACATGGTTTTAAGGTCAATTGTCGATACATATACTTCTTCGACTAAAATCGCATTGCACTGTTGTTTTGGTCGAAAAAGTGTTTTTGTGTAAAAGGAAGTGCCTATTTTTGCTCAAAAGAAAGATAGGGAAAACGTATAAAAGAAAGTGAGGAAAAGTGTTATAAGACATGAAAAAAACACGTACTTTTATGTACGTGTCTCGACAATCGAAGATACCTTCAAAATACGATACACGAATTAATTTTCGGTCCAAAATACGATACACGAATTTTACATTGATGAGTAGAATTATAGGAATTATTTGAGAATACCCCGTTTATATTGATAAAAAGGCAAATCTGATTAACAATAGACATAGGAAATGTAACAACTGGGTATCTCCATCAAAATTGATGTCCGAAGCTATCTCTGAGTGTTGCACTTAACATTACAATTTACTGGAGGAAAAAGAATGAAAAAAGGATTAATAGTGTTAGCCGTCTTACCAATGCTTGCAAGTATCGTGTCTTGTAAAAGCCAAGCTGAATATTTCACCTTATGGAATGAGTGTGATTCTTTAATTACTCTTAGAGAGTATGTAGAAGATGTCACTGATAAGAATTCTAAAAACTATATTCCAAAGGAAGATAGAATTGCGACATTTGATATGGATGGCACTTTTATTGGTGAACTTTATCCAACTTATTTTGAATATAATATGCTTGAATATCGTGCTTTGGAAGATCCTACCTACACCGATAAAGATCCTTATGTCGTAGAAACCGCTAACGATATTAGAAGTTTTGTAAGAGATGGAGTTACTCTTCCTAAATATAACGAAGAATATGGCTTTGATATTAAGCACGCAGTAGCCGCTGCTAAAGCCTATAGTGGAATGTCCGTTAAAGAATTTGATACTTACGTAAAAGAATATGCAAAGAATACTCCTAACGGCTTTACTGGTATGACCTATGCTGATAGCTTTTATAAACCAATGTTAGAAATCTTTAAATATCTTGAAGCCAATGATTTCACATATTATGTGGTTTCAGGTAGTGATCGATACATCTGCCGTTCCTTAGTAGAATCCATTGGTGTTCCATCTAATAGAGTAATTGGAATGGATGTTACCACTAAAGCTAGTAAGCAAGGTGACACGGATGGCGTTAACTATACCATGGGTAGCGACGAAGAATTAATTAGAACCGATGAACTCATCATCAAGAACTTAAAAACAAATAAAGCAAAACAAATCTCTCAAGAGATTGGTAAAGTTCCAGTTCTCTCCTTTGGTAATAGTAGTGGTGACTCCGCGATGCATAATTACTGTAAGAGTAACTCTCAATATAAAACTGAAGTCTTTATGCTTATTGCAGATGATGAAGTAAGAGATCACGCAAACCTCGTAGAAACTGCGAAAAGAAAAGCGACTTGGGAAGAAAATAATTACAACATTATTTCGATGAAAAACGACTTCAAAACCATCTATGGTGAAGGCGTAGAAAAAGTCGATTTCCATTTCTAGTTATTATGAATAATAAAAGGGGCTGTTAAGAATGAAACCCATGTGAGGTGACTGAGCCCCTTTTAATTTGCTTTATAAATCTACTAAAGATAATAATGATTAAAAATCAATAGATTTTTAACCATAAAAGGTGGATTTACATATTATCCAAAGAAAGGAAACCTAGTATGGATAAAAATTTAAAGCAAATTAAACCAATGTTGTGCCCTGTTTGTGGTTGGGAAGACGATGGCATGGAAGTAGATTCTTATGATAAAGACGGTGGTAGTAAAAAACTTACCAAAAGAAGATGAAGTTATTTCCTTTTCTGAGATGCTTTCATCTAAAATATCGCGACAAATTATCTAAATATTTGATAGATATGTTTAATAACGACATTGTGATTGAAAGGTTTTGGAAGAACCCAGAAAAATATCTTCCCCTTAGCAAAAAATATTTATTGGTCTATTCGAAAAAAAGAATATCGTATCAAAGAATGGATAGAAGTTATTGGGGACTCTGATGACGATGCATACAAAAAGCTCATGAGCGAACCATTATATGGTGGCGAAGCGCTTAAAGATATTTTAGATGAAATAGAATGGCTTGAAGGCTAATTATATAGCGAAATAAAAAAAGTTTAAAACTCGTTTCCGTCCAGATTTTCACGGGGTTTTTATGTATCCAGTTCCAAATTTAATAAAGTTGTATTCACTTTACCAAAAATATCAAAAAATGTTTTAAAAACAAGAAAAAACACGCACTTTTACGTACGTGTCTCGACAATCGATGATGGCGGGAGACAGCGGATTTAAACTCAGCATACATTTCTCAAATATATGACAAAAAACCTCACAAATGTCCGACAAAAAACCTCACAAATGTAAAATATAAATTGAGAAATCAATTAATTTCTATTAGAATATGCTTAGGAAATACACTCATGGAAACTAAAATATACAAAAAAAGAATCATAGACGATCAACTTCAACTTAAATTAGATTCGTTTGGCGCGACTTTAATAGTTGGGCCTAAAAGTTGTGGCAAAACTACAAGTGCTAAGCAAAAAGCTAAAAGCATCATTGAATTTCAAGACGAAGATCTACGCGACGGATATCTCGCTACAGCAAATACCATGCCGTCAAAATTGTTAATCGGTGATAATCCAAGATTGTTTGACGAATGGCAAGATGCGCCTAAGATTTGGGGCGCTATTAGAAAAAGTGTTGACGATAGAAACGAGAACGGCCTTTATATTTTGACTGGCTCTTCATCTATTGATGTTGAAACTCCTCATACAGGAACAGCCCGTATATCCACTTTAAAAATGTATTCTATGTCTTTATATGAAAGCGGTGAATCAACAGGAGATGTTTCCTTAATCGATTTATTTAACGGAAAAGGTTTTGATTTTGTTGAATCTAAATTAACAATGGATGATCTAATATTTGCTATTTGTAGAGGCGGATGGCCAAGAAGTTTATTTAACAAAACACCAGAATCAAAGTTAGAAGTTGCTAAAGATATATTTGTTCAAACATGTAATAAAGATATAAGTTCTATTGATGGTGTTAAGCGCAATAAGAAATGGGCTGAAAAAATATTAAAATCTTATTCTAGGAATATTTGTACTCTCGCAGAAACAAAAACAATATTTGCAGATGCAACAGCTACAACAGGAATGACAAAATCAACATTTTATGAATATATCAATGCTTTGAATAAATTATACATAATTGAAGATTTGCCCGCTTGGTGTCCTTCTATAAGGAGCAGGGAATTAATAAGAGCAAGCTCAAAGAGGAATTTGGTTGATCCATCTATTGCTGTTGCGGCATTAGGTGTTGGTCCAGATTACTTTAATACTGATTTTAAAACCCTTGGTTTCTTATTCGAATCATTATGCATAAGAGATTTAAAGATTTATTCCTCAAAGTTGAGAGGTGAACTATCTTATTATCATGATAGATATGGTTTAGAGGCTGATGGTGTTTTGCACTTACAAGACGGTAGATATGCTTTGATTGAATTTAAATTAGGACAATATGAAATTGATAATGCCGCTAAACACCTTTGCAAAATAGAAGAGTTGATTAAAAAGTATAATGAATCGGAATATCAAGTTCCTCTAAAGCCTCCTGATTTGAAAATAGTTATTACGGCCACACAATACGGTTATAAACGCGAAGAAGATGGAGTGTATGTAATTCCAATAGGATGCCTAAAAGACTAACTTCAAATTAGATGTGTGATTTCAACCCTCGTGTCCATCCAGTTTTCTAAGAGGCATAAATCAAGAATAAATAAGCCAAAATTTAGTGGCAAAATTACGTATAGTCAAGAGAATGAAGCACGTTTTTCTTCTTGCTATATACACAGTGTATAAGATAAAAAAAGACACATACGATTTGTACGTGTCTTGACAATCGATGATGCCTTCAAATGTCCGTGAATGAATAATTTTTACAGACAAATGTCGGCGAATGAATTTTTGGCAATAAAAGATATCGGAAGGAAAATAATTGAAAAATTCCTTCTGAAATAATATATTAATTATATGGTTTATACATGGGAAGAAATTGTTAGAATTGAAGGAAGCATCAGTAAAGCCTATAAAAGTGTAGAAAACAGAAAATACAAAAAAGTTTCTCACGGAGTATATGTAGATGATAGCGAACTAATTAGTGAACTTGAGCAACTATTTGTTAGATACCCACGCGCTACATTAACTCTTCAAAGTGCCTTTGATTATTATGAGTTGTCGGATTATATCCCAGACAAATATCATTTGGTGACGCCTTATAATTCTCACACAATTAAAAACAATAAAGTTTCTCAGTCGTATATGAGTGAAGAAATGATAGAAATTGGGCGTCAAAAGATAGATACAAAATATGGATATATCTTTATCTTTGATAAGGAAAGGATGCTTATTGAATTATTTCGTTTAAGAACAAAATTACCAAAGGAATATTTTCTAGAGGTTGTTTCTTCGTATAGAATTTTAAAATCGATGGAAGTCATATCTTTGAGAAGAATAAGTGAGTATTGTATGAAGATGACTAGTGGGCATAGGCTACTAAAAGAAATACAGGAGATGATATGAGCAAAACCATAAAGCAATATATTGAAAGTTACATCGCTGAAGGCTTTACACTTGCACAGGCAAGAAACTTGACCGCACAATTAATCATTCTTTCAAAGATTGGAAAATCTACATTTGCTGATTCTGTTCTTCTTAAAGGTGGTGTTGTTATGTATAACATGACTCACGAACAAAGAAGCACGACCACTGATTTAGATTTTGATTTTGTTCGATATAACATTTCAAACGATAGTGATATCAAACTGTTTGTCGATATATTGAATAAAAAAGATTCTAAATATAAAGTTAGCATTAACGGAAGAATAGAAGAATTACATCAGCAAGATTATCATGGTAAAAGAGTAAAACTCATAATTAAAGATGAATCTGAAACAATTAAGTTTAAATTAGACATTGGTATTCATACATTGTTAGGTATTGATCAAGATAAAATGTGCTTTTCGTTTGATAATGGAAAAGAAATAACTTTATTAGTTAATCCTCCCGAACAAATGTTTGCTGAAAAATTGTTTTCCTTAGCTAAAATTGGGGCCGCGAGTGTTAGGTTTAAAGATATTGATGACATGTTTTACCTCATTAAGAACAAATCTCTTAACATCAAAATGGTAAGAAAATGCTTGGAACTATTAACTCTTACACCTGTTGCCGATATTAAAGACATACAGGACGTAATAGATAAAGCTGCTGAAACATTAGAAAATAAGTTTTTTATTGATGGGTATAATAATTCTGGAGAATCTTGGCTAAGACAAGATTATGAGATTTTAAAAACCTGTATATTAGAGTATATCTATATGATTTAAAAACAAAATTTGGGAAGGAAAAACTATTAGAAAATCCTTCTGAAATTTGATAATTATTATCGTATAAATAAATAACGAATAATCACTTGGACTATCCGTTTTTAATTTCGATGGCGGAGGAACGGGGATTTGAACCCCGGCACACTGTTACATGTCTACGAGCTTTCCAAGCCCGCCCCTTCAACCACTTGGGTATTCCTCCGGGGCGCCGACTTTACTAGGCGACATATATTGTATATTAAAAACAAATAAATTTGTATCTTTTATTTTAAAAATTATATTTTTACAATTATATATATGCAAAAACTAATAGTTAAAAAAGAAGAAAGTGGACAAACTTTAGAAAAATATGTGAGAAAATCTTTTAAAGATATGCCCCTTTCTTTAATCTATAAATTATTTAGAAAGAAAGACATTAAAGTTAATGGTCACTGGCAAGACGCGAAATATATCGTTAATGAAGGTGATCAAATAACAATTTATATTTCTGATGAACAGCTTTCTTCTTTTACTGAGGTAAAAGAGATAACTCCAAGTAATGAATTAGAGCCTTTAATCGTCTATGAGGATGAAAATGTTTTAATTGTCAATAAACCACGAGGAGTTCTCGTCCAACCAGATTCTAAAAACAGTCATTCTTTAGACAAAATGGTTATCAGTTATCTAATGTATAAAGATGAATATGATCCTAATTCTTTAGGATATAAACCAGGACCTGCGCATCGACTTGATCGAAATACTTCAGGATTAGTCATCTTTGGTAAAAACACCTTTACTTTAAAGTATCTCAGCGATATTCTTAAAGACCATCAACTTGTCACTAAGCATTATTACACTTTAGTTGTTGGAGAAATAAAAGAAGATGGAGTAATTAATACCCCATTAAAGAAGGATGAAAATAACAATAAAGTATATGTATCCTCGCTAAGTGATGGTGGTAAAGAAGCAAAAACAATGTATCACGTCCTCGATGTTTTTAATAATTTTACCCTTTTAGATGTCACATTGTTAACCGGAAGAACTCATCAAATAAGAGTCCATATGGCGAGTATTAATCACCCAGTCGTTGGAGATTCTAAATATGGTGATTTTAAAATCAATAGAGAGTTTGAAAAGAAATATGGATTTACCAATCAATTCCTTCAAGCTTATGAACTTGATTTTCATAAAGTTGACGGACCATTAATCAAACTGAAAAATCAAAACATCGTTGTTGATCTAGATAAAGAATATTTAAATGTTCTTAATAAATTAAGAAGCGTATAATATTAATGTATTTGGGGGAAAACATAATGAATATTGAAATGAATTATAAGCGTTGGCTTAACTCACCTCTTGTTAAACAGCAAGATAAAGATATTCTTAAAAAGATGTCGGTGGAAGAAAAAAACGATGCTTTTTATAAAAATGTTGAATTTGGCACAGCAGGAATGAGAGGCATTCTTGGTCCTGGTACGAATAGATTAAATGAATTCACTGTAAGAAAAGCAACAGTGGGTTTTGCTTTGTATTTATTAGAAAAATATCCTAACGCTCTTGAAGCAGGAGTAGTTATCGCTCATGATAATCGCCATTTTTCCCGTGAATTCACGCTGCAAAGCGCTAAAGTATTCAATGAATTTGGCATTAAAGCATATATCTTTGATTCATTAAGACCAACCCCAGAATTATCTTTCGCAGTCAGAAAGATGAAAGCGGTTGGAGGAATTATGATTACCGCTTCCCATAACCCTAAAGAATATAACGGTTATAAAGTTTATGATGAAAATGGTTGCCAACTCGTCCCTCATAAAATCAATCGTCTTGTAGAAATAATCTCTTCCTTACCAAGCGAATTGGATGTTGAATATACCCCTACTAAAATTAAAGGAAAGACCATTACTTTAGGTCAAGAAATCGATGATGAATACGTTAAATTAGTCGAAGGAATCGCCTTAAATAAGAAAATCAGAAAAACAAATTTCAAAATCGTTTTCACCCCAAATCATGGAACAGCATATGTTAATGGAATGAGAATCTTTAAAGATTTAGGATATGATGTCTATCCATTATTAAAACAATGCACTCCTGATCCAGATTTCTCTAATACCTTATCTCCAAATCCAGAAGATGATCGTAGTTTCATCGAACCTATCAAATATGCGAAAGAGATTGGTGCAAAACTCATCGTCATGACCGATCCAGATGGAGATAGATGCGGACTTGCTTGTTTGAATAAACAAAAAGAATATCAAACCTTCACCGGTAATCAATCCGCGGCCATGCTTCTTGATTACATCCTCACCTATAAAAAACTTAACAATATGCCTTTGGATAACCATGTTATCTATAACACCATCGTTACCTCCCCACTTGGAGAGAAAATCGCTAAAGAATTTGGTCTTAAATGCGAATCGTTCTTAACTGGTTTTAAATTCATCGGTGATCGTATCGATTATTATGAAAAGAATGGGGGACCTACATTCGAATTTGGCTATGAAGAATCATATGGCTGCTTAATTGCTCCATTCGCAAGAGATAAAGATGGACTCCAAGCTATCACCCTTTACTCTGAGATGGCAAACTATTACGATAAAAAGAAAATGTCCCTTGATATGGTCTGGGATATGATTGGTGAAAAATATGGTTATCACCTAGATGAAGTCTATAATCTCCCATTTATAGGACCAGAAGGCGAAGCAAAGATGAAGATTTTAATGGACACTCTTCATTCCAATCCATTTATCGTCGTTGATGATAATCCTGTCGTCAGAGTGGAAGATTATCTCATTTCTAAATCATTTACGAAAGGTAAAAACGGAATTAAAGAAAAAGCTATCACCTTACCAAAATCCAATGTCGTGAAATTAATCTTTAAGGATCATAGTTATATCGCAGTGAGACCAAGTGGAACTGAACCTAAAGTTAAATTCTATATTGGTGTTGTCTCTAATAAAAAAGAAGTGGACAACAAAAAGAGAGTCAAAGCTCTCCTTGATGGATTAAAACTTGTCCTTGAATTAGACTAATAAAAATGCACTTCTAAGAAGTGCCTTTTTAATTCTATTCTAACGTCAACAAGCCAACAGCTTTTTTGATACGTTTAAGTGTCTCGCTTGCCACTTTATTTGCTTTAATCGCGCCTTTCTTAAGCGCCTCTTCATAAGCTTTGGTTTCGATGATATGTTGATATCTTTCTTGGAGTTTTCCGATGACATCACAGACAGCGTCTGCGACTTCACCTTTAAATTCTCCATATCTCTTACCAACGAAATGGGCTTCAGCTTCTTCGATGCTGATATCTTTCATCGATGCATAGATGACTAATAAGTTAGAAATTCCAGGTTTATTCTCTGGATCATATTTTACTTCACATCCTAAGTCGGTAACTGCACTCATAATTTTCTTACGGATGACTTTCAAGTCATCTTTTAAGAAGATATCACCCTTAGGATCGGATTTTGACATCTTCACGGTCGGATCTGATAAAGACATAATTCTTTTTCCGACTTTATTGATTTCTGGTTTTGGCATCTTTAATACTTCACCATATCGGTTATTGAAACGATTAACCAAGTCTCTCGTTAATTCGACGTGTTGCTTTTGGTCATCACCAACTGGGACGATATCCGCATCATATAAAACGATATCTCCCGCCATTAAAACTGGATATGCAAATAATCCAAGACCAATGGCCGATTCCTTCATTTTAGCGGACTTATCTTTAAACTGGGTCATTCTAGATAATTCACCCATATAAAGGTAATTTTGGAAGATGGCGTTTGCTTCCGCGTGAGCGGAAACGGAACTTTGAAGGAATAAAGTGGATTTATCAGGATCTAATCCGCATGCTAAATAAAAAGCGGCGATATCAATGGAATTTTGTCTTAAAACCTCAGGTTCAATTGGGAGAGTTAAAGCGTGTAGATCCGCAATAAAGATATAGCATTCCCCTCTATCTTGAAGTGCTTTTAAGTTTTTTAAGACGGCAATGTAGTTACCAAGTTGCAAACTGCCAGTTGGTTTAATTCCTGTTAATATTTTTTCCTTCATATCAAACCTCTCTCATATAGTTTAGTAAAATGGAGTAATATTTTCAATATTGCTATTTTTTTGATATGATATTCCCGTTATGATTACCATTTATACCTCTTCATCGTGTTCATCTTGTAAAAAAGTCATCGCTTGGTTCAAAGAACAAGAGATTCCTTTTATTGAAAAAAACATCTTTTCTCATATCTTTAGAGAAGAAGATTTAAAAGATATCTTAATGAAAAGCGAAAATGGAACTGATGATATCATTTCGAAAAGAAGTAAAATTTTCCAAATGCATAATATCAATATCGAAGATATGACCATCAGTGAACTTATTAGTTTTATCAAAGAAAACCCTTCAGTATTAAAAAGACCAATTATCGTTGATGATCACCGCATTCAAGTTGGATATAACGCTGATGAAATAAGAGCGTTTATCCCCCATGCCAAAAGAGTGGCCGCTTGGGCGTGTCTAAATTGTCCGTCTTATAACACCTGTGATCACCCAAATGAAGAAGATGAAGAAAAATGAGGCTATGTCTCATTCTTTTTTATCCATTAATAACGCTCTTTTAGCTTTGGTCACATAATCTTTTGTGATTTCAAAATTATATTGCTTAGAGAGCTTTTCTAATATTTCTCTTGATTTTTCCATCGATGTTGCTTCAACTTCGATATTATAATCTTTGATTCCTCGATATTCGTTTTCATCAACGCAGAAGTTATAATCTTTGATATTGATTTGACTTCTTTTTGTTTTCATCTCACAAATGAATTTTAAAGAGAGAAGCGGAATGCCAAGAGACATTAATGTTAATTTAATCGTTCCCTTTGGAAAGTGAGATTTTTCCACCAAAGCCTTATGTTGGAAATAGCTTATCTTTTGCTTATATTCCTTGCTATGTCCATCTTTTTGACCAATTTTAAGAGTGAGAACTGCTTCCTTTTTTGTGATTCTTATTCTTAAAACCATTTCATTCTTCGTCAAAAAGAGGTTTTCATCATCAAAATATTGGTTCCTTTGAACGATGGTTTGAAGGTTTTGATTATAACGATAAAAATCCGAGGCAATTTCAAAATACTTCTCTTCGCTTAACATTGACCGTGATTCAAATTCGTGTTCAATACTAATCATTACAAACCTCTATTTCTATGTTATACTATAACACGATTAGAGAGTGAAAATGAAGAGAGTAGCCATCTTTGCTAAAGAAAAACCATTATGCCAGGACACCAAAAAAGTTGTCCTTAATCTCCTTAAAGAGAACGACTTTCCTATCGATGAAAATAACCCAGAAGTCGTGATTGTCATCGGGGGAGATGGAACATTCTTACGCGCTGTCCATCGTTATCTAAATAATGATGTTATGTTTGTTGGTCTTAATGCAGGCCACCTTGGATTCTTTTCTGAATTTGAGTTAGAAGAAATCAATCTTCTCCCTCAAGTATTAAAAGAAGAAAAATATGATATGAAGTCATATCGCTTATTAAATGCGGTTATTTCTTCTATTAATGAATCAAAGGAAATTTATGCGGTTAACGAAGTGAGAATTGAAAATCCATTTAGTTCACTCACCGCGGATGTTTCCATTGATGGTAAACACCTTGAAAAATTTAGAGGTAATGGCCTCGTTGTTTGCTCTGCTATTGGTAGCTCTGCTTATAACAAATCCCTAGGTGGCGCAATCGTGGATACATCTATGGAGACATTAGAATTAACAGAAATTGCAGCGATTCAAAATAATGTCTATCGTACAATTAGTTCATCTTATGTCGTTAACGGAGAATCAACCATCACCTTTGAAGGTCGCTTAAACGAAGTGGTCGTGGGCTTTGATTCTGAAACCATCCATTTAGACCAAGCGTCCAAAGTCACCATCTCCTTATCAAAGAAAATAATCAAATTGATTGATTATAAACATATTTCCCATGTCAAAAAATTAAAGGACAGTTTTATTGAATAATGAATAGTGCTGATTTAAAAGAATTCTTGAATAACTTTTTCCGTTCCGCAGCGTTTTATATCGCTTTAGGCGTTGTCGTAGCGATATTACTTGCGATTGCTTTAATCATCATCTTCTCAAAAAGAAGTAAAAAAGATGTAAAAGTAAATAAGCAAGATGTTGTTATTGACACTAATGATTGGCTAGAGGCTCTTGGAGGAAAAGACAATATCTTAGAAAAGAGAGCGACGGGCTCGAGACTTGTGTTAAAACTTAAAGATCCTCAAATAATCAATGAGGAAAAACTTAAAGAATTAGGAGTCAGTAACATCCTTAAAATGTCAGATAAAATCACCTTGGTCTTCGAAGATCAAGCAGAAGCGATTTTATCCCAGTTAGAATAAAAAATGAATGGCGTCCCCCCATTCTTTTTTATAAATTCATTAATGTTTCTTTGATTTCTTTAACCGGAAATCCAACGATATTATCATATGATCCAGCATACGATTTAATGATTGGATATCGATCATTATCCTGAATTCCATACGCTCCCGCTTTATCTAAAGGAGAGCCGCTTTTTATATAATCATCAATTAACTTATCGCTCAGATTATTAAATGTTACTGATGAGACAACATATTCAGTAATTATCTTCTCACCTTTAATAATCGTATAAGCGGTGATAACTTCATGAGTTTTATTTGATAATTCTCTTAAAATCTTTTTCGCATCCATTTCATCTTTTGGCTTATGGATGATTTGATTATTTAATACAACAATTGTATCCGCCGATAAAATGACATCGTTAGGGTAAAAATCCCTCGCTTTTAACGCTTTATGATAGGAAATATTCTTACAAGCATCTAAAGGAGACAATGAATAAAATATTGATTCATCAATATTGCTATCATAAATGATGAAATCATCTGATATTTGTTTCATTAACATTTTGCGACGAGGAGATTTTGACGCTAAAACAATCATTATTCATCCCCTTTTGACATAATGACAGGGATAATCATTGGATGACGATTTGTTTCTTTATAAATGAAGTCGCCAGCAACATTCTTAATAACATTCTTTAAATCAGCGAAAGAAGTTTTGCCAGATAAAGCTCTTAATACTTCTTTTTCCACTAAAGAACGACAAAGCTCTAAGGTATTTTGACTACCTTGATTAATTAATCCGCGAGTGTATAGACGTGGTGGAACAAGTAATGTATTTGTTCTTGAATCAATCGCAATTGCGATTGCAAGCATTCCATCTTCCGTTAAAATACGACGATCCGCAATAACGGTGCCAGCAATTCCGCTGACATCACGTCCATCAATAAAGATGGTTCCATGTTCAACAGGATATCCTCTTGAAATCTTATGTTTACTTAAAGTAATGGAATCACCATTATCTAAAACAAAGCAATTATCTTCTAAAACACCAAGTTGTTGGGCAAGTTCAGCGTGAAGTCTAAGCATACGATGCTCTCCGTGCATCGGCATAAAGTATGTTGGTTTAATGAGTTTTAACATTAAACGTAATTCTTGTCTTGATGGGTGACCAGAGGAGTGGACGTTAGAAAGAATGGAATTGGTTATAACATCCGCACCACATCTTGTTAACGAGTTAACAACCCTACGAATCATAATTCCGTTTCCTGGAATTGCAGAACTTGAGAATACGACAGTATCACCAGGAACGATATGTAAATCTTTGTGTTCTCCGTTTGCGATTCTTGAAAGTGCCGCCATTGGTTCTCCCTGAGATCCAGTGCATAAAATCAATAACTCATTTGGCTTATATAATTTGATGTCTTGAACATCGATAATCATCTCATCAGGAATCTTGATATAACCAAATCCGCGCGAGATATCAATAGCTTTTTCCATTGAACGACCAACAATTGCAATCTTCTTGTTATGTTCTAAAGCAACCTCGCAAATCTGTTGAATACGGGAGATATTTGATGAGAAGGTTGAGATAATTAATCTTCCTGGGACATTATCAAAGATGTCTCTAATTGATGATAAGACATTCTTTTCACTAGGCGTGTATCCTTCAATTTCTGCATTTGTGGAGTCACTAAGAAGTAAATCAACACCTTCAAGTCCATATTTAGCAATCTTAGATAATTCCATATCTGGTCCAACTGGAGTTAAATCAACTTTAAAGTCACCGGTGGAGACAATTCTACCTTCGGTAGTGTCAACACAAACACCGAAGGAATCAGGGATGGAGTGAGTTACTCTAAAGAATGTCACCTTAAATGAATCGACTTCAAATACTGAGTTTTCATCATATTCAACAATAGTGACTCTTCCTGATAAACGATTTTCTTCCAGCCTTGATTTGATTAGTGCCGCTGCAAGTCGAGGTGCGTATATGACGGGAATATTGATTGATTGAATTAAAAATGGGATACCACCGATATGGTCTTCATGACCATGGGTGATAAAAAGAGCTTTAACTTTGTTGCGGTTATTCTTTAGATGAGTGTAGTCAGGGATGATGTAATCAATACCGGGAAGTTCCGTTCCTGGAAATCTCACACCCGCATCGATAATAATGAGGGTTTGCTCATTTTCGATGCAGTACATATTTTTTCCGACTTCGCCTAAACCACCTAACGCATAAATGGAAATAGGCATAGAAAGGATTTTATCCATACAGTACACTCCCTAACATTCTCTATGTTAAAAAATCTAAATTTATTTTATTAAAAAATTTATCGTGATAAAAGTATTAACTTAAATTAATTCTTCGGATGGTTTTGGGTCATTTGGATGATCTTTATCGATGCGATCGTAAAAGAACATTCCATTAAGATGGTCATATTCGTGTTGAAGAACGATACTTAAATAGCCACGTGCTTCCAAAACGACATCTTCGTCAGTCAAAGCTTCATACGCTTTGAGTTTGATTTTATAAGCGCGGTGAGATAAACCAGGATGACTTCCATCAACGGATAAGCATCCTTCTCCGCCTTCTAAAGCGCAAAGTTTAACGGATGATTCAATAATCTTGGGGTTAACAAATTGATAAGCAATCTCTTCTTCCCCATTTTTGATATAGACAACAAACATCCTTTTGAGAACTCCGACTTGAATCGCCGCTAAACCAACCCCGGCTCTAATTCCGTGTTTCTTCGCGTATTCTTCATCTTGACTTCTTTTAAGATATAAAAGCATCTCATCGAGAAGGTTTTTATCTTCTTTAGAAAGAGGAAGAGGGACCTCTTCGCTTCTCTTTCTCATCAATGGATTGTTATCTTTAATAATCTTTAATTTCACGTCGGTTATTTTATCATACTTAAAATAAAAGATAAAGTTGGTATAATGTCATCATGGAAGAAAAAACACTAAATAAAGCTTACGAATTAAAAGAATCAATCATAAAAGATGAGAGATATCTTAATCTATTAAAAAAAGAAAAAGAAATGGAAGAAGATGAAGAAGTGGAAAGACTCTCATATTTAAAAGATCAAGCGAATAATGAATATAACGACATCCTTCGTTTCTTTAAACCAGAATCAAATGAAGCTAAAAACGCTCAAAAGAAGCTTTATGAAGCAAAGAAAGAACTGGAGTCTCACCCTAAGGTAATCGCCTATCTAAAAGCGTACCAAGAATTAAGACAACTTCTTGAAGAAGTTAATGATATATTATTTAAGGATTTCAATACGAATTTATGCAGCAAAAAAGAGAAATGATGCGAATTATCGCTGGTAAATATAAAAGAAGATTGATCTTTTGGCCGGAAGATATCTCTATTCGTCCCACCAAAGATCGAATTAGAGAAGCTATTTTTGCTATCCTTAATGATATTGAAGGAAAAACATTCCTAGATTTATACGCTGGTAGTGGATCAATTGGTTTAGAAGCTATCTCAAGAGGGGCAAAGAAAGTCTATTTTGTTGATAAAGGCGTTCCAGCGATTAAATGTATAAACGAGAACGTCAAAGCGTTAAACATCGTTGAAGATTATGAAATCTTAAAAATGGAAGATCTCGACGCTTTAAATAGATTTATTAAAGAAGATATAAAGTTTGATATCATCTTTCTTGATCCCCCATATAAAGAAGGAAAATATGAAGAAATCATTCACTTTATTTTAGATAATAACCTCCTTAATTCTTATGGTATAATTATCGCGGAAAGTGATAGAAAACTCCTTCTTAATCATCCTTTAATCATTAAGAATAAAGAATATAAATATGGAGACATTATCGTCACCTTCCTCGGAGTTTAATATGAAAATTGCTGTCTATCCTGGATCTTTTGACCCCATCACCAATGGTCACCTCGACATTTTAAAAAGAGCGTTATCAATTTTTGATAAAGTTATCGTTTTAGTCGCGATTAACCCTGATAAAAAGGGAACTTTTACCACAGAAGAAAGAGTATTGATGATTAAAGAAGCAATTAAAGAAATGAAACTCGAAAACGTCGAAGTTGATTCATATCACGGATTAACTGTTGATTATGCGACGAAACATCACGCACCTTATTTAATTAGAGGTCTTCGTGCGGTTAGTGATTTCGAATATGAATTCCAAATCCATTCTGCTAATAAGTTTGCTAACGATAATGTTGAAATGGTCTATTTCATGGCAAAAAACGAGACATCATTCATCTCTTCATCGATGATTATGGAGCTTCATCATAATCACGTCGATGTTAAGGACCTCGTTCCTCATTCAGTGTATAAAAGATTAAAATAAAAGAGCCAGAGGCTCTTAAACTATCTAAGTTTGATAACGGACATCATTCTCCCGAGTGGTGTCCTTTTACTATAAACAGAGAAGCATCTTTCATCATTAACCGTATCGATGTTCGACTCTGATATATGTGTTAATGAAATACCCGCTTTAACTAAATCGAGTGTATTGCTCTTAACCGCATCAAAATGTTCTTCTCCATTAATCATCCTTAAAGATTCGATGCATTTGTTATCAATGATTTCCTTAACGTTATCTTCGTTAACCACAAAAGTCTCAATCCCTCTTGCTGGACCAACATGGATATAAATATCATTTGGAGAAATATTTTCTCTTTCGATAAGTTTCATAATCGCTTTATATGCGATGTGTTTAAGTGTTCCCTTATAGCCTGCATGGATAACTCCAACGATTGAGGCGCTTGGAACATAAAAGAATAAAGGAACGCAGTCAGCGTGAAAGATGCCTAACGCTAAACGCCTATCTTTCGTATATAAAGCATCAGCGTCAATCCCGCTTTCAAAAGAAGAGGCACCTCTTCCTTGATCTTGAATTGTCACTTCTTCCAAAATGCCGGAATGTGATTGATGAGTAGTAATTAATCTTTCTTTACTTATTTTTAAATAAGAACATATTGCGCTTCTATTCTTTTTGACTTCATTAGGATTATCTCCCACTTGAAAAGCCATATTGCCCATCTTAGTAGTAGTGGTGAAGGCAATTATTTCTTTTTCAAAACCTAACCAATTAATCGTTTCCATAAATGTAAATAAAACCACTTCAATTAAGAAGTGGTCATAAGTAATTAGTCTTTATAATCTTCAGAGAAGATATCAGCATGATTCCAACAATCAGCGAAGGTCATAGCCTTATCTAAGGAAGTGGATTTGTTATCTTTTCCTTGAGCAGCAAAGACGATTTCGGTAACGCCAAACTCACTAGTGGTGATGTTGGCATTGTTTGTGGTATCAACTAAGAAGATAGTTGGTGTCTCGACTGTTTCAGCGAGTTTATTAATATTGGTGTAATAAGTGCTGGATTTTCCGCCTTGGTTAACAAGGTATGGATAATTTTGTTCATCGGAGAATGTACCCGCTAAAGTTTCGAAGACTTGTTGATAATTTTCAATAATGAAATGTTCGAAAATGTTATTGTAATCTAAGTCGTCAACGGTCTCATCAGTGTGGATGGTGTAATATTTGAAATCAGCGTCGGCAAGATATAAATCAGAAGTTTCATCCTTGGTGGTGTAGTTGGATTTGAGATAATTTAAACCTTCATAGTTATTGTCACATCCGGAACATCCATCTTGAACGAAGCAAAGGAAGAACTTTTCTCCAAATTTCTTTTTACCAGCTTCAATTCCTTCTTCATCGTTGTCATCAAGAGCAACTAAGTATTGGAACATCTTATCAGCATCACTGTTTTTCTCGTCACAACCTTTAAGGGAGAGTTTGTTCTTGTTATAGAATTTTTCAACTTCAGTTGTGGAAGATGCACCCCAACTCTTAACCCAATTAGTAATGTAAGGAATGGAGAAGATGATAGCGAAGATTCCTCCAACGATGAGTAATGGTTGCACCCACGCAGTATCACGAATCCAGCGTCCGATACGAGCGAAGAAGCGTCCAATCATTCTTAATACGACCATAGTAACTTTCCTCCTATATTTACATATAGCGTTATAATCTTATCACTAAGCAATTTTATTTTCAATAACATAATTATTGATTATTTTCGGATAAATTTGGGTTGTATTTTATAGCACTAGTAATAAAATTAATGTTGTCATTAATCAAGGTATGAAAAAGAACAACAAACTCAAAAGGAAAATCAACAATTACCTCTTTGATCACCTATATCTAAAAATATTTTTAGAAAACAGTAAATCGATCATCATGTGTGTCCTTGCTGGTATTCTTTTTGCCTTTGGTTTTGCATGCTTTATCACCCCAGTAAACAACACTGATTTAGCTATCGTCACCGGTGGTGTTTCTGGTGTTTCCCAGAACATCTATCTCATTATTAGATTCTTCAATGAGGATATTAAATTAAGCGACATCGCTTCCATTTTCTATTTCGCTCTCAATATCCCAATCTTTATCTTTGCTTTCTTCGCTATCACAAAGAAATTCGCTATTTATTCATTAATAAGTGTTTTAGTCTCATCTATCTTTATTCGCATATTCCCTAACTGGATTGTTGCTGTTCAAGAAGTAACCGCTGATCATGGCGGAATTATCGCAAGAGTAGTCTTTGGCGCAGCATGTACAGGTGTTAGTAGCGCTATCGCCTATCGCGCTGACGCTTCATGTGGTGGAATCGATGTTTTCTCATATTATTTTGCCTTAAAAAAATCGACATCAGTTGGTAAGTACGCCATTATGATAAATGGGTTAATTATTACCCTCTATACAGTCCTATCTATCATCCAAACTCCAAGCGAATGGGGCAAGGGTGTTTTAGTCTTCTTTTTTGCTACAACATATCTCTTTGTAGTCGCTATCATTATTGATTTTATCAATGTTAGAAATAAGAAAGTCCAAATTCAAATCATCACTTCTAAAGAACATATGGCGGAAGTTTTACTGGCGAATTTTCCACATTCTGCAACTATTGTTAAAGGAAAAGGTGCCTATTCAGGAACAGAAAGACAGATCCTTTTCATGGTTGTTTCTTCCGTCGAAGTTAATAAGGTTGTCCTGTTATGTAAGAGAGTGGATGAGCACGTCTTCATCTCTGTTAATTCCCTCATTCAAGTCTACGGAAACTTCTTTATCAAACCAATAGAATAATAGGTTAATATTTATAATAAGATTTTAGACTATTCCGATAGTCTTTTTTTTATAACAAAAGCATGGTTTTAGAATTGTAGGATTAGTATTTTGAAAGCACTAGAGAAATATAATAATGTGCTTCTCATAAACGTTAAATGAATTACCGCACAAACGTTAAATAGAGTCGATTAAAATTGTTCGTCGAAACCGGATTTGAAAACAAATTATAGTTACTAACTTTTGAGTACATTAATACACTGATTTTAAGATATTCACTTGACTAGTCATATCTAATGCAAGACATTATTTGAACTATTCAAGATTGCAATTTTAAAATATTGGAAAGAAAATGTTTGAAATTATCCTTCTGAAATATATACATTTAAGCCTCGTGACTACTCAGGTTTTTTACATTCCCTTTACTAATGATTTCTGTTAAAGTTGACCACGTCAAATATAATGAAAAAATAAAAAAAACACGTCCTTTCCCTGACGTGTCTAGATAATCGATGATGGCGGAGAAAGAGGGAGTCGAACCCTCGCGGGACGTGAATCCCCTAGCAGTTTTCGAAACTGCCCCCTTCGGCCACTTGGGTATTTCTCCGTGCTAGGGTATTATATCATTTTTTCTTCTTTTGCCTCTCTATTTTTTATATGAGTGAGTATAAGCTAAATTTGTGAATGCAAAATTCACAATACCTAAGTATAATATGTAGATGTATGAAGTGGTTCAATTTTTCTGATCGCTCATTTGTTATCTTCTTCTTCATCATGGTTTCACTCCTAGTGTTACTATCTATTTTTATTGTTACCGCGTTAATCAGCAGCTCATTTTATTCTAAAAGAAAACGCAAAATCGGATCAGAATCAAACACCCTAAGGATTTATATCATTAATGTTAAAAGAAACGAAGTGACATTCTTTTCTCGTTCTAATCTTAAAAATAAATACACGATGGACTTATCTGATTTCTATGATCGCTTCCATCCTAACGACGCTGAAAAAGTTAAAAACTGGATCTTCTCCATCTGTGTTGATGTTAAAAGCGCTGAACAGTATTTAGAAGCTGATGCATTAATTGAAAAGGATAAAAATCCTTATTTCTCCTTACTTAAACTTGTTAAATACGACCAAGCAAAAGGTCTTATTCATATTGAAAATCATATCCTTAGATATATCACTCCAACCAATTATGTCTCACATAATAAAAGAACCATTAATGGAGTGGTGAAAAGAGGAGTGATGGAAGGAATCATCACTAAAGAAAAATCAACTTTTGGTTTTACTTATGCGATTAGATTTTTCTATATCAAGCAAAAAGTTCTTACCAACGATAAAGTTGAAAGGTTTATGGCGATGACCCTTAAAAATGAGATTTATCCATACGCTGGATCAAGAAAATCTCCTCGTCAAATCGTTGAATTATCAACTTCTGAAATGCTTTTATTCGATTTAAGGATTTATGACGATGATGATGCGATGAGACTTGCTTCGTCAATCGCCAGATCACTTAATCGCTGTATCGAATTAAATGGCTTTAAAGATTCCATTGGTTTTACCATCGGTGTTGTCAAAAATCACGAATATTATCAAGATTTTGATGCGATTGTTAAGCACGCTCAAGAAGCCTGTATCGCCGCTCAACAAAACGATCAAAATATTCTTTTGTTCCAAAAGACAACTTCCCCAGAACTCGACTTTGCCAAATATCGCGATAATATCACCGATTTAATGCGTTCAAAGAATCTCCGTTATCTTTTCCGTCCAATTATTGACGTAGCAAAGAAAGATATCATCGGATATTTCGAATATATTCGTGCATATAATTCACCATTCTCAAGCTTTATTGAAATCTCTAAATACGCTAGTAAGATTGATGAAAACCGTAATTTACTTGCACATGTCATCAAGAATTCCATTCCTAAATTCAATAGTGAAAAACCAGCAGTTAATTGTCGTTTATTCTTCTCAATGTCGATGATTGATATTGAAAATGCCATTGAAATCTTACCGCAAGTATTAAACGTCAATAAGTGCCAAGTTGTTTTAATGTTCGAAGAACAAGAAGTTAATGAAAACGCGACACACCTCGAATTAATCAATGCTTCATTTGCGAAGTTCCACGCTGAAGGATATGAGTTAGCTTTATCAATCAATGATAAAGATTTACTTCTTGATCCTTCCGTCTATTATAATTTTGATTACTTTGTTGCAGGCGCAACAATGATTGGTGAGATTAAGAAGAATAATCGTATTAGATTATCCATCCACACCCTCATCGAAAAATTACTTAGATATCATAAACCCATTATTGCCTCAGACTTAGAAGGATGGCAATCAATTGAACTTATCATCAAATCAGGAATCACCCTCATTTCTTCAGAAGCAGTGGCGTCCTCAAACGACATGCTTCTCCCAGTTGATAAGAAGAAATTAGAAAAACTTGGTGAAATGGGCGAGAAATATCATTAGAAAGTTGGATATATTTTATGGAAAACAAACAAATCAAAAACGAATCGATTACCTCAAGAAGCGAAGACTTTGCCCAGTGGTACACCGATATTTGTAAAAAAGCCGAACTCATGGATTATACATCCGCGAAAGGTTTTATCATCTATCGTCCATATGGATACGCTATCTGGGAAGAGATTCAAAACTATTTAAATAAAAGATTTAAGGCAACGGGTCATCATAACGTTTATCTCCCAACCGTTATCCCTGAATCTTTATTTAATAAGGAAAAAGAACATGTCGCAGGATTTGCTCCAGAAACCCTCATTTGCACCATCGGTGGTCAAAGTGAACTCGAAGATCGTTTAATTGTTCGCCCAACTAGTGAAGTTTTATTCTGTGAACATTACGCTAAAGTTATCTCCTCTTATAGAGATTTACCAAAACTATATAATCAGTGGTGTTCCGTTGTCAGATGGGAAAAGACAACCAGACCATTCTTAAGAGGTGCTGAATTCCTCTGGCAAGAAGGTCACACCATGCATGAAACCGAAGAAGAAGCAAGAACCGAAGCTCTTCAAATGCTTGAAATCTATGACGATCTTGGAAGAGATGTTTTAGCTATTCCTTTCTCCAAAGGAAGAAAAACCGAAAAAGAAAAATTTGCTGGTGCTTTAGAAACATACTCTATCGAAGCTTTAATGCCAGATGGAAAGGCCTTACAAAGTGGCACCACCCATTACTTCGGTAATGGATTCGCCAAAGCCTTTGGAGTCCAATTCCAAGGAAGAGATGGAAAGCTCGCTAATCCTCATCAAACATCATGGGGCGTTTCCACTCGTCTTATTGGAGCGATTATTATGGTCCACGGTGATGATAATGGACTTGTCTTACCTCCATATGTCGCACCAACCCAAGTCGTGGTTATCCCAGTTGCTGCTAACAAACCAGGTGTTATCCCAGCTGCTAGAGAACTTGCTAAGAACTTAGAAAAAACCGGACTAAGAATCTCTTTAGATGAATCCGATAAAAGTGCAGGATGGAAATTCTCTGAATATGAAATGAAAGGTGTCCCAATTCGTGTTGAAATTGGACCAAGAGATATTGAAAATGGTGTCGCTACCGTCGTCAAGAGAAACGATGGAACTAAAGCCAGTGTTAAACTTGAAGAATTAAATGATTACATTCTTAACCTTGTTAAGGTTATTCATAAAGAAATGTATGATAAAGCTCTTAAATATTTATTAGAACACACAACTGAAGCGCATTCTATCGAAGAACTTAAAGATATCGTCGATAACAAAGGCGGTTACGCTAAAATGATGTGGTGTGAAGATCAAGCTTGCGAAAACAAGATTAAAGAACTCACTAATGCAACAGCAAGATGCATTCCATTTAATCAAATTCCATTCGATGATGTTTGCCCTTGCTGTGGTAAAAAAGCCAAAAAAGTTGTCTTGTTTGCCAAAGCCTATTAAAAATAATTTAACAATTTGTTTACTTGTGATAACATAAGTAAGCATTCACGGAGTAGTACCCAAGTTGGTGAAGGGGCTTCCCTGCTAAGGAAGTAGATCGGGTAACTGGTGCGAGAGTTCGAGTCTCTCCTACTCCGCCAAAGGAACATTCACGCGAACTATTTCGCGAACTTCTGGCTTATCCATCATGGATAAGTCTTTTTATACTTTTCAAAGGTTACAGTATCTGCAACGTCAAAATTTATGTATAAATGTACGAAAATTCGCACATTGTGTCAAGATAGTTATCTTTTAGGCATACAAAATATAAAGAGAATTTCAACGAAATGACTATCTTTTATAATTAATAAACATTAATAGTGTCCTATTTACAAATTGCCTCAACAAAACTTTACAAATTACCGCATTCAAATATTGCAAATTACCGCAATCAATGTATAATGTTTTTGAGGCAAATTAAAATGAAAAAAGAAAAATATATTCCGAGAATAATCGACAAAATTATCAAAGAATCATTGAATGATTTTACCGCTGTTCATATTAGAGGACCAAAATGGTGTGGAAAAACATACACATCTGAATATTTTGCCAATAGTGAGATTAAATTAAACACCAAAAAACAAAAAGAAGATTTTGATCGTATGTATGAAGTAAATCCTAAATTATTTCTTGAGGGTGATAAACCTAGGCTTATTGATGAATGGCAATTATATCCTTCGATTTGGGATGAGATTAAAAACTATGCAGATGAAACTCATTTAAAAAATCAATTTATACTCACGGGTTCTTATTCACCAAAAGCTGGTTCTACAAATCATACCGGTTCAATGAGAATTGTAAAAATTGACATGACTACAATGTCCTTATTTGAAAGTGGTGATTCAACTGGTGAAATATCTCTAAAAGATTTATTTGATAATCCAAATAAAACAATAAATGTTATTTCAAAATTATCGAGTGATGATATTTCAAAAATAATAGTCAAAGGCGGTTGGCCAGAAGGAATCGCTAATCCTCCAAAAAACATTCTTTCCTACGGAAGACAGGCACTAAATAGTATTTGTGATAGTGATATTCAAGAAGCTAGTGGAAAAGAACTGAGCCCTATTACTGCAAAAGTATTAATGAGATCATTAGCAAGAACATTATCGCAAAATGTTGATAATGTTACTATTATGCAAGATGTGAACAAATCTGGTCATCCGATGTCTGAAAATACTTTTTATGAATATTACAATGCTTTGTTAAGATTATTTGTTATTAAGGAAATACCAGCATGGAGTCCAAATATTAGAAGCAAAACTTCAATCCGTTCTTTACCAAAAAAAGAATTCTTTGATCCATCTGTAGCCTGCGCTGCACTAGGTATTAATGATGAGGGGCTTGAAAAAGACAAAAGAAGTCGAGGCTTTTTCTTCGAGTGTCTGGTTGGCAGAGATTTAGATGTTTATTCAAAGACGATTGATGGAGAAATCTCTTATTATCGTGATCGACTAGGTTTAGAATGTGATTTTGTTATTCATTTACCAGATGGAAGATATGGCTTGTTTGAAGTAAAAAGCAGCGATGAACGAATATCTGTGGGAATTGATAACCTAGAAACATTTAACAAATTAATCATTAAATACAATGAAGCAAATCCAAAAAATTTGATGCCACTACCAACGATAAGAGCAATTATTACTGATGGCCAATATGGATATTTAAGCAAAGAAAATATTTATATAATCCCAATTGGATGCCTAAAAGATTAACTTGCATTACATACCAAATTAATGATGACATTTAGTGTGTTACAATATAATAACACTAATTCCATTTGATCGATGGGTTAGGATATTGACCGATACGTTCTAAAATTGACCGATTGGTATCAAATCGCTAATTCATGGCCAAACGAAAAAAATTGACCCTTGATGGGGTCTTTTTCATAAAAATAACTATTTACAATAATATGTCGCGTGCGATATAATTTTAGTAGAAAAGGAGATTGCACATATGAAAATTGCGATTAGATATTACACAAAAAGTAAAAAAGGCAATACGGAAAAGATTGCTAAATTCATCGAAGATAAAATCAATGTCCCCGCTTTAGATGTCACCCATCCATTAGAAGAAGAAGTGGAACAATTATTATTAGTCAACGCCATGTATGCCGCGGATATTGATAAAGAGATCAAACAATTCTTAAGAAACAATAAAGATAAGATTAAAACCTTAATCAACATCAATAGTGCCGCTTCTGGCGCTAGCACCTTAAAAGCGGTGAAGAAAGTCTGTGATAAAGAAGGAATTAATGTTTCTGAAAAAGAATTCCATACCATCGCTAGTTGGATCTTCATCAATAAGGGTAGACCAAACGAAGAAGACTTTGCCCGTTTAGAAGCTTTCTTACAGGAAGTGGTGGTCAATGGATAAATACGATTCCTTATTATTAAAGAATCAATTATGTTTCCCCACTTATGCCGTCGCTAATAAAATTACGAGGAAATATCAGCCTCTATTAGAAAAGATTGACCTCACCTATACCCAATACATCGTCATGATGGTGATGTGGGAAAAACACGAAGTAAACGAAAAAGAATTATGCAAAGCATTATTCTTAAAAACTAATACCCTCGCCCCTTTATTAAAAAGATTAAAAGAAAAAGGCTTTATTAATATTAATAAGGATAAGAAAGATAAAAGAAATCTCGTCATCTCTTTGACTAATAAAGGCGAAAAATTAAAAGAAAAAGCAATAGATGTTCCCGCTTCTATCGCTAAAGAATTCAATTTAACAGAAGAAGAAGTCGTCTTCTTCTATAAGATACTCTATAAAATTCTTAATAACGAAAAAGAGGAAGAATAACATGGATAAATATGATGTCATTTATATCGGTAGTGGTCACGCCTGCTGGCATGGCGCTTTGATATTAAAAATGCAAGGCAAAAAAGTCGCCTTAGTGGAAAAGGAATTACTCGGTGGTACTTGTACCAATTATGGTTGCGATGCCAAAATCTTACTTGATGCCCCTATCGCTTATAAAGAAGCTTTAGACCGTTATCAAAATATCGGTTTAGAAAAACAAGCCAAAATCAATTGGAATGCCTTAATGCAATATAAAAAAGGCGTCATCGGTTTTATGCCTAACGCCTTAGATGGTTTATTCAATCAATTTGGTTTTGACGTCATTAGAGGTGCGGCAAAATTTATTGATGCCCACACCATTGAAGTAGAAGGTAAACAATATCAAGCCGACTATTTTGTCATTGGAACTGGTCAAACTTATATCCCATTAGATATTCCAGGTAAAGAACATTTTAAAGATTCTCGTGACTTTTTATCATTAGATAATATTCCTGACCATGTCACCTTTGTCGGCGCGGGTATCATCGGTATGGAATTCGCTTCTATCTGTTTATCATTCGGTAAAAAAGTCGATATTATCGATTTAGCTCCTAATGCCTTAAATCAATACGATAAGAAATATGTCGATTTCATCGTCAACAAGATGAAAGAACAAGGCGCTAATTTCTTATTCAATAGACACGTCGCTTCTTTAGAAAAAGTTAAAGAAAATGAATATGTTTTAAAAACACAAGAAGGAGATGAAATAAAATCTAATTACGTCTTAGTCGCGGTCGGAAGAAAAGCTAACACCGATGGACTTAATTTAGAAGGAATAGGAATTGAATATTCTTCTCGTGGTATTAAAGTCGATGATCATTTAAGAACGAAAGTGAAAAACATCTACGCTAGTGGTGATGTCATCGATAAAAAAGTTCCTAAATTAACACCTACCGCGGAATTTGAATCTAATTACATCGCTTTAGATATCTTATTACCTGGTTTCTTAAAAAGAAAAATCACTTACCCCGTCATTCCTAATTTAGTTTTCACCTTACCACGTATCGGTCAAGTTGGTGTCGACACAAATAAGGCTAAAGAATTAGGCTATCGCGTTGAAGAAGTAGAACTCGGAAAGACGATGTCTTGGGCCAATGGTAATGACGCTAACGAACACCTCACCTTCGTCTTCAATAAGAAAAACGAACTCGTCGGTGCGGCAATACTTTCAGAAAACGCTGGTGAATATCTCGATTTATTAACCATTATTATCAATCAAAAACTCACCGCAAAAGATTTATCTAAGATGATCTTCTCTTTCCCAACGGTGACTTATGGACTTATCTCCGCATTATTACCTTTAATGCTTAAAAAATAATAAAACGACAGTATCGGCACCATCCGGTACTGTTCTTAAATATAAATAGCGTGAAAAGTGGCTGTTTTTGTCAAAAAAGTGGTATCAAGTAGTATACAGAGTTAATTTACACTCTTAAAATTGGTATCATTTGATATACAGAATGACAAACAAAAAAATAGAACATTCTGACACAGTTAAACGTGTCAGAATTTTCCTTTATATATACAAAACTAATTATCTTTTTCGGTGTATTTAACAGAAATTATTTCTATATCTTTAAAAACTTCTTTTAAGGTAAATCTTCCTTTTCCCTTAATATGGAAAACCTTTTCTTTATCCTTGAATGAACCATGATAATATGACACTTCACTTTCATCTTCGCAAAGTCTTAATTCAATACATTCAAAAACTTTTTTGTTAATTATCTCGAGATATTGATACTTTCTTCTTAAATGACAAGACCGGTAATGACTATATGATTTCAAAGAGAAGTGGACATCATCAAATAATCCGTTGTTCACTCCATTGATCATTTCTTCATATGTTAAAGTTTCTTTTTCTAATAACAATTTAGCTTTTTTCATATATCTTTCTTTCGATTCACCTTTCACATCATCAAACGGAAGGTGTTCCTCATTAATTTCATATATATCTTTAATACATGGATAATGTTTTTTATATCTTCAGTAGGAATAGTGGATACTCCCATAAGTAAAGATAAATCTTTATTAAATTTTAAACGTCTTTTACCAATTCCATCAAGAAAAAGAAGATATGATTATGCCGAGTAAAAAATATAAGACCCTTTCAAAGGATAACTGGAGTGAGAATCACGGTTACCAGTCCACATATAACCCTTAAAGGTCAGTGGAGTAATAGCCCTTATAAGGTCTAGTCAGTGCAAAGTATTCTATGTGTTGGCACTATTATCTGGCGTTTAATTTTAAAATAGTGACTTTAAATAGATAAAAGCACTATTTTTTGTTATGATATTTGTAAGCTGATAAATGAGGACTTTATTATGAGTGATATTGTTTATTCAATTGAACAAAGACCGCCTGTAGGAAAGACATTATTATCAGCTTTTCAACAAATCCTTTCCATTCTTGCTGCAACGATCGCAGTCCCAGCCATTGTTGGTCATGGAATGAGCCAATCCGCCGCTCTCTTTGGTGCTGGTATTGGCACTCTCGTTTATTTATTGATCACTAAGTTTAAGAGCCCCGTATTCCTGGGCTCTTCTTTTGCTTTTCTTGGCTCTATGGGTGCTGCCTTCGCTGGCGCTCTCAATGCAGGATTAGTTGAAGAAGTAGGTTATATTGGATTATTGATAGGCGCTCTCCTAGCTGGTCTTGTGTACGTAGTTTTATCGATTATTGTTAAATTCTTTGGAACCGCTTGGGTTGATAAGATTATGCCCCCTGTTGTCATTGGACCAACAGTGGCGATTATCGGATTAACACTTGCCCCTAATGCGGTTGGTGATTTAACTGCAGGTAACGTGCTTGATGCTTCACAAATACCGGTCGTAAATCCACTCATCGCTCTCCTTGTTGGATTAATAACTTTATTTGCGACAATCGCCTTTTCCGTCTTTGGGAAGAAGATACTAAAGATGATTCCATTTATCCTTGGTATTTTCGTTGGATATCTCTTTGCATCCATCTTTACCATTATCGGAAATACAACAGGAACTGATGCATTAAAGATTATTGATTTCTCTTTATTTGAAAGTATTAAATGGATACCAGATTTCTCCTTCATTAAAGCCTTTGCAAACTTTAAGGAATTTAGTGACGCTGGTGTGTTCTTTAAATACTTTGGAATGATTGCGTTAGCCTATATCCCAGTCGCCTTTGTTACCTTCTCAGAACATATCGCTGACCATAAAAATCTATCAAGTATTGTCGGCGTTGATTTGCTTGAAACTCCTGGATTGCATCGCACTATATTAGGTGATGGACTTGGATCAATTACCGGAGCTTTCTTTGGTGGATGTCCTAACACAACATATGGTGAATCCATTGCTTGTACCGCCATCAGTGGAAATACTTCAACCATCACCATCTTAGTCTCGTCCTTAATGGCGATTTGTATCGCTTTCCTTGGTCCAGTAGTTACCTTCTTTGCTACAGTTCCAAAGTGTGTTATGGGAGGAGTCTGTTTGGTCCTTTATGGCTTTATCGCAGTATCTGGACTTAAGATGCTTAAAGATGTTGATTTAAGCGATAACCGCAATATCTTTACTATCTCCGTCATCTTAATTTGTGGTGTTGGTGGTTTAATCTTAGAATTCTTTGGTATCACAATTACCGAAGTTGCTTTCGCCCTTATATTAGGTGTTATTACAAACCTTATCGTCCATATTCATAAGCCTCATAAAAAGGAAGAAATAAAAGAAGATAATTTAGAACAGCAAGGAAGTGATACTGATGATTGATATATCTAAATATAAGAATGTTGTTTTATTAGATCACCCTCTTTTAAAACATAAAATTACTAACTTAAGAGATAAGAAAACAGGAACTAACCAATTCCGCCTTCTCGTTAAAGAAATCGCGGTTATTGAAGGTTATGAAGCTCTTCGTCATCTTAAGACCAAAATGATTGAAATTGAAACACCAATTGAAAAGACAATTCAACCTGTTGTTGATCGCAAATCTGTTTGCTTTGTCCCAATCTTAAGAGCGGGATTAGGCATGGCAGATGGTATGCTTGAACTTGTTCCAGGTGCAACATGTGGTCATATTGGTTTATACCGTGACGAAGAAACGAAAGCTCCAGTTGAGTATTACTGCAAGTTACCAAGTGATATTAACGAAAAAGAAGTATTCTTAATCGACCCAATGCTCGCTACTGGTGGTAGTGCGATAGACGCAGTTGAAATGCTTAAAAAACATGGCGCTAAGAGAATTACCTTCATTTGTATTATCGCCGCTCCAGAAGGAGTAAAAGCTTTCTCAGAAAAATATCCTGATATTCCTTTATATATAGGTGCACTTGATCGTGAACTTAATGATAAAGCGTATATTTGCCCAGGTTTGGGTGACTGCGGTGACCGTACATTTGGCACAGTAAAAGGTGAAAAATAATGAAACATGAAAGATTAAAAATTGTTAGTTTAACCGCTAACACAGAAATGGCCAAAGAAATCGCTCATGAAATTGATGCAGAGATTCTTCCTACGGAAATCTCACATTTCGCCGATGGAGAAATCCTTTTTACAGGCAAAAAATCCTTCCGTGGAGATAATGTTTATATCATTCAATCAACATGCCCTCCAGTGACTGAAAGATTGATGGAATTACTTCTTTGTATCGATGCTTGTAAAAGAGCCAGTGCTAAAACAATTACATGCATCATCCCTTATTTTGGATATTCAAGACAAGATAGGAAAGCTAAACCACGTCAACCAATTAGCGCGAAATTAGTCGCGGAAATGCTTGAAGTTGCAGGCGCGGACCGCATCGTTTCTAGCGACCTTCATGCCTCACAGCTTTCTGGATTCTTTAATATTCCAGTCGATGATGTATCACCAATCCCTCTTTTCACCAGTTATTTTATGAAAATGAAACTTGATGATATCGTCTGTGTTTCTCCTGATCATGGAGGACTCGTAAGAACTTCAAAACTCGCTGAAAAGTTGAACGCTCCTTTAGCGATTATTGATAAACGTCGTCCAAAACCAAATCAAGCGGAAATCTTATCAATGGTCGGCGATGTAAAAGATAAAACTTGTATCATCGCTGATGATATTGTCGATACAGCAGGAACACTCGTCCTAGCCGCCAATAAACTTCATGAATTAGGAGCGAAAAAGATATACGCTGCGATAACCCATGGTGTTTTATCACTAGATTCAGTTAAAAAGATTAACGAATCCGCTCTTGAGAAGCTTATAATCACCGATTCTATTCCTCTCCCAGAAGAAAAGAAAAGCGATAAGATTGAAGTTATCTCTTTAGCCCCTCTTTTCTCTAAGATTATCGTCGCGCTAGAGGAAGGTAAGTCTCTTTATGAGACTCACCAACAATTCATTAACGACATCATGAAAGGATAATATTTATGAAAAAGATCGTTTTAAGCGAAGAAGAAATTGATCAAATTTGTAAAAAAATCGCCGCGGAAATGACAGAAAAACTCAAGGATGAAGAAAGAATCCCTCTCGTCATCGGAGTCATGAAAGGCGCAATTAATTTCATGGCCGGAATCTTAAAATATATGACCCGTCCTATCTTTACCGATTATATTCAAATCACTTCATATTTCGGTATGCAAAGAACTAACAATGTTCGTATGATTAAGGATGTCTCTTATGATTGTTCAAATAGAACTGTAATCGTCGTGGAAGATATCGTTGATACAGGTCACTCCATGAAATTCCTTATCGATCACCTTTTAAGACATAACGCTAAAAAAGTTTATGTCTGCGCGCTTATCGATAAGAAAGTCGCAAGAGAAGTGGAAGTCCCTATCGATTTCTGCGGTTACGTCATGAAAGAAAAACAGTTCGTTGCAGGCTTTGGCCTTGACTATCACGAACTGGAAAGAAATGTTCCTTATATCTACGAAGTAGATGAAGATGATTTAAAGAGAATGGATGGTGTCTTAGAAAAAGATCACTTCACCTTCCATCATTATTAAGCAAGTCTAAACGCTAAAATATATTCGATATTATCGGCTTGATCATAAACAGGGTCACATTGCATTCTAATGGCGATCCTTTTATTATCTTTCCCGTCCATTGTAAAGACGATCGAGAAACTATATTTATTATTCAATGAATTAACGATGGTGTTTTGAATCTCATCTTTAGAGTATTTCTCTAAACGATTGAAGAAAGAGAAATCAGATAGTTCTTTTTCTAGTTGAGGAGTGGAAATGCCAGTTATATTTTCAAGTCCATTCGCAGCAATGATACATGACCATTTCTCTTCTTTTTTCTTGAGGAAAATAATCGTGTCAGAGGAGAATTTGTTAATTAAAGACATTTGTTGACGCATCTCCGCAAATTCACTGATATTATTCGCAGAGCCATAGAATCTATGAGATCCTTCAATTACACCTAGATAATAAAACTTCATGTAAAAGGTAACGACATTATTATCAGTTTTAATAAATCTAAGTGATCCACGAGATCCATTTAATTTATTATCGATTGCTTCTTGAAGTAGTTCATAGATCTTTGGACGATCATCAGGAGGAAGGAAATTCTGAATATTTTCCAATCGACCATGGAAGTTAGAGTCATCAACAGATTCATAGAATTGTTGATTAAATCTGATGATATCGACCTGCTCCCTACCCTTCCAAGAATAAAAGGCGACTGCACCTAAAATATTATTAAGCATCGTATCGCTATAGATGTTTTCATCAATAAATTCTCTTACTCTAATTTGTTCGTTGGTCTTAACAATAAATCCACGTGGATCGACATTATCAGGATTAGAAATAAGCTTCGCGAATTCTAAATAAGGCATAGGTTTATAGAAGTGGTAGCCTTGAACATAACGACATCCAAGCTCCTCTAAGAATTTAACCTGCTCTTCTGTTTCCACACCTTCGACAATAATTGGGATTCCAATAACTTTAGCCATGTTGATGACTGACTCTAAGATATGGACTCCTTTATTAAAGTCTCCTCCATTTAAATCAAGGAATGCAGCGTCAAGTTTTAAGACATCGACATCCAAGCTTCTAAGAACATTAAGTGAAGAATATCCGCTTCCAAAATCGTCCATTAATACATGAAATCCGTTCTTATGGAAGTTATCAACTAGATTCTTAATCTCTTCAGAAGTTTGCGCGTATGCTGACTCGGTGATTTCTATTTTTAAGATATCAGGAGATAAATTATATTTCTTAATTAACTCATCAAAATATTCCGCTAAATCAATCGTGGAAACATCAATTAAAGATATGTTAAGAGAGACTTGGACATTAAGTTTTCCTTCATCCTTCATCTTCTTAATCCATTTACAAACACTCTCCCAAATATATTTATCAAATTCTGTGATAAAGCCATATTTTTCTAAAAGTGGAATAAACGCACCTGGAGGAACGACCGTTCCATCTTTCTTAACCCACCTAGCTAATGCTTCTGCACCGACAACTTTTCCAGTTGAAAGACGACATTGAGGCTGCAAATAGAAGGTAATTTCTTCGTTTTTAAGTGCCTCCATGACATCTAAGACCATCTTGTAATCCTTCTCGTTTTGAGTCTTAACAAAAGGATCATAAACGACCACGCGTCTATTGATGGATTTTTTTGCAAGCGAAGAAGCGAAATTAGATTTATCAATTGCATCTTGTAAATTATTTGCGTCATTAACTCGACAAATACCAATCGCTGGAAGGAATCCGCTGGAAACAGAATAATATCGAATAGCTTTAAGGACCGCTTTATATAAACGTTCGTAAATCTGTTCGTTATCTTCAACAATCGCAATGAAGTGGTCTTGTCCTAAATAACCAGAAACTCCTCCCCAATCTCTATTCATAGATAGGAATATTTGCCCAATTTTCGCTAGGAGGAAATTACCGCTATCACGACCATACCATTGATCAAATAAACTAAAGTGTTCAATATCTAAACTAATTGCGCTCCACTTAATATCATTCTTCTCGTTAACAAGTTTATTCGCGCGATATATAAAATACTTCTCAACGTACAGATTTGTGATGTCATCAACTTCGTTGATAAACATGTTCTTTTCATCGTTAATAAAGCCTAATTCACGACTCTTATTATTTTGAATATCAAAGATATAAGCATAAACAATTCCTTCAGGAATGCCATTTTCTTCCCCAGTAATAATTGCTTGCTCCGACCATCTCCAACTTCCATCTCTAAGTTTGTATCTAAAATGTGCAAAACGGAAATTAGGTGTTTTAGAATTCTTTAATTTATCAAGAATTGTTTTAGGGTCCATTAAATCGATATATATTTCTCGATCATCTGGATGAACCCCATATTCAGTGGCCATATCAAAAAGATTGATGTACGTACCATCGGAAATGACGAGTGAGTATTTGTTCTCAACTTGCGATGTAATCTTAAAACGATTCTCTTTAACATTTATTTCAATAATCGTGTCACAAAAAGAATTGTTGAGGTAATCAAACAAAGTTAAAGATTGTTCTGTACGAAAGAACAAATTATAAAATGCCATACTGGCCTCATATGTTGATAATTTCTTAAAATCCATTGACACTTTTATTGTAGCAATAAAAATCGATTTGTTTATACTAAAATACTTAAATAATCAATAATACTCGAACAATTCTTTATAATAAACTCTTCAATTATTATCGTTATAATAGATTAAACGATATAAAAAAAGCGTGATTCTCCTAGGATTTGTCTTCATATTCTTAGTCATCTTGGGATGTCACTTGATATCAATGTTTACGATTAAAAAATGGAATCTCACTAACAACACGAGAAGTAGAGAGTAAGAGTTGCTTAAAAAAGTAACTCTTTTCTTATACCCATCTGATGGGAATATTGTGATACAATATATAAGGAAATATGAAATATCTCACATTAAAAGATACAAAGCTTTGTAAGATTGGTTTTGGAACTTGGACTATCGGTGATGATCCAAGTAAGAAAAATGACGAAATCAATGTTTTTGAAACTGGCTATCAAAAGTATCAAATGACACTTATTGACACTGCTGAAATGTATGGAAGAGGAAAAAGCGAGAAAGTCATTGGAGAATTCTTAAAAGGAAAGAAGCGTGAAGATTTCTTCGTTGTTGATAAAATCCTTCCAGAAAACGCTTTAAAGGGTGATTATTTAAAATCTTGTAAAAGATCCCTTGAAATCATGGGTTTAGAATATTTCGATTTATATCTTCTCCACTGGAAAAGTAGAGTTAATCTTCAAGAAATGGTGGATGCGATGGAAAACCTCGTTTCTTTAGGTCTCATTAAAAGATGGGGAGTATCCAACTTCGATGCTGATGATATGGAAGAATTATTCAAATGTCGAAACGGAAATCATTGTTTTGCCAATCAATGCTTATATAACATCTCTCAAAGAGGTGTGGAATATGATCTGATTCCATGGTGCGAGAAACATAATGTCCTCTTTATGGCGTACTCTCCTTTTGGAAGCAATAAAGAAAATCGAGATATTATTGTCAATAACCCTTATATACAGGAACTCGTCAAAAAGAAAAATATCTCTTATGAATCACTGATGTTATCATTTGTCATTCGTCATCATATCGTTATCACGATGTTTAAAACGTCGTCTATTACTCATTTAGAAGATAATATGAGAAACGCTTTTGATGAATTAAGTGAAGAAGACTTCGTCCTCATTGATAAAGCGTTTCCAAAACCACATAAAAAGGAATATTTAGAAAAGATTTAGTTATGGATATCTTTATTTCTTATCGTCGTGATGGGGGAGAATCTTGGGCCCCATTAATTAAAAGTGAACTTAAAAAGAAAGGTGTTAAAGCCTACTTAGATAAAACCGATATGCGTAACGGTGATTTTCCTGAGTCTTTAAAAGCGAATATCAGGAACGCTCCAAACTTTTTATTAATCCTCTCCAAAGGAGTTTGGCAAAAAAGAGGTGAAAACGTAATGGATTGGGTGAGAGAAGAAATCATCTATGCGACCAATCAAAATAAAAACATAATCTGTATTATGGTGAACGGCTATGACACCAAAGTTGATTTATCAAACGAAAAAGAAGAGATATCTAAAATCTCAACTTATGATATTCTCACCTATAATGATTCAAATTCCGATTTGCGTGAAGCTTCAATTAAAAGCATCATTCGTAGAATGAAAGATGAAAACAATAAGCCGTGGAAAGCCACCGTAAAATCTAACGATTGGTATTCCGTTCATAATATCACTGATGAAGATCGCTTATGGATGATTTCAAATTATGAAGTCTCAAGAAAGATGGATTATCATCTCGTCACTAAGATGATTAAAGAAGATTGTTTCAAAGGAAGAAAAAACTTCAATTATTTCTGCCTTGATTTATATGATATCGAACAAATAAAGAAAAGAACCCTTTTTAAGAGTGAAGATAGTCCATTTAATATTGAAGCCTACGGCTTTTGTCATGATTATGAACTCGAAGGATGTGAAGAGACATTTGGAGAAAACCATTTTATCTCTGGTTGTTTAGAAGAAAATATCAAGGAGAAGATGGAAGAATTATTAACAATCAATAACATCAAATACTTTGATATCATGGACTGCACGTTAGTCCTAAAAGATTTAAAAAATCCTTTATCAGCATTAAGACTTCTCTCAACATTCCTTAATCCTAAAGGTGGAGCAATATTCTTTAAAGAACTCGATGATGATTATGTTGATGGCTATCCTGATGAAAAAGGAATTGTCAAAACGATGGTGGAACTCCTCTCTCTTGATCCAGGAGCGGGAAATCGTCACCTCGGAAAACAAATGTATTCTCTCCTTTTAAAATCAGGAGCGGATAAAGTTTATCTTTCCGATGAAATTGTCTCTAACGCCAATATCACATCCAAACAATCTAAGAGAATCTTAGATGCATATTTCTCTTATCTCGTTCCTGAATTTAAATTATTAGTCCATGACCATCCAGAAAACGATGAATATCGCTCAGGTTTGGAATGGTTGGAAAATTATTATGACGACGCGGAAGAATTATTCTCTTCTAAAGAATTTTATTTCCGCGCAGGATTCATTTCTGGATATGGAATTTATATCGATGAATCTTATTTAGACGATGAACTTGAGGATTAAAATGAAATATAACACTAAACAAAGACAAATCGTCTTAGAACTAATTAAAGAATTTAGCGATGAACATATCACCGCGGAAGCTTTATTATCGATTATTAATGAAAGAAAACTCGATATTTCAAGAGCGACGCTTTATCGTGTATTAGATTCACTCGTGGAAGAAGGAATATTAAAGAAAATTATCGTTGATAATAAGACCAGCGCTTGCTTCCAATTATGCGACCATTTAGATCATCATCATTTCCATCTTATTTGTGAAAAATGTGGGAAGTTAATTCATCTAGACTGCGAAGAAGTGGATGAGTTAATTAGTCACATATCAATGGAACATGATTTTGATGTCAATGCTTCGCGCGTTGTTTTATACGGATTATGTCACGATTGTAAAAAATCATGCTAAAATACAGTAAAGGAGATTATTCTTATGTCAGAAGAAATTAGAGAAGTTGAAGGCAGTGAGCAAGATAATCAATATAATCTTGTCACATTTATTCTTTCCCTTATCGCTTTAACACTCTGCGCCGCTCCAGTCGCGAGTATAGCAGGTATCGTTTTAGGCGCTATCGGTATGAAACGTTGCAAAAATGGTGTCGAACCAAACAAACAACCATTTATCGTCTTTAGAAGAGTCGCAAAACCAGTTTCGATCGTCTCTTTAATTGTCGGTATCGTTGCCACAATCGGTTGGTTCATCTACATGATTGTCGCTATTGTAATCGCTGCCGCAGCCGCTGCTCAATAATAAAAAGCTTATTAAGAATTAAATCCATGGGAACATGGATTTTTTTCACATTTAAAAGGAGATGTGATATCATTTTTCTAATAGTTTATGAAAGAAGAAAAAGGAAGATTATTTACTTTTAGAAATACGGCGATTCACCTCACCATTTTGGCCTTAATCGTTCTTGTTTCTATTTTCCCAATTGCCTTCTCACCTAATGAAGCAAGAGTGACATTCATCATCATCGAAGGTGTTATTTTCGGATTACTCACCATCTTCCTTATCGTTGAACTAGCTTTTTTAATTTATTTTGAAACACAAAAAAGGAAGAGTGTGGAATTCCGTTTTGTCAAACAGTTCATGGGCGAACATAAATTTAGAGAAATCATGTTTACCCCAATTGCCACCTTATTTTCCACTCTCTTTGCCTTATCACATTTCGTAGTCTATTTGATTACTGATTTATGGTATTTTGCCGCTCTTTGTATTTTTTATCTTCTCTGCATCGCTTTAAAGGTATATCAAGTCCATGTCGATGAAGCGCATGATAATCACTCCTATTTTAGAGGAGTGAGAATATCTAATATCTTGACATTCACCCTCTCTTTATTATTTGTTCTAACTATCTTTGGAACCATCTATTTTAGAGAAACTTTACACGAACCATTATTCCTCTTTATCTTAGACATCGTCTTTTTCGTATTAAAACTTGTATTTGCGATTATTAGTTTAATTGGGACGATTAGAGAAAAGAAACAACTCATGATAGCCCACACTCTCGTTTCCTTCACCTTAACTTTCTATACAGGATATGCGATTATCATTTCCATTCTTCATATGAATCGTCAATTAACAATGACGAATATCCTTATCTCTGGACTTAGCATTTCTATTACTTTATCCATTCTCACCTTCACTTTACTCCTTGCTTCATATAAATTACCCAAGAAATGAAAACTATCATCTTTGTTTGTCATGGAAATATATGCCGCTCCCCAGCCGTCGAGTGGCTGTTTAATAAATATATTAAAGAATTACACCTTGAAGATAAGTTTAAGGTCGTTTCTCGCGCTTTATCATATGAAGAAATCGGTAATGATATCTATCCTCCAATGAAAAGGGAACTTAAAAGAAGAAATATTCCTTTTGAAAGACACTACGCTAACATCATCACCGAAGAAGATTATGACCTAGCTGATTACATCTTCTACATGGATGATTCAAACCGCTATATCATTGAAAGAATGTTTAATGATTCGCGTCATATCATCCATCCGATTTATATGTTTACTCCGGATATCAAATATATCGAAGATCCTTGGTACACTGATCGCTTTGAACACGTTGTTAATCTCATCGATAAATGTGTTCAAGATATTTTGAAAAATATTTAAGAAAAAAAATAAAAAAATTTTGTCTCTCGCGCGCATGTCACGCGTGTTTCTCTATTATTTACAAAGTAAATAGTTTGGCAAAAAATACATTAAAAAAATATTTTCGAAAATGTATTGACAACCTAAAAAAAGAGACTATTATATGGGTGCTTGAAGGAAAATAACGTTTCTCCTTCGTCCTAGGCAAGACGTTAAAAGGCATTAAGGAGGCACGTTTATGAAAAAGTATACTCTAGAAGCTGTTGTTGATGGACAAACCATCAAATTCTCGAAGAAGTTTGATTCTCGCAATTCCGCGATTAACTTCATGTTCAATTACTATAACAAACGCTATATGTTTAACATCAGAGTTAACGATGAATATGCGATTTCAGGCGATAAACACAACATCGAATATGTCTGTGATTACTCCAACCGTTTTAGAATCAATAGATTAATTATTGCTGAATAAGTAAATGATAATATTATCCAAAGGGACAACTGATGACTATCTTGAAGTGTTTAGGTTAACTAAAGAGCACATTCTTAAGTACGAAATCAGAGTGAACTTACTGGATAAGATCATCCCTCAAGTCGAGGAGAGGATCAAAAATCATATTGAAGATATATATCGTATTTATCACGATGAACAACATGTCGGATATATCACATTAATCAAGATGAACGATGATGTTGTTCAAATTGATGACTTCTATATCTTTAACGAATTCCAGAGGAAAGGGTATGGAAGTGAAGTCATTAACACCCTGACAAAAAGGTATTCTCACCTTCAACTATACGTCTTTAGGAATAACCCTATTGCTATCAAACTTTATAAGAAATTTAATTTTGAAATCATCGATCAAGATGTCATCATGTACAAGATGAAGTATGCTAGCCACCTCCATTAGTGAGGTGGTTTTTTGTCTGAGCCATCGTGCAACACGATGAGCGAGTTAAAACCCCCAGATAGTCTGGGGTGGAGGTAAAACTTATAGTTTTGCCCAATCAAAAAATCTCCTTACAATATTAATGCGGACCAACGCTTTAATATGAAAGGAGAAGTATGTCTCAAGACGAATTAAGTTTAGC
>JAFSNY010000086.1 GCA_017447305.1 Bacilli bacterium | reverse complement strand
GAATCCCTCGAACTCCAAGGCACAAAAATCGGTTATGTTGAAGTTGATGCTGAAAAGATGTCCGGTAAATTCACCCGTCAACCAAATCGCGATGAATTACCAAGAGATATCGCCGAATCACAAATCGTTGAATACTACAACAGAAAACTCTAATACCAGAAGAAAACAACCACCAGTTTGCTGGTGGTTTTTCTTATGTTTTTTTAAAGATCAACAGATTGGATAATTGACCTTTTTAAGACGTGGATTTGGATAATTACCTCTGCCTTCTTTAGCTTCTGGTTTTCCATCTCTCACAACTAAGTCGCCGGTAAATCCAGCGGTCATATTGTTGACAAATGATGTTCCAACACCATACATATCAACTGGCACCTTAAGTTCGCTCCACTCTTTAATCTTTTCTTTATTAAAGGAAGAAGAGACAACGATCTTAACAAAACTAAATCCTGCTTTATCAAGTTCTTCTCTAAGAGCGAAGATTAATTCCTTACAAACACCATGAGGATCAAATCCGCTTGTGTCCTTATCATCGAAATAATGGTCGATTAATGATTTAGATGTATCGACACGAACAGCGTTTAAGGTTTCTCCTAAGTGTCTCGCTAAAAGTAAGGTATCTCTCACTACATCATTGTTATAGTCGATTAAGGCTGTAACTTTTTCATTTGGGAACGTTTTATGGTAAATATCGGCAGCGCGGATAATATCTCCTCCACAAATCTGGATTAAAGCGTGAGGCATGGTCCCCATGCCTTTTCCACCCCACCATAAGCCTTGAGCGTCGGTGGACACTCTTGTGATACCCGCAACATAGGTAGCGTAGCCATCACCAACTTGGGTGTGATAATCATCTTGACGGTCCGCCATTGAGAAGACTGGGGTTTTTCCTGCAACATCTAATACTTCTTTAACATTTGTGGCCACAGAAGTTCTTCTTGCTAAAATTCCATCGATGACGCTTTCTAAGAATCCAAAGTTTTCATATTTACCAGTTACTTTTAAAACTGGTTCGTTAGCTTTAATCATGTCTCCATCGTTTAAAGCTTCGATGACTAATTCTTCTGGATGAATAGCGAATGTGTGGATTAAGGCGATTGATTCATCTAACCCACAGACCATCGCAGATTCCCTTCTTTGGAACCACTGCATGGTGACGATGTGGTTAGGTTCATTTTCCTTAACGATTTTTTGGCTTTTTAAGAAGTAGTTTGCGGAATAAAAACCATCCGCGAGTTTCTTATCGAACTTAAAGGTTTTGTTGGTTAAACGGGAAATCTTTCCAGCCTCTTTTAATTTGATTTCTAATTCTTCCATATTTTATTTCTCCTCTGTTATGAAAAAATCTTCATTAATGTTTAATTCGTTATCTATAAATACCTCTTCATTATTAGATATTTCAAGGTCTTTATAGGAACATAGATGATCTTCTTTTAAATATGTCTTATCAAAGAGGAATGATCCTTTTTTCACTAAGACAACATGGTCATTTAACTTAACTTTATGTTCCTTATTGATGATATATTCTCCATCAATTGTTTTAACTTTTATTGGATTGACATTTATCACTGCAGCGTTATAAAAATCTGAGTGCTTTTTCTCTTCTAAAGGTTTGAGTCCATCCTTAATTAAGACATTATTAATAATTGATAATAATTCCTTATTTAAAAGTGGAATCATCCCATCCGCGTGGATCTTAATAATCTTATTGATGTCTTTAATACGATATGAAACTACGTCGACATCATGATAAGAAACAATTACTCTTCCAAGGTCTTTTTGATAAGTAATCTCCTCATCAGAAAAGAGAATGAGTAATGACTCTCTCTCCTTACTAAAAGAATAAAATAAAGCGTAGTTTTTCATCTATATCCTCATTGCTTTTAGTTCATCAAGCTTTTTTTGATCAAAATGTTCAAGCATATAAATCAAGGTCTTTTTAGCGTCTTGATAGTCGCTTCCTGCAAAGATGCTTTTTGGGGTATGAATATCAATCGCACATATACAGTGGTTAAGAGTAAGAACGCCATTAAGTGACTTATGGATCGCGCCTGCATTCGTTCCGCCTCTAGTTAAGAAATACTGATACTTGGCGCCCGCTTTTATCGCGGATTCTTTTTGCCATTCAATTAACTCCTTGAAAGCGACCATCGATGGGTCAAAGAATCTTAATAAAAGACCCTCGCCGATATGTCCAAGCATGTTTTCTTCTTTAACTGCTCTTGAGCAATCTAAGACGATAGCTAAATCAGGTTGAACAACATTTAAGATACAAGGCGCACCACGTAATCCAACTTCCTCTTGAACACTACCGCCAACGTATAAGTCAAACGGTAAATCAAAATTCTTAAAGTAATCGAGTATTTCGATACCTAAAGCGAGGCTATATCGATTATCAATAGCCTTACATAAATACCTATCTTCACCCATTTCTTTAAACTCGGTGATGAAGGTTATCATATCGAAATAATTAACACCAGCATTTTTTGCTTCAAAATCATCCTTAAATCCGAAGTTCAATTTGAAGTCATTGGGGTCAGTTATGTCTTTATTTTGAGGCTCTCCGACGAAGATTTTTCCAGTTGCTGTTCTTAACCTATATTTTGTATCTAAACATTTAAGCAGATTAATGCCTCCAATCGGAGCAACGCGGATGCTTCCATCCTTTTCAAATCCTGCTACTATAAAGCCAACTTCATCCATATGACCATCAATCATCACTTTAGGAGCGTTTTTAATCTTGCTCTTTTTTAGGGCAAACATGGATCCGAGATTATCATAAACTAAATCGGTATAACCCAAAGCTAAATACTCTTTTTTGAGTCTCGCGCGTATATCATCTTCAAAAGAGGCGATACCGTCTAATTCAGTTAATTCTTTTAATAATTTATATTCTCTTTCATTAAGTGACATATTTATTCTTTCCTTAATATTAGACGATGAATTTTTAATCCACTATTTCTCTTTTTGATTTCATATTCAGTCGATTCATCTTCCAAGTCTAATCCATCGTAGTCATAGATATCAGAAACAATCTTCAAAGATGAATTTAAGAAGCTTTCCTTAGAGAACTCATAAAGGTCATCATTATCAGTTTTGAAGCGAATTTCTCCGTTCATTTCTAAAACTCTAACGTATTTATTTATGAATCCTTCGTAGGTTAGTCTTCTCTTATAGTGTCTTTTCTTTGGCCACGGGTCAGAAAAGTTCAAAAATAATACTTTTACTGAGTTATCATCAAGTTCATCGAGAACCTTTTCTCCATCGATTAACATGAGCTTAACATTCTCGATTTTTTCTTCCACTAAACCTTTAGCGACACTTCCCACACATGAGACATTTTTCTCAACAGCAAGATAGAAAATATCTGGATGTTTTTTTGCCATTTTGATAATGAAAGCGCCCTTTCCACAGCCAATTTCTAAATGGAGATTGGAGAGTTTTTTGACATCCTCGATGGGATACATTAATTCTGGGTGTTCATCAATATATGGCTTGGCCCAAGGTTTATATTTTGTTCTCATTTTTCTTCTAATTTATCGCCTAAATCTTTGATGGCTCTCGCATAGATTCCCATCGCTTTAATCATATCGGATTTGCGGCATCCTTCTCCGACACCATGCATCTTGGAATCCCAGTCTGGAAATTCTGCTCCAAAGGCGATAATATTGTCTGCTTCTTTTGCGTAAGTTCCACCACCAATAGCTAAGATTGGAGTCTTAAAATCTCCGCTCTCTTCTTGATATGCTTTTAATAGAATTCGAACGATATCGTCATTCTTTTGGAAAAATAGAAGCTTAGAATCACCTAATACTTCTATCTCGAAAGGACGCGAAACTTCGCTAATTCTTTTGGTGGTTTCTTCAATATTACAAGTATCGACATAACGATAATTACAAACCATGGAAAACACACCATTTTTGTATTCCATTAAGCCGATATTCATTGATGTTTTGGCCCCATCCATGTTCTCACTAACATAGTAGGCATCAATACCTTTTCCATAGACATCTTTATAGCATTTCAAGAGATGATGCAAATCTTTATTATCGTAATATTCATCAAGGACTTCTAACGCTAATATTCCAGCGTTGATACCAAGCTCTGGAGTTGATCCATGAGCGCTTTTTCCAAAGACGATCATATCAAAACTTCCATCATGACGAGGAGTGATATAAAGTTCCTTGATTCTAGCTTTAAATAAATCGATTAATTTATTATCTTTTTCCTTTAGTAAAACATGGCATTCTTCAATGACTGAATTAGCGGCTAGACCACCATTGATAGAGACGATATTTGGTAAATCAAGCTTACCTTTAACTTTAAAATTTCTAATGCCTTTTTCGGTGTAAATAAGTGGAAAATCAGCGTCAGGAGAAAAGCCTATTGTAGGTTGCTTTTTCTTTAGGTCACGGAAGTAATGTTTTACTCCTAAGGAACCGCTTTCTTCATTACCTCCAACGATGAATCTCACTTGATAATTACCAAGTAGATGATTATCTCTTAAAGCTTTTAGAGCATAGTAAGTTTCAAGTAAAGGTCCTTTATCATCAGAGACACCACGACCGGTTAAAACTCCATCTTTTTCGGTTACTTTAAATGGTGGGTGATCCCAACCTTTACCTTCAGGGACAACGTCAGCGTGCGCTAAGATGGTGATGTTTTTATCTCCTTCACCACATAAAATTTCCACGACCATATTGTCGTAATTTGTAGCGGTGAAACCATCTTTATTTGCGAGGTCCTTAATATAATTAAGAGCGTCACTAACGCCCTTACCAAATGGATTATTGTCGTCACGAGTATCTTCATCATATACAGAATCAATCGCAACGAATTCTTTTAATGATTTAAATAAATCTTCTTGATAAGGCTTAACTAAATCATCATATTTTGTGTGTCTAAATTTCATATTATTTATTCCTTCTAAGGATTAAATGAAGACCATCTAAACATAGATTCTCATCTAATAAATAATCTTCATCAACGATGTCTTTAACGTAATAAGAGGCTCCACCTGTAAGAATCTTTTTACAAGGATAGCCAATCTCTTTAATCGTACGATCAACGATTCCCATAAAACCATCGAGATGGCCATAGATGATTCCAACATTCATTGAATCAATCGTATTTCTTCCAATCATCTTTTTAGGAGCACTGATATGAACATTAGGGAGTTGCTCTCCCTTGTCAAAGAGTGATTTTGCGGAGATGATTAATCCCGGCATAATCGCTGCGCTTGAAAAGAATCCATCTTTATCAATAAGAAGAACTTTACTTGCGGTTCCAAGATCGACAACGATTGTTGGGTATCCATATCTTTCTTTCGCCATGACCATATCGGCGATTAAATCTTGACCGACTTCTGATGGATTATCACATTTCATCGCAAGTCCAGTTTTCATCTTTGTCGCCATCGATAAGAATGTTGCTTTGTTAAACACTCTTTTAAGAGCGGTAGTTAATTCAAAATTGATGGTAGGAACAACAGAGGCATATAAAAGGTATTCAGCTTTTGAAGCATCGATTCCTTTTAAGCGATTTTGTTCCATGATGGTCGCGTATAATTCATCCGCGCTTTTATATGATTCCGTAGCGAAAGATATGCGGTTAATAATCACATCATTTTCATAAAAACCGATTTGAACAGTGCTATTGCCTACATCTATTACGACATCCATATTTTTACCTATATTGCAACGATATTAACAATCTTGTTTCTAACAACGATGACTTTTTTAACCTCTTTACCTTCAATTTGTCTCTTGACGTTTTCAAGTTCAAAAGCGGCTTTTTTCACTTCTTCATCATCGATGTCTTTCATCACTTCAATTGTGCCACGGAGCTTGCCATTAACACTAACAGCGATAGTCACCGTATTCGCGTGAAGTTTACTTTCATCATATGTTGGCCAGCTTTCATAAGCGATGGTTTTATCATGGCCAAGTTTTTCCCACATTTCTTCTCCGAGGTGAGGAGTGATACAGGAGATGAGTTTGACAAATCCTTCCGCATATTTTCTTGGAAGTTTGTTTACTTTATATACTTCATTGATAAAGACCATCATTTGTGAAATCGCTGTGTTAAAAGCAAGTGATTCGAAATCATCAGTGACTTTCTTCACCGTTTGATTATAAATCAAATCGAGTTCTGGAACTTCTTCATCAACAATAATTCCATTCTCAATAATCGCACGATACACTCTCTCTAAGAAACGATGCGCGCCTTCAACGCCTTGATTGGACCAAGGTTTACTAGCTTCAAGAGGCCCCATAAACATTTCATAAAGCCTTAATGTATCCGCGCCAAAATCTTTGACGATGACACTTGGGTCAACGACAAATTCTGGATATCTTTTACCCATCTTAATTCCATTCGCACCTAGGATCATTCCTTGGTGAACGAGTTTTTTGAATGGTTCATCAAAATCGATATATCCCTTTTCATGGAGATATTTAGTCCAAACACGGGAATAGATTAAATGTCCAACCGCATGTTCTGGGCCTCCAATATATAAATCGACTGGTAACCAGTGATTAGCGAGTTTTTTATCGCAGAAGGTCTCGTTGTTATTTGGATCAACATATCTAAGGAAATACCAAGAACTTCCCGCGCTTCCTGGCATGGTGGAAGTTTCTCTTTTTCCTTTAAGACCTTTATAGTTATATTCTTTCCACAAAGTGGCGTTTTCTAAAGGTGCTTTTCCGTTATGTCCTTTATAATCATCAAGGACTGGTAGGACGAGTGGGAGTTCATCATCATCTAAAGCGTGGATAGAGCCATCTTCCATATGGACAACAGGAACTGGTTCTCCCCAATATCTTTGTCTTGCAAAGATCCATTCTCTAAATTTGTAATTAACTTTCTCTTCTCCGATTCCTTTTTCTTTCAAGAAAGTTATCATTTTTTGAATTGCTTCATCTTTACCTAAACCATTAAGGAATTCGGAATTGATATGTTTTCCTTCACCTTCATAAGCTTCTTTAGAGATATCTCCACCTTCTAAAACTTGGATGATATCAAGATTAAATTTCTTAGCGAAATCATAGTCTCTTTGGTCATGCGCAGGGACCGCCATAATCGCACCTGTGCCATAAGTTGATAAAACATAGTCAGAAATGAAGATTGGAATCTTCTTTCCATTAACTGGATTAATCGCATATGATCCAGTGAAACAACCAGTTTTATCTTTATTTAAAGATGTTCTTTCAAGTTCGCTCTTCATCGAAGCTTCTTTGATATATTTTTCAATCGCTTCTTTTTGTTCTTTAGTTGTAATGTCTTTAACTAATTCATGTTCTGGAGATAAGACGCAGTAAGTTGATCCAAAGATAGTGTCCGCGCGAGTGGTAAAAACAGTGAAGGTTTTATTAGTTCCATCAACTTTAAAGTCGATAAGCGCACCATAACTTTTGCCAATCCAGTTTCTTTGAATTTCTTTTGTTGATTCTGGCCAATCGATTTTATCAAGACCACTTAAAAGTGATTCAGCAAAAGCTGGTTGATCTATTACCCATTGTTTGAGGTTCTTTCTAATGACAGGATAGCCACCTCTTTCTGATTTTCCATCGACGATTTCATCGTTAGAAAGGACGGTTCCTAACTCTTCACACCAGTTAACTGGCATATCGATGTATTTCGCGTATCCATCTAAGAAGAGACCTTTAAAAATCCACTGGGTCCATTTATAGAATTTAGGATCACTTGTGGAGATGACCTTACTCCAGTCATAGTCAAATCCCAACTCTTTTAGTTGCTTTTCAAATGTTTTAATGTTTCTAAGGGTAAATTCTTCAGGATGATTTCCTGTTTGAATCGCATATTGTTCTGCAGGAAGACCAAAGGAATCATATCCCATTGGGTGAAGGACATTATATCCTTGCATTCTTTTCATTCTAGAGACGATATCAGTCGCAGTGTAACCTTCTGGATGACCAGCGTGAAGGCCAACACCAGAAGGATATGGGAACATATCTAATGCATAAAATTTCGGTTTTGAAAAATCCCAAACGTCAGTCTTGAACGTTTGGTTTTCTTCCCAGTATTTTTGCCACTTTTTTTCTATCGATTGATGATCATATCCCATAATAAAATACCTTCTATTGAATGACTTTGTTTTTGACGATGTTAAGATTTCCGTTTACGGAGTCAAAATCGATGATGACTTTTTTCGCTGAATATTCATAAAGGACTTCCTCTTGATATATTGAAGCGTATTTTCCGTTTACTGCGTGGAAGGATACCTGGTATCCATATACTTCATCGATTCCTAATGTCGCATTACCATTGACTGAGTCAATTGTTACTTCAGAGTTGTAATAGATTGTTTTTTCATTTTCCGCATCATATTCCCCACGGCAAATGATGTTATGAATGACGATGTTAGCGTTCACTACATCGAATTCTGTTTTATCAATGCGGATTCCTCCAGCGTTAAAACTTCCATTGGTCATCTTCACATCTAGTGAATCAGCGTAAAGAAAATGAGGGACATCCACTTTAGTGTTAATCGTGTTAAATTCATATTTCTTTATGGAAGAAGGGACGTTTAAAGTTAACGTCTTACTTAACGATTGAATGACACTGTTGGAGGTTTGATTCTTCACGTATTTAATTTGGAGTTCACCTTTATCAACTTTATAGTAAAGAGGATATTTTTCTTCGTTCTCTTGGATGGTGACATTATTGGCTTTTGTGAAATTATCTTGTTCGATAATAATGTTCCCATTAATCCAATCGACACTGATGGCTTCGATATCTGAAAAGACCATTTCCTTCTCTTCGAGAGGTTTAAAACCATAGTCGTTATAGTTATAGGAAGAGAACCGACAGCCACTTAAGGCTATTGATGTTAATAAGGCGAGTAATGCTAATTTTTTCATATTCATCCTCTTTTTATACCCAATTATATTAGATAATTGAGCGATATAAATCAAGATATTCTCTTGCAGATTTCTCCCAAGAGTTATCTAAAGATAGAGCATTTTTCACTAAGTGATTAAATAAATCCTTGTTGTAATAGACTCCTAAAACATGGTCCATGAGGTTAGCAAAGTCATTAGCATCGTTATTATAAAAGCCAAATCCATTTGCATAAGAATCATTACTTCCATCATATGGAATGACCGTGTCATAAAGTCCACCTGTTAATCTAACGACTGGAAGCGTTCCATATCTTTGAGCGATCATTTGACCAATTCCGCATGGTTCAAATAAAGAAGGCATTAAGAATAAGTCGCTTGCTGCGTAGACTTCGTGAGCGAGGTCATCATTGTAGCCAATAAAGATTGCCATATTATTTGGGAATCTTCTTCTTAAATCTTCAAGCATTTGTTCATAGTGATATTCACCGCTTCCTAAGATAAATACGTTATGACCTAAAGATAATATCTTCACTAAAGTTGGATAGATGATATCCATTCCTTTTTGCCATGTAAGTCTAGAGACCATGGAGAAAAGCGCTTTATCATGATCCACTAGGCCATGATTTGTCAAGAATTTATCTTTATTAATTTTCTTTTGTTCGATGAAGGAATCTTTGCTAAAATTCTTAGGAATTCTTTTATCGGTTTCTGGGTTAAATTCATCGACATCAATGCCGTTAAGGATTCCCATAAAATCAAATTCTCTCAAAGAGAGGATAGTGTTTAGACCCATCGATCCTTCGGGAGTTAATAATTCACGACGGTGATTAGGTGAGACGGTTGTGATTTTATCAGAGTAGACAATCGCACTTTTTAAAGTGGAGAGTTGATCTTTAAATCTCACCACTCCATCATCATATAGATAATCTGGGAGTGAATAGAAATCTCCAAGACAGCTTCTTGGCATCATCCCTTGGAAAGCTGGGTTATGAATGGTGAGGATATATTTGGTGTTTCTTAAATAATCGAGATTCCATTCTCTTGCGACGCATGGAAGCATACCTGGTTGCCAGTCATGGATATGAACGACATTAGGGATGAAATTTAAAGCGTTAAAAGCAAAGATGACCGCGATGGTAAAGAAAGCGAATCTTTCCCCATCATCAAAATCACCATATAAACGATCTCTTCCAAAATATCTTTGATTGTCAAAGAGGAAATATTTAATTCCATCGATATCTAATCGATAGATAGAAGCAACTTCATTTCTCCAAGAGAGATTGACGGATACTTCTCCGACATATCTTGCTTCATTTATGAATGTGCCTTTTCTTTTGATTGATTCATAGAAAGGGAGGAAGATAGCGACATCCTCTCCGAGTTTTGCAAGTTCTTTGGAAAGGGAATAGACAACGTCTCCGAGTCCCCCGGTTTTTATTAATGGATTAGCCTCTGAGGCCACCATAGCTATTTTCATATTTTGGCTCCTTGCTTGATGATAAAGTATTCTTTTTTTGTTCCGCTGATGGAAGCTTTTTCTCCGATATAAGCAGTCTTATCCGTTAAGACGAAATTGAGGGATGCCCCCTTAGCGATTTCTGTTTTGGTAAAGACAATGGAGTTTTTAACACTCGCTCCTTGAGAGACGATAACTTCACGGGAAAGAATGGAATTTTCTACTGTTCCGTTGATGATCGATCCGTTCGCGATAAAGGAATTTTTGACATTAGCTTTTGGTCCATATCTCGCTGGTGGGGTGTTATGGGTTGCCGTATAGATTGGCCACCCATCCTTAATGAGTTTAATCCTATTTAAATAGGAAAGAAGGAAGAAACTACCTTTGATGTAATTATCAAGTGATGTAACTGGAAGGACGAAGCCATTATATTCATGAGCGTTCATTTCCTTCTTGGATTTATTAACCATGAATTTAATCATGTCGTTTAATCCGTATTTCTCATTGATGTTTACATGTTCTTCCAATATCTCATCGAAGAAATGGCGACTAAGGATATAGGTATCTAAACAGACGAATCCTTCTTTTTCTTTTTGGTCATTCTTCTTTAAGAATTTAGCTTTCTTATTACCTACGGATAATAAGTTTGCGCCTTTAAATTCTTTATCTAAGTCAAAACGATGTTCATAAACGACAGTGACATCTTTTTCACTAGCGATATGCTCTCTAATAATTGGATAAAAGTCCATACACATGAGGAGATGCGCAGGAGCGATGACGACATAATCACTATCTTCAACAATGTCATAATGAGTTCTTGTTGCCTTGATCGTTGTGACATCGTTATGGGTATCTTTTCTTTCGTGTTGTTCGTTATATAAAACACCTAAGTATCCTGTCTTTGTGTTAATGGTAAAAGCCGAACCATTTTGAACGTGGCTTCGAATGGAATTAGGGAATTTATTGACGATGATACCAACACGGTTGATACCAGAGTTAGTGAAATTTGATAAGGTAAAATCGATTAATCCGTATCTTCCTAAAAATGTCACGGATCCAAAATTACGTTTTTCGGTTAATGGTCCAAGTTCTGGAGAATTAAATAAATTGACAAATCCACAAATCTTTCTCATAAACTTACCTCCACACTATTTCGAAACAAGGACGATTTTATCGCCTTCTAAGTTGATATTTTCATGCGCTTCAACGACGACGTTAGGAGCAATAATCGCATTTTTCACTTTCGCGTGCATCTTAATCCTTGCGCCTGACATGATGACACAGTTGATGCATTCTGCATATTCTTCAATAATTGCATCGGAAGAAATGACACAGGATTCCGCTTTTCCTAAAACGACGGAACCTTGGTTAGCGATGCTGTTTTTAATTGAGCCAAGAGGTCCAACATACTGTGGAACTGAATGGGTGTCTTCAGTGAAGATAACCGTATCATGACGATGATCATACAAATCTGGTCCGTCTATTCCTCTAGCGATATCCATATTGGCTTGATGAAGAGAAGCAAGTGTTCCAACATCTCTCCAATATCCTTTATAACGATAAACTTTGAGTTTGCGGTTATTCGCTAACATGGTTGGGATAATATCGTTTCCAAAGTCATGAGTGGAATCTTCTTTTTTCGCATCTCTTTTAAGGTAATCTCTTAATGTCTTCCAGTTGAAAATGTAAATACCCATTGAAGCGAGGTTAGAAACTGGTTTCTTTGGCTTTTCTTGGAATTCTTTAACAAAGTCATTGTTATCGCATACCATAATGCCAAATCTTGATGCTTCTTCCCACGGGACTTCAATGACGGAGATGGTCGCATCAGCGTGGCTGTTTTCATGGCATTCAATCATTTCCTTGAATGATGTTTTATAAATATGATCTCCAGAAAGGATTAATACGTATTGAGGATTATATTCATCGAGGAAATCGATGTTTTGGGTAATGGCATCTGCGGTTCCTTCATACCAGTTTGATCCTTCTTCGGTTTGCCTTGGAGAAAGGGTTGCAGTTTTTGAACGAACACCATTTAATCCCCATTTCTCACCATTACCGATATAAGTATCAAGTTCGGTACTTTCATATTGAATTAACACTCCAACAACGTTGATATCACTATTCGCACAGTTGGAGAGAGGGAAATCGATAATACGATATTTCGAGGCAAAAGAGACCGCTGGTTTTGCGGTTTTGCGAGTTAAAGATTGAAGACGGGTGCCTTTACCTCCCGCTAAAATCATCGCCACAACTTTTTCTGACATTAAGTGTGCTCCTTACAAAGTGAAATGAGATTATAGATATTTTACCAAATTATATTTGTACTTACAAAATATAAGAGAAAGAAATAAAGGATAAATGCAAAATAATCATCATTCTTTCTTTTTTATGATTGTTATTTTTTGTAAAATAAATGCAATCGGGAGGATTTAATCTATGCCAAGACACGAAGAAATAAGTGGAGAAAGAAGATATTCTAACATCAATTGGGATGAATATTTTATGGGTATCGCTGTTCTTTCTTCTTTAAGAAGCAAAGACCCTAACACCAAGGTTGGCGCATGTATCGTTGACAAGGACAACAAAGTTGTATCCATCGGATATAACGGAATGCCAAGAGGAGTTGATGATAACAAGGTCTCATGGAATAAAGGTGAGGGACTTGATAGTAAATATCTCTATGTCTGTCACGCGGAATTCAATGCGATTTTAAATACCCGTAATGGCGCAGCCCTCGAAGGATGCACATTGTATGTCACCTTATTCCCATGCAACGAATGCGCGAAAGCCATTATTCAAACTGGAATAAAGGAAATCGTTTATTACGATAACAAATACAAAGATTCCGTGGCTACTCAAGCGTCTTTGAAGATGATGGAACTTGCCGGCATTAAAATCCGTCAATATGATTCAAGATTACCCGAGATTAAATATTAATTATGGATATTAAAAGTTACGTTAAAGAGCAAAAGGAATTGCTCAAAGAAGAAATTAGCAAATTGGAAGTCCTTCCATCTTTTGTCATCATCCAAGTTAACGATGATCCAGCTTCAAATGCATATGTCAAAGGAAAGATTAATGATGCGAATGAAGTCGGGATTCATGTCGAATTAAGAAAGTTCTCTCCTATTATCAGTGAAGATGATCTTATTAGTGAAGTAAAGAAGGTTAATGATGATCCATCAGTCCATGGGCTGATTGTTCAGATGCCACTTCCAAAACATATCAACGAAGAATTAATTAAATTGACAGTTGATCCATTAAAAGATATCGATGGATTCCATCCAATGAGTTTGATGTCACCATGCACTCCTAAGGGAATCATCGACTATTTAAAGCATGAGAATTTTAATTTTGTAGGTAAAAACGCTCTCATCATTGGAAGAAGCAATATCGTCGGAAAACCGATGGCGAAACTTCTCTTAAAAGAACACTGCAATACGACGATGACCCACTCCCGCACAACACGTGAAGATATGGAATTTTATGTCGCTCATGCAGATATTATTGTCATCGCGATTGGTAAATGCGCTTTCTTAGATGATTCATTTAAATTTAAACCTTCTGCGATTATCGTTGATGTTGGTATTAACCGCACCGAAGAAGGATTAAGAGGAGACGCGAAAAGAGATTTGCCTGTCGCCTTACAAACACCTGTTCCAGGAGGAGTTGGTCTTTTGACGAGATTAACACTTTTAAAGAATCTCATGGAAGCTTATTATCATTTCACTAAATAAACATGAAATTAAAGATTAGTCCATTACGCACGATCGTTTCATTTTTACTAGCTTTCCTTTTTCTCGGAGTAGCGTTGTTTTTCATGTGTTGGACAATCTTTTTTGATTTCCCTTGGGATTTTAGACAACCTTTAATTATCGGATTATGGGTTGTGTCGGGAATCGTGTTTCTTATTTTATCATTGACTCAGAATTACTACATCCTTAGTAAGAAATATGTCACAGTGAAAAGATACACAAAAGAGTTAATCTATTATTTCGCTGATGTCATCTATATTGATGAAGAGAAATCGACGAAGAAGAAAATGATCCATTTTTATACAAGACAAGGACATCCAAGATATTTGAATTTTGATAGGAAAGGAATTCTTTACCAAACGATGTTAGAGAAATGTGAAAACCGTATGAGTAAGGAAGAATTCGAAAGAACTCATCCGGATGTTAAACTTTGAGTTTAAGAAATTAGTAAAAACTTGTTGAATGTCATTTTATCTTATGATAAGATTTCAATCGACTTGTTAGAGGAGGCGTATTTATGTCAAGAGTTTGTCCTGTTACTGGTAAAGGCCCAATGAGTGGCAACAACCGTTCCCATTCCTTAAGAGCCACACGTCGTAGATGGAATACCAACCTTCAACTTAGAACCGTGATTATCAATGGTAAAAAGGTGAAGATTAGAATGTCCACTCGTGCTTATCGTAGCTTAAACAAAGCTGCAAAATAGCCTTTATCTTATAAGTAGTTTTGTAACATTAAAAGAATCCTCAAAGAGGATTTTTTTATTACTTTTTTGACTAATATTATATCAAATAAAATGCTTCATTTTGTTGATAATACCGATTCTCTCTCTTTTGGAAAATGGAATCGAATAGATATATAGTTCATTATTTGGAGTGATTTCATAAAGTTTACCCAACATATAGAAATAGAGATGTTTGAATTGTCTATTATTTGGAGAATATCTTGTTTTTAGCTCCTTGATATGCATTATTAATTTCTCATCATTATTATCATCAATTTCATAATAATCAGAGAAGACAAAGCAAAAATATATTGATTTTTCACATCTTTTTGAATAATTGACCGCACTACCATCAATTTTTCCATATTCTTCAATCAGGGATTCATTATTAGATTTGAAAAGTACATCACCTTTAACAGCAAGAGTGAAATCGTCGTCCATAAAATCATATTCTTGTCTATCACCAATATAATTTAAGACGTTAAATATTGGGTTCTTGGTTAACTTATAAAGAATTCGAACAGCCAAAAATGAATAGTAAATTGGATCGCTATAAATCACCTTGGATTCATCGCTATTTTTATATTCATTGGAACGATGGTTATTTCTTGAGAGATTATAATATCGCTTAGAAATCTCTATCGCCTCTAATTCATCAAGTTGATGGAGAGCGTAATAATTTTTTAAACCTTCTGCCGCAGGAAGAAATCTAATAATAGTTTTTGATGTCTCTCCTGTAAGAAAGTGCCACTTGGAATAGAAAAATCCTAACCATTCCACTGCATCCCTATTTATTGATTGATGTTTTAATGTCTTGATATCATTTTCAGATAAAAATTCTTCAAAAATACGGCTTGCAGGTTGGTTATGCCAACTACTATACTGCTTATCCATTTCCTGCCTAACAGTGCTTTTCATATAGGCGTTGATAAAAGACACTATTTCATAGTTATTATCATACGCTTGTAGAAATACCTCCTTTTGGAGATTGTTGATATAGTTCTCAAAATAGTGATTTGTTTGCATATTCTTTTAATAGTTCCGAGAATTTTTTTCCGTTATCGCTTTGTTTATTTATGGCTTCTGCGTGTTTAGACGCACTTTGAATTGCCTCAAATGCATATTCTCTAATCAACTTTCTTATTCCATCGTCTTGGCAGATATAAATAACTTCACACGTTAAGTTATTGCATGCTTTTTGTGTTTTTAAACAATATTGATCGCCGATGCTAAGCTGTGCCAAGCATTTAATAAGTTGCCCGTATGAAATATTGTTATTAAAGAAATTATCCATTGATATTGCCATTTTGTCATCTGCTATAGGACCAACAATAACATCATAACCATGATTTATAACTTTTCTAATCCGTCTAAGCAAAAAAGCGTTTTCTGGTATATCGGGGATTTTTTTGCGATTGTACGCCACGAAGAAAACCCACCTAATATCTCTTAATTCCAAATAATCTAGACCCTCTAAACTAAAAGAGAATTTATAAACACGATCTTTCCCTCCATCTTCTGCAGCAACAAAAGTGGATGACTGTTTAAATGTTGTTCCAAGATAAAAACCATGACCAAAATCAAGTGTCTTATTTTTATTTCTATCAGGATCGATATTTCCATCAATACCTTGTCTAGATCCATGATAAAAGCCTACTGGAAAATGATCAAAAATATAGGTATAAATGTCTTTATATTCAATGTTTTTAAGAGATTCTCTTAACGCAACGATTTTGTCATAGCCAACAAGAGATTTTTTGGATAAGTACAAAGACACCGCCCCTTCAGAACAATTCATATATCTCGCCAAGGTTGCGTTAGAAAAATTCTCTTTTTCTTTTATATCCTGCAAAAAAGTTGAAAACAATAATTTCTCTTCCATACATTAATATTATAATCCTTTTTCGTGAATATTAAAGTTAATAATCGGCAATTTTAAGTAAAAAAATGTATGTTTAACAAATTTAAACAAAGTTTAATATTATAATCCTTTTTCGTGAATATTAAAGTTTATATCTAGCTGACGATCTGTTTCGTTTTTCTGCAACACATTTATTTTTTGCAACACGTTGATATGATTCTTGTTTTGTTTGCAAAAATAAAAAACGTGTTTTAATACTGTTTTCACGTGCAAATATATTAAAAGAAAAATCAATAGATCCCAACAAGATATGTTGTTAGAGTTATAGCGATTGAGAGAAGATAAAAGACATATCCTAACCACTCTGTATAAGCAAGAGGGAAGAATCTTGGTCTCTTATAATAACTAGTGCCATCACTATTAGTGACTTGTTCAAGTTTAGCCCAAATAGACATCTTTGGGTTAAATAAGATAAGGAGAAATATCGCTCCAAAGACGAAATAAACAATCATCAAAACAAATGATGGATTATTATTGCTATCTAACCAAGTCTGATAATAATTTAGGCAAATCAAAGCGTTAGAGATAATGCTAATTAAAACACCGATGAAAAAGAAGATATCAACAGCGATATGGGTTTTTAAATATTTAAGATGAAGAAGAGGAACAACCGCAAGAAGTACACTTGAAAGAATTCCTGCGACCGCTAGGATGATAATAAATCCTCCACTAGATAGCTTAACAATTAACACATAAAAAGTAATGGAAATAAGGGAAGTAAAGAATAAGAAGAGATTTCCTAAGAAATTATCTTTAAAAGATGCTTCAAAATTAAGTTCGTAAGGGAACATGTTTAAAGGATTATATTTGACGTTAAATCTTTTTTTGTAGTTTATAAAAGAAAGGACGACAAATCCTGTAAAAAAGATAAAGATGAGGCATGCAAGTAAGATAATGATTGGTTTCATTTACGTAAGGAATCCACTGCTTTCTTATAATCTTTGCTCTTAAAAATATATGATCCAGCCACTAAGATATCAATACCAGCATCGATACATCTCTTCGCGGTTTCTTCGTTAATTCCGCCATCGACTTCGATTAAAGCATGATATCCTTTATCATCGATCTCTTTTCTGAGGAAAGCGATTTTATCAAGAGCGTTTTCCATAAATTCTTGACCACCAAATCCTGGTTCAACCGACATGATTAAAACTAAGTCGAAAATCTCTAAATAAGGGAGTAATGTTTCGACTGGAGTGTTCGGTTTAATGGAGATACCCGCTTTTATTTTGTTATCGTGAAGATATTTCACTAATTCAAATACTTCTGTTTCATTAACTGCTTCAAGATGGAAGGTAATGATATTTGCCCCCGCTTCAATGAATTTAGGAGCGTATCTAAATGGTTCTTCAATCATGAGATGGACATCATTAATTAAGTGATGCCTTTTTCCGATGCTTTTTAAAACAGGAACACCAAAGGAGATGTTATTAACAAAGTGTCCATCCATCACATCGAAATGTAAATATTCTGCACCTGTATCTTCAATTGCTTTGATTTCTTCTCCGAGCTTATAAAAGTCCGCGGCGAGAATGGATGGGGAAATATATATTTTTCTCATTTTTGGAACCTCCTGATATATGATATCGCATCATTAGATAATTTGAGATAAGTATCATAGGCAATTTGAGGAATTTTGCCTTCCATTAAATCCTTTTTTACCTGGCAGTTTTTTTCACTGATATGAAGACAGTCAGTAAAATAACAATCATTACTTCTTTCTTCGAAACCAGGGAAATATTTCGCTAAATCTTCTTTATATAAATTTAAATCTAAAGAAGAAAACCCTGGTGTATCAGCGATAAAACCATCTTGATATTTTAATAAGACAACTTCTTTTGTTTCATGTCTCCCTCTACCAAGCGCTTCACTATAAGATCCTTCACTTCTTTTAAATGATGGATCAAGAGCGTTTAATAAGGAAGATTTTCCCACTCCTGATTGACCGATTAAACATGTTGTTTTCTCTTTAAAGAGTGGTCTAACTTTATCTAATCCTTCTCCTGTCTTATTTGAGACAGAATAAACAGGGATTGATAATTTATTGAATGTTTCAACGATTTCATTGATCTTTTCTTTAGAAACATTCTTATCTTCTTTAGTGAGAATTAGGATGGATGGAATGTGATATTTATTGGCGTAAGTCACATATTTTAAAGCGAGATAATAAGAGAATTCTGGTTCTATTAAAGAGAAGATAATAATCATTTGATCGACATTAGCGATATTTGGTCTAATGAGATGAGAATGTCTTTCTTTAACATCAAAGATCATTAAGTCTTCATCATCAAAATTAACGATATCTCCAACAAGGAGATTCTTTTTATCTTTACTAAGAGACCCTCTCTTCTTACATTCATAGGTGATGTCATCACTTATGATAGTAAAGACTCCATATTTTGCTTTAACGATTAATCCTTGTTTCTCAGCCATCATTTAAAACCGAATATCTTCGCGAGAATTCCTCTCTTATCTTTATATAAAGATGGATTATTTTTAAGATTCACTAAATCTTCATATAAATCATCCATGGTTTTATAACGCTCTCTAAGCGATTTCTTCGTGCATTTAAAGATGATTCTTTCAATCTCTTTTGGGCAACTTGGTAAATATTTCTTTGGAGAAGGGAATTTTTCTTTAATATGTGCGACCGCAATATTAACGGCGTTATCTTTCATAAATGGGACGTGTCCAGTAATAAGTTCAAAGAAGGTGACACCCGCACTATAGATATCACTTTGCGCGGTCGCTACTCCTCCCTTAGAAATTTCTGGAGCAAGATAATAAACAGATCCAACAATATCACCAGTTGAGGTGAGGTTATCATTAAATCCATCAGCTTGAGCGATACCAAAATCACCAAGCTTTAATGTACCATCCGCGAGAAGATACATATTTTGTGGTTTAACATCGCGGTGGATGATGTTGTGTTGGTGGGCGTACGATAAGGTGTTTGATAATTGAATCATGACCGATAAGGCTTCTTCAATTGATAATGAACCGCGGAAATCGAGGACATCTTTTAATGTTTGTCCCTTGATATATTCGTTAGCAATATATGGTCTTCCATCATACACACCATGATTATAGACTTTGATAATATTAGGATGATTTAAAGAAGCGGCAATCATCGCTTCGTTTTCAAATCTTCTTAAATTAATCGGATTTTGCATGACGTCTTCACGGATGAATTTAATTGCAACGATTCTTTTATTAATGACATCGGTTGCTTCATAAACTTCCGCCATCCCACCATGACCGATTCTTGCATCGATGCGGTATCTTCCATCGATGATTGTTCCAATCTTCAGTGCCATTAGTTATCCGACTCCCAAAGAACGATACCGATGTTATCACTACCGCCATTGGCGTTAGCAAGAGCAATCAGTGTGCTAATCTTTTGTTCTACAGTGTCTTCACCTCTAAAGATGAGTTCGATATCTTGTTTACTGACGTTATTGTATAAACCATCTGTGCATAATAAGAATGGTTCATTTAAATATGGTCCAGTTTTAATATCGAGTTCTAAAGATGGATAAATTCCTAAGGCATTCATTAAGACGTGTCTCTTAGGATGAGTAGCCATCTCTTCTTCGGTAATGGCTTTCGTGCGATATAAATATGCGACGTAAGTTTGGTCTTCTGTAATTTGGATGAATTGATTGTTTCTTGGGGAGATGGTATAGCAACGTGAATCACCGACTTGAGCAACAACGTAATAATCTCTGACGATTAATAAGGCGGTAATCGTCGTTCCCATTCCTTTATACATCTCTTCGTTTTTACTAGCCTCATTATAGATGCGGCGGTTAGCTTTTCTAATCGCACTGGCTAACCAATACCTCGCTGCACCTCTATTTAGAAATCCTCTCTTACGATTCTTAAACGATTCTTGGACGGTTGTAATAGCGATGGTTGCGGCGAAGTCACCTTTTTTCGCGCCTCCCATTCCATCGCAAACAACCAAAAGGACATTTCCTTTGGAATTGTTCAAACCGATAACGCGATCATCGTTAGAAATTCTTGCGAGACCTAAATCGGTTTTATAGGAAAAATGACCGCTTAAATAGTTTTTAGTTTTCAATCTATTTTCCCTCCACTTTCGCTCTTAATTGGCCACATGCCGCGTCAATATCGGAGCCAAATTCTTTTCTAATTGTTGCTTTAACCCCACCTTTCATGAGGTAATCTAAGAAAGCGTGAACGCGATTATTACTGCTTCTTTTATATGAATTGAGATTTGTTTCGTTATAAGGAATGAGATTAACATACCCCATTGTCCCTTTAATTAATTCAATTAATTGTTCAGCGCATTCTTTTGTATCATTGATACCTTCTAAAAGAAGATATTCATAAGTCACTCTTCGATCTTTTACTTGTTCGTATTCTCTAATTGCTTCAAATAATTCTTTTAATGGATAGGCTTTGTTGATTTTCATCAATGAGCTTCTAAGCTCATCGTTTGGAGCGTGCAAAGATATAGCGAGATTTGTTTGAAGTCCTTCTTTTGCGTACTTTTTAATTCCATCAGGGATACCACAGGTGCTGACAGTGATGTGTCTTGCCCCTATCGCTAAACCTTTTTGATGGTTGATGATTTTGATGAAATCGAGGACATTATCATAATTATCAAATGGTTCACCAGTTCCCATGACGACGACATGAGTGACTCTTTGCCCTTGGTTTTCTTCCCTAAGGACTTCATTCATCACCATGATTTCTCCAACCATTTCTGCGGTGGTGAGATTTCTTTGTTTTCCGAGTAATCCAGAAGAACAAAATGTGCATCCCATATTACATCCAACTTGGGAAGAAATACATATCGCGTTTCCATATGTATAACGCATCAAGACGGTTTCAACTTTTGCCCCATCTTCAAGTTCTAGAAGGAGTTTAATTGTTCCATCTTTAGATTTCTGATAAGTATGAATTTTAGGAATATCAAGCGTGTATTTTTCTTTTAATGTATTACGAAATGATAAAGAAATATCACTCATCTCATCAAATGTTTTAGCTTTCTTATCATAAAGCCAAATGAATAGTTGAGTCGCACGATATTTCTTCTGACCTTCACTTAGCATTAACTCTTCGAGTTTATGAATTTCTAAATCGTATAGATTAATCATCCTCTATTTTTCTCTTCTTTTCTAAAATTGCGAAGTATAAAGAGTTATGGAAGTCACCAAATGGGAAGAATTGATGTTCTTTAATAAGGGTGGCATCCTCTCTGACGTTAAGTATCTCTTTAATGAGATTTCTTCCTTCCTTATTGTTTAAGGTTGGAACGATATAAATGACTTTGCCTCCTTCTTTAACGTATGTTAAGGCTTGGAGGATTAATTGTTTTTCTCCCAAGATTAATTCATCGAGTGATTCCATTTTGAAATGGAGAAGATAATCTGGAGAATGTCTAATTTCATCAAAGTTTGATGATTTTGGGATGATGAAGAATAAATCAATATTGTTTTCTTCATCGATTAAGCAAGTGTGTAAATCTTTTTGTTCAACACGGTAAGATACGAAGTTGTTGCGATCTTTTTTGAGGCTAATGACATCTTCTTGGACGATTGTTCTCGTCTTTCCATAATCTTCATGAGAAGACGTGCAATACTTAACCCAGTTCGTATCTTTAATTAATTCCTTAATCTTAAGATGAAAGTTATCTCCTCTTTGGTCATCAAAGATGATGATGCGGTCATCTTCTTTGAACTCCACTTCATCTAAGATCGATCTTTCACTTTCCTTAAGAGGGTAGATAAGATGGTTCTTAAAGATTGGGAGATGACGGATAGCTTTTCCGTTATAGAGAACCATGTCATTAAAGGTTGATGGTTTGAACCCTTCCATCTGCAATACTTCTTCGGTTGATATCTTTAAGGTATTGACCGCTAAAGAGGTATCACTTTCATGGATGTTGTTTCTTAAGATAAGACGAAGGAATCTTTGGAAGTGTTTATTCCACATTTTAACGAGCCAGATAGGAGTGTTATAACGGATGGATAGGTATTCAAATTCTGACATCTTTCCATCACTAACTTCTTCTTTAACTGCGTTAATCGAATCTAATGTGGAATATTTCTCTTGGAGTTCAAGATATTTTTTAGTTGGGATCTTGTTATCCTTAAGCATTCCAATTTCTTCTTTGCTTATTTTCTTAGAAAATAATGCGTCACTAATGATGATGGAAAAATAATATTTATCCATCTCTTCAAGCTCTAGTTCTTCATCCTTACTTATTTTCTCTAGCAAATAATAGTGACGAAGATTCGCACCTAAAATAGTTGAGATTTTAAGGATATCTTCTTTGGATGATAATCCGTATTTCTTAATCGTTGATTTAATAGCGATGCGAAATAAGATATCTTCTTCTAAGATTTGTTTGAGAGTTAAAGATGATAACTCGAGTGTCGTTAGTTTATTCATTATTTTTATTGAAGTCTTGGAAGATATCTCCATCAAATATCTCCTCTTCTTCATTGTCCCCTTCTGTTTCTTCATCGTCATATTCGTTTCCGACATTGACGATATTTTCTTCTGTGATAAAGCGTGGATATTCCTTGTTGATTCTTTCATGCGTATGAGCGCCTTCATCATAGATGAATTCCACGTGCACATTGATGGAATATGTCGATAATTGATCAAGGAAGAAATGCGCGACGATATCTTCGATAATGTCGTATTTTCTACTTGCCTTGATAAAGACATATGTATCCCATGAAGTTTGTTCTACACCTTGGTGAAAAACTGTTCCTTCATTTGATATAAAAATAAAGTTTTCCTCACTGGTTTCATATAAATCAGCGAGATTTTCGCTTAGTTCGCGAGATAGTCTCCCGACGACAAATTGGTCTAATCCGTAAATTGAAATGATAATCATACAAAAAGTCGAGTAGGCATCTCAGTTTCTCCTTTCATAGAGTTTGATTTTCAGTGAAAGGTCCGCCTAACACCCCTCACGGAACCGTACGTGCAGTTTTCCTGCATACGGCTCTTC
>JAFSNY010000085.1 GCA_017447305.1 Bacilli bacterium | reverse complement strand
GCTGTGGCATCTAGATATTTCTTAATTTCATCATCAATGTAATCTTCATCTTTTGTGAATTTATAGCTAAGCAATCTAGAAATGTCGGCAATTTTCTTTTTATCTTCCAAGAAGTGAACCTTTCCAAATACGACCACGCTTCTAAAAGAGAGATACCAATTAGCATCATCTCTTTCTGCTTCTTGGATAACCGTAAACGAACATTTGTTATTATTTCTTATGCAGTCCATTTTGTGACCGAATCTACTCGAGTGGAAATATATTCTGTTTTCTTCTCTTAAGAGATAATGGTTCATGGTCATGCCATATGGATAACCATCTTCAGTAACCACAGAAAGCACTCCTCTAAGCTCTTCTTCGAGGATTTGATAGCATTCTTCTTTTGAAATGATTTGCTTAATTCTTCTAACTTCGTGAAACATAAGTTTTTTCTTTTTAATGTCCAAATGGACCGTGATGTCCACTTGATGGTTTTATATCTTTTATGGATTTAAGAGCTTCTTCTTTTGTTTTGAAGACTCTACTTCTTCTTAATCGAATTGCTCCTTCACTACCTTTTAGTCGGACAGTGATAAAATCGCGAGTTTCTTTAAGAACCTCTACTTCAGTTGGGATACGATTGCTTTCTAGGATCCACGCCATAAATTAATTTTATCAAAGATGTTGTCTTGATTGTATGTATTGTTTAAACAACCTAGACCATGCAGACATTTAAAAAGCCCACCTAAGTGAGCTCTTATTCTTTGAAGAATCCTTGATGATCCACCATATTCTCAATTGTTTCAACTGAATCGAAATGGAATGGATATATTTCGCTTAGTTGATATATCTTGCTATGGTAGCTTGGTTTAGTTTCTGTGTTATCGACATAGAAGTTAAATGGGATAGGATCGTTCAATCCCCAACCATAGACCCAATTGAAGTCACCTTTTACGTTTAAATCATAGTCATGGCTTCCAAATGGAGAATTCATATAGACCTCTTTAGCTTCATCCATGATATCGGCAAGGTTATTGTTATAGAACGTATCGATAATTTGAGTTCCATAAGCCATTCCAGTTTTGGCGTTTATTTTGTCTTTATAGTATTTGCCTCCGCCCAAATAGGAATCCATGTAGATGCAATAGAATTTGACATCTTTTCTTTTCTTGAGGAATTCTTCGATGTATTTATATTGCTGCCCACTTCCACCAGTTCCGTGGTCACCATCGGAATTATGGATAAGAGAGATAATCACCTTTGAGCCAAATTCCTCGGTGTTATGGTAAAAACCGCTTAACAAATATTGGCCACTTTTAACTGTCGTAGGATCAAAGGAATAAGCGTGCTTAAGATAGAAAGCATCCGCTGGTTGTTCTTTATAGCCTTTAGAGCCACAAGCCGCTAAAGAAGTAATAGATAACAAAGTTATTCCGAATTTTGCTAGGTTTTTCATCAATTTCATTTTAGCAAAGATTATATCAATTGTTTAAATTGTTTTGACAATCTAGACCATGTAGACAACTGAATCACCGAACTTGGCTTTTATAAAAGTAGCGATATTTTCTTGTTTTAAAGCATTGATTAAGACGCGTGTCTTTTCATTATCTTCTTGGCCATTTTTAACTGCGATGACATTGGCCATCTTTTTGGCGATATCAGAATTCTTATCTTCTGTGACTAAACATCTATCCACTATCCCAGCTGATAAAGCATAGTTACCGTTGATGACCGCTAAAGAGCAGTCGCTTAACATAAGTGGAATGTTCTGAGCTTCAACTTGAGTCACTGGCATATTGTCTAGACCATGTTCGGACAATAAGACCATTGCTCGGTCATAATTCGATTTATCGCTAGGAACTAGTATATTGTCTGCACTAGTTAGACCATCTAGACTATGTCTTTTACCAGAATAAATTCCCATTGGTTCAAAGTGAACTTTAAGAACACTAACTAAGTGAGTGCCATTAGCAGCGTTAAATTCATTGAGATAAGGCTCATGTTGGAAATAATTCGCATCAAGTTCTCCGTTTTCTAAAACATAGTTAGGAAGGACATAATCATTAAAGACTTTGATATCGAGTCTGTATCCTTGTTCTTCGATATAAGGCTTTGCCTCTTCTAGGATTAGAGCGTGAGGAGTTGAACTTGCTCCCACCACTATGGTTTTAGATGATTTTGAGCACCCTACCAGCGCAAGCAGGCACAAGCAAGCAGGCAGGAAAAGTGAAATTAATGTCTTACGCATAAAATTCTCCTTAATAAAATACGAACTAAAATGTTGTTGATTATCTGAATTGTCGAGACCAGCAAAACAACTAAAACAACCGACTGAGCGATGATGTTCCAATTGAATCTTTGAAAGCCATAGACTATCGCATAGTTTCCAAGGCCTCCTCCGCCAACCACTCCAGCCATCGCAGAATAACCAATGATATTAATTAATGTGATTCCTAAAGCATTCACCAAATACGGTGTCTTACAAGCCCACTTTATTCGGATGATAATCTTAAGATTAGAAGCTCCATCAATCTTCGCGGCTTCGATAATCGAATAAGGCACTTCAGAAAGGATTTCCTCTATTAATCTAATTTCAAAAGGAATCGCACATATGGTTAATGGAACAACCATGGCTTTCGTACCAATCGCTGTTCCAATAAGCATTCTGGTAAAAGGAAATAGGAATACCACTAGCAAGATGAACGGTATTGATCTACCTAAATCAACAATTCGATTAAGAATGAAATTGATGATTCTATTTGGGAATAATCCTCCAGGACGAGTTTCACTAACAATGGATCCTAGAGGCATCGCTATTACCCAGCTGAGTAAAAGAGATATAAAGGACATGTAGATTGTTTCAAATAACGCATTAATCATTTATTCTCCTTTACGACAGAAAAAGCACCCTCTCGGATGCTTGTTATTAAGACTTTGTCTTACTTTAAATCAAATAAGGCTTTAGGAAGGTCAGCAGTATATCTAGGATAATCACTACCTTCGCTTTCAATTAGGATTCCATAATCGTAATCTTCAGCGACTACATAGATGCAATGCCAATAACCATCCTTATCTTCGAACATAAGGCTTTTGTTATCTCGGACATAACTTCTATCATTAAGTGGATTCTTAAGCAAATCTTCGAATTCTTCTTTTGAAAGCTTCACCACTTTCTCGATGATGAACTCATCTTGAGGATATAACTCGCTTGGAGTTGGTTTTCTAACAAAATTGACTTTCATTATTTGACATCCTCCAGGTTCGCAAGGCCTTTGAGGTCGCCTTCTTTAACAAATTGCTTTAATTCTTCAATGGTATAAATGAGAACTTGGCAATCGCTCATAGTTTTTGGGTTGTTCATCGCGAACACTACCGCGTTGTTCCATAATCCTGCCACCACTCTTGGCTTTCCAAATAGGATGACCGAGCGGCCGATGATGATGCCTTTATCCTCAGTAACCTTCAAGGTAATTTCTAAGCTATAATCTTTCATTTTTAGCACCTCTTTTCTGGTACTTACATATTCGCTCTATTACATAGTAATAGCAAGTTAATAAGAAAAGCGTCTGGAGGTGTTTTCCAGACACTTCTTTACTTCGTTTCTGCGTGCGTGCGACATCAATTTTCCCAAGGAGAATTAAGCCATTTGACTAAATCTCTCAAGGAATCAGATTCGAATAATGGTTTATCCCAGTGACCTTCACCGTCTGGTGTTCTTCCATAAACTGCATAGCGATGCTTGTTCCAGCAACAGCTTATTTGAATTGTGAACATCACGTCTCCAGTTTCTAAGGATGCGAATCTAAAGTCATCGTATAAAGGTCCGTTGAGTGGGCAGTTATTTTTAAACCAAACATACCAATCACTAAGGTTTACCTTACCACCTTCTCTTATTTGTTTGATGATGTTACCCATCTTGGCTGTTTTCTTCACTAGTGATGAGTCTTTGCAGAACCAATCGTACCATCCTGCGTTAATTTGGGTTCTAACATCACTTGAATCGAAGTTTCCTTCAAGGAATTCATCAATCCATCTATGTACTGGAATTCTGTCTCTCATTATTGGAGCACCTCCACTACATCGCTAACTGGAACCATTACATTGATTCGATTTGCAACCATCCAAGAAACTTGTTTGTCATTCATGTCACCACCAGTGACTTTGATGGAAACCCAAGTGCCTTGGAGAGCATGTTCATCAGTGCTTATTTCAAACACTGTACCGATGACTTCGTGGCGGCCGTATTTTCTGAAAATCGCTCTTACTTTGTCATCGATTTTGATTTGTTCTTTTTTCATCGTTTTTCTTCCTTTCGTTACTATATATATCACTCTAAAGAGTGATAATAGCAAGTTATTAAGGGATTATAGGTCGAAGAACTTCATCGATTCAAAAATGCGTTTTAACACATTAACAACGATGGAGTTTCCTGCCATTTTATAGAGCTGGGTTTCGCTACTTCCGCTAGAGAAAGCGACGTCGATTCTTTCATCATCCCAGCCCATCAGTCTCCAACACTCGCGTGGTGTTAATCTTCTGATATTGATTAATTCATCTTTATCGGTAACAACCACTCCGATATCGGAACAAGATGTCTTCAAAGTCGGAATCATGGATTTTTGCACCACGCCTCTTTTGTATTTCATCCTGTTTGTATAAATCCCATCCCCTACCTCTGCAGCTGCATAACCAGCTTTAGTAGCTTGAGGAACTAGGATCACATTATCTTTTTGAACGGTAGTAATCGTGTTAACTATCGGTTCGTCTTTCACATGGAGTTTTTGAGTGTAACCACCATTGCCATTTGGTCTACCTCTAATCGCTCCTACAGCTGGGAGCATAACAAAGTTATCAGTGGCTCTTCCTCCTGGGTTTGTGGTAATCGTATAAGCGACTTTTGATTCACCATCATGAGGACGGAATCTCTTCCCACGGATGAATCCATTTCGATTTTCCATATCGCAAGCATATTTAATGAATCTATCGCTTAAGAAATATTTCTCATCCACTTCTTTTTCGAGTAGTTCTTGAAGTGTAACCTTAAGCCCTGTGGTTTCAGGGAAATTGAACACTCCATCGTAGTTAAGGATAGAAATCATGAAACAGCGTTCTCTATTTTGAGGAACATTGAAATCCCTAGCGTTAAGCACCTTATAGAAGGACTTATAGCCAAGGGATGAAAGATAATCTATCCAAGTCGTAAAAAGTGGCAAGAATCGTTTGGAAACTATGTTTTTGACGTTTTCCATTAAAAGGAATCTCGGCAAGTTTCCATTTTCTTTGGCTTTTTCTAGTAATCTTTGAACTTCCCATAAAAGAGATGATCCAGTATTAGAATTCTTATCGAATCCTTTCATCTGTCCACTAATCGAGATATCGGTACATGGAAATGAATATGTCCATAAGTCCGCTTGAGGTAGTTCTTTTATTGCTTTGATGTCTCCTAAGTTGGTAACCCAACCATGGAGCTTTCGATATGTTTGAATCGCATATTTATCGATTTCGCTTATAGCGACAACCTCATGTTCTATACCAGCTTGCTTCAAGGCCTCAGCTTGAGCACCGACTCCTGCGAATAATTCAATGACTTTCAACATTAAAGAAAACCTCCTACTTGGTGGTCTTCTCTCCAGTTGACCTAATAGATGTGGGTGAGGGAAAAACGAAAAGCCTCACCCACTTGAATAACTAACCAGTGACTAGTTAGCAGATTCTAAAATTAAAAAATCCTCTATTG
>JAFSNY010000084.1 GCA_017447305.1 Bacilli bacterium | reverse complement strand
TGAAAATCATGTCTTATGGTGACTTCATTGAATTCTGCAGAAGAGTACATTTAAAAGGTGTTTTAGATTTCTTCAAAAACAACAATATTGATTACATAATTGATGCCGTATTTTAAAGATGAGTTTTTATGTATTTAGTAAAAAATCTACGATTTACTTACTAAATACATAAGCAAAAAAGTACAAAAAATAGTGTTGAAAAAACCTTAGAAATTAGTACAATTAAATCAACCATAAAGAGTGTGGGGAGAGACTAGCTCGATGATCCACCAGCAACCTGTCATTTTGTCTTTGATAAGGTGCTAATGCTAGGATGATGGGATATTGTTACTAACATGCCCATCAGTTGATGGGCTTTTTAAATCTCATATGGTTAGAAAGAAGGATTTATGTTAGAAACAATTAAAGACAGAAACCAGAGAGTCATTGGTACTATTGAAACTGACTCACAAGGAAACAAAACCGCTAAAGATGAAGGTGGTAGAGTGCTAGGCACATATGATGCTAGTCAAAAAGTCACTAGAGATTGGACTGGTTGGGTAGTAGCGGAAGGCGATGCAGTTGTTGGATTAATTTATGAAGCTGCATCAGGGAGATAATTATGGCTAGCACATTATTTAACGGAAAACACTATGCGCTGGTAACAAGCGAATATAACGCAACAAAGAAAATCTACGAGCTTTGCAAGAAGTTTGACCTTAAGTTTTCTTATCCTGAATTATTAAATGACGGAGAAAAACATTATAAATGGTTGTTCTCTGATGATGGTGTAGGTCTTGTCGGCAACACTGTTATGCTGTACGAATTTACAAGAAAGAATCCACATCATATTTTTCATTCAGTTTTTGAAATGAGAGACTTTCTCAAAGTCGCAGAAAGAAAAGAAGATGTTAAAGCTTTAGACAACTGCTTTGATATTGATGCAAAGGATAAATATTTCAACTATGTTGATTCTCTTTCCGATAGTGAACTCAGAGAAGAATATCGATTAATCAAATATTTATTAAGCAAAACCAAGAGTGCTTATAGGAAATACTCATGGTATCTTCTTACAAAAGTAGTGAACCCACTTGAAGAAGAAATGAATGATGTTAAATTCGACTACAGACCAGTTGATATTTTCTTTGGTTATGCGCTTGATAAATTAGTTGGAACCATGAAGGCAATGGAAAAGACGATTAATAGCATTTTTGTTTTGGATAGCATTCCAACCTTCAAGGAAGATGCAGACAAATCAATCGCGATCATTAAAAGCGATATTAAAAAGAGATATCTAGAAATCGTTGATACAAATAAAGAATGTGGTTATTACCTTCATTTGCATCAGTTGCTGAATTATTTATCAAACACCTATGAAATGATTGAATATGCCTTGTTTAAGGACTTTAAATCACAATTTGAAAATATTCCCGATGATGTAATTGGAACGAAAAATGAAAATGGCATCTGGGACTACAAGTCAATTCTTTTAAAGCTGATTCAAAGATTAAAGAATTTTTATGAAGAAAATTATAATGATTTAAACAAAAAATTCTTATATAGCAACGACAAATAACTATTTGATAGAATAGAAAGGAAGAACTATGTTAATAACAAAAAATATTACCGATATTTTAACTAATATCAAAAATAATGGTTACGATTGTTTTGTATCTGAAGCTCAATTAAGAGACGTTTTCGCTATTGAGCTAAATAAAATGTTTCCTGATTATCAGATTTTGCCTGAATATACTCCATGGAACAATCCTAAGCATTTTGTGTTTGGCGATAAGAAAATTAGCTTTGATTTATTAGTGAAAAGCAAAGAAGAGAAAATTGCTTTTGAATTTAAATATAAAACAAGATCTTTTGAGACTGTCCTCTTTGGAGAGAATATTAGACTAAACAATCAAGAGGATACCACCAATGGAAGGTTTGATGCTTGGGAAGACATATACAGATTAGAGCAATTTGTGAAGGATAAGCAATTTAAAAAAGGGTACTTTGTTTTTATTACAAATTACCCAACCTATTTTGCAGAACCTCGCAAAGATACTCGCTCTGGACCATTTTCTATTTCTAGAGGAGAACACAAGGCGTGTATCAAGGAATGGCCAGTTAGTTCTAAGAGAACCAATAACAATGATTTTGCTTTAAATATTCAAAATGATTACATTTTTGATTACGGTGTATATTCTCGAATTAACAATGAGGTTTTTTATTTGCTGATAGTCGAGGTTTTATGAAACTAGTATTTTGTGACATTGATGGTGTTCTTAATTCTGAAATAGGAACTGCTGAAACGGGCGTTCTTGGAATAGAAGACGAAAAACTGTATCTACTACAAGCTTTGTTGGAGTCAACTGGTGCAGAACTTGTTATTACTTCTAAGGCTAGGTTTGCAGAGTCAGTTTATGAAGAAAGATTAAAAACCATTGAGAAAAAAGGAATTAGAATCAGGGATGCTTTTAGAGGGAAGACTTTGTCTTCAAACCCTAAAGCCATAGAAGTGTTGGCCTATTTACAAAATAAATGTAAAGACATTGATAACATTTTAATTCTTGATGACAACGATCATGATTTTAGCGAATACTTCAAGCATAATTTCATTCTTGTATCAACTAAGACTGGGTTGACTGTCAAAGACGTTGAGGAAGGTATTGCAATTCTCGGCAAAGAAAAGCCTATTTATAGAAAGAGAATGATTTATTTATTCAAAGATAAAAGTGATTTTGATAATGGCATCAGCTGTTACAGTGAAACTTGGGAAGATACGCTTATCAGTACAATTAAAAAGGCTGAACAGTTGAAAGAATCATTTAAGGCTTACACTTATTATTTGGAAGACATACCATCTATTTAAAAAATTTTTGCACAATTTGTACGCTATATATAATCTATGTTATTTAAAGTGTAAGTAATATCTATCCCACTCAAAAAGATATCAGAACATAGTAAAACTCATTAACAACTTACTATGTAAAAGTTCAGAATACATCGAAAAAAATGGTTTACAGAACGACTTTAATTTGGTAGATTTTGAGTAAGATGGAATAACTGGCTCCAAGGCCTAGGATTAAGGATGGCAATGTGCCATCTTTTTTCTTGCGGAAATCCGTAGTTAAGGCTTCGCGCCCATAAAGGATTTTCTTTGTAGACAAAGGAGGTGGTTATCCATGACGGCCGAAGAAAGAGTAAAGAAGTGGATAGCCGAAGAGGTCTATGCTGAAAAGCTCATGACCTTCGCAACGCTTGTTAGATACAAATATCCTAAAGAAGAAATTGCCAAAACCGAAGCGATGACTTTAGAAGAACTAGAAGAACTCATTAATTATGATGAGATGTTCAAAATGGCGTTTGAAGGAAAAGGCATTGTTTCTAAAAAACAATATATCCAAGAAACTATTAGAAGAGCGTTTGGTTACTATAAACCTGAACACGTTACTGAAAAAGATACTATTGATAGTAATGGTAAAGCTGTACGAATTAGAACAACTAAAAAGAAATGGTATCCAGGCAGTGATGAAGTTTTCTTCTATTTTGGAAAGAAGTTTGTAGATCCTGAAATGGATAAAGACCTAGAAGGTCGTCAATTTAAGGAGGGGAATAAAGTCACATGTCTGAAACCAACGAAGAAAAAGAAATAGTGGAAGCTCTTCCTGAAATAGATATGAATCTTGAAATTATCATGCATGACGTGGATGCGATTATTCCTTATGAAAATAACCCACGCGATAATGATAATTCTGTTGATGCTGTAGTGGAGTCAATTAAGAACTTTGGCTTTCTAGTACCTGTTGTTATTGATAAAGATAATGTTTTAGTAGCAGGGCACACTCGAATTAAGGCCTTAAAGAAAATGGGCATTAAACAAGTTCCGTGTATCTTAGCTGATAAATTAACTGAAGACCAGATTAAAGCCTACCGTTTAGCGGATAACATGACTAGCATGAATTCAAAATGGAATGGTAAACTTGTTAGACTTGAAATGAAGGCTCTTCCTGAATTTGACTTTACTAAATTTGGCATGCCAGAAAAATTCATGGATTTCAAAGATAGAATTAAAGTGGAAGAAGATGATTTTGATGAAGGTCAATTCTTAGTGGATGAACCATATTCAAAACAAGGAGACTTATATCTCTTAGGTAATCATAGATTACTAGTTGGTGATTCTACTGACCCTGAACAAGTCAAAAAATTAATTGAAAATAAAGAAGTCGACTTAGTGGTTACAGATCCTCCTTATAACGTAAATTACGAAGGTAGCGATGGACAAACCATTAAGAACGATTTCATGGATAAAGAAGCTTATAAAGCATTCCTTGATAAAGTATTTACAAACCTAAAGGCATCACTAAAAGCAGGTGGTGCTTTTTATATCTGGTTTGCCACGATGGAATTAAGAAATATCATCAATTCATTATTTGATGTAGGACTAGATTTCCGTAGCATGCTTATTTGGAAAAAACCATCACCAAATCTATCGTATGCTGATTATAAATGGATTTATGAACCATGCATGTATGGATGGAAAGATGGAAGCCATAACTTCTATGGTGGTTTAACCTGCACAAACTTCTTAGAATTTGATAAGCCAAGAAAGAATGACCTTCACCCAACAATGAAGCCGCTCGACCTATTTGGCTATCTAATTCAAAATTCATCTAAAGAACATCAAAGAGTCCTAGATTTATTTGGTGGTAGTGGTACAACACTTATCTGCTGTGAAGATCTAAATCGAAATGGCCTAGCGATGGAATTTGATGAAAAATATGCAGATGTTATTGTAAAAAGATATCTAAGACATAAGGGCAGTTATGAGAACTGCTTCTTAGTAAGAGATGGACAGCAAATTCCTCTAAACGAAATAGAGGATTTTTTAATTCTGTAGATTATCTGTTAGTCATAGAAATTACCTCCTTTCAAAGTAGTGGATAGGATTATGGCGTTCTCCTATCCACGAAAAGGATGGTAAAGACAAAGTCTTAAAGGTCAGAGTCGGTGGCCTTATTTGGAGGTCATCGATGTTAAAAGTCATTGAATTATTTTCTGGTGTTGGTGCGCAAGCTGAGGCCTTAAAAAGAAGTGGAATTGCTCATGAAGTTGTTGCAATGTGCGATATTGATAAATATTCCGTTAGAACTTATCGAAAGCTTCATGGTTGGACTATCAACCTAGGCGATATTAAAACCGTTGAGGGATTACCGAAAGTTGATTTATGGACTTATTCATTTCCATGCACTGATATTTCTATTTCTGGTCAAATGAAAGGCTTTGATAAAGGTAGCAACACAGGTAGTTCACTCCTATGGGAAGTACAAAGACTACTTGAAGTTAGCAAAGCTAATAACACGCTTCCTAAATATTTATTAATGGAAAACGTTAAAAATATTGTTTCTAAAAGATTTCTTCCTCTTTTCCAGGAGTGGATAGATTATTTATCCTCACTTGGATACAAATCATTTTATAAGGTATTAAACGCTCGAGATTATGGTGTTCCTCAAAATAGAGAACGTTGTTTCATGTTATCTGTTCTTAATTACGATGGAGAATTTGAATTTCCAGAAACACAGGAACTTAAAACCAAATTAAGCGATTTACTCGAAAAGGAAGTGGAAGAACGATATTTCTTATCGGATAGATTCATTAAATATGCTTGCGACATGGAAAATCGAAACGGATTCATCCGTGGGAAGAGATTTAGGCCACACGATAATGAATCTGAAGTTGCTTTTACCATCACAACAAATCCTGGTGGAAGAGCCACAGATAACTTTGTTATGCTCCCAGCTGTAGGAGCAATTAGAGGTCGCCCTGTAGAAGGTGGTGGCTATAAACAAAAGCTTCATGTTAAAGATGAACCAATTACTAATACGATTACAACAGTTCAAAAGGATAATGTGATCCTAGTTCCTCAAGCCACTAAAGCTGGTTATGCTGCGGCAGAAGTTGGGGATGGAATTTATACTAACCGAATGAAATATAAAAGAGGAGTCGTACAAAAGAGCATGATACCGACTCTTAAGACAAGTGTCTCAGATGTTGGAGTGGTGGTTGAGGATAAGGATGAACTCATAAATATCAGAAGATTAACTCCAAGAGAATGTTGGAGATTAATGGGTTGGACAGATGAAAGAATTGATGTCGCCTTTTCTAGTGGAGTTAGTGAAACTCAACTTTATAAACAAGCGGGAAATTCTATTGTTGTAAATGTTCTAACTTCTATCTTGATAAGTATGAAAAATACCTTTAAATTATAATGCTTTATATCTTAGATATAACTTGCTATATGACCCACTTAGAGCGAATATACATATGACCAAAGGAGGGTCAATAATCGATGAAAAAAGAAGAAATTAAAATCGGTTCAAAAGTCAAGGCCATTTTCCGTAAGTATGGAAAACATACAGTTATCGGAGAGGCTTTTGAAATTTCTACCGATGAACATGCTCTTCATGGAACTTGGGTTTCCATTAAAGTCACTGGTGGCGATATGAACGACAAACAAGTTTCATGGATGGTTGCAAATCGAATCAATGTCATGGTTCCAGTAAGTGATGTTATGGAGGTCTTAGCGTAATGAGAGACAGAATTAGCGTTAACGAATGGATCAACAATTTCCTTTCTGGGAAATATGATGGCGCAGACGTCAAAACCCAAATTCAAGCTGGATGGTACGATTGGTTCTGTAAAGATTCATCTCTTATAAATAAAACTAAGAAGATGGGTAACATAGTTAAACAAGTCAAAGTTGGTGGAAAGGTCAACCTCAAAGAGTGGTATGTTTGGTTTAAAAATAACTGCCCATTAAACGGACCACTTTACGATGACTTCCGTTTCGCAAACCTAGAAACTGGCGATGTGATGTTCACAATTCAAATCAATTGTTGTTGGAATAAGCATAGATACGCAGTTTATGGGAGAACTCCTGATGGTGAAGGCCATTGGGATGAACCATTATTTGAAAGCGATTCACTTAAAGAACTAGTTACTTGGCTAAATAGCCCATGGGAGAACTAAGATGAAAGACTATAGCTTAGATATTTCCTTAAAAATTACCGATAAAAAGGTTCTCATTCTTAACAGGAGTTACATCCTATTCAATAAACCAAGAGTGGCGGTCGGTCTTTGGAACAATTCGGTGGTATTTGCCACCAATAATCCTAAGACCATGGATGAATGCCAAGTCCTTATCTACACAATTTCTGAACTCAAAGAATTTTATGAAGATGGTTCACTAAAGGGACTCGCTGATATCGACCAAATGGGGGTGAGATAAATGAAAGTTAACTTTGTTAGAAAGCCAATGCCTTCTGAAATCTACCCTCAAGATGAATTCATCATCGAAAAGGTTATTAGATTAGCAAAAGAAGAATTTGAAGATTTGCTTAAACATCCTCTTAATGACCGTGATTATGTCAGAGAAAACAAAGAAAAGATGTATGAAGATAAAGATGGTTATTGGCATTGCATCTATGTGGTAGCAGACGGCTATGATTACGGAATCTTAATTGAAAGCGAAGGCAGCGATTATCCTCGCTACACAGCTTATCTTCCAAAAGCCATATTTGACCTAAAATAAGAATATGTCTTAATAGCAAGCATCCGAAAGGGTGCTTTTTCTGTCGTTAAGGAGAATAAATGATTAATGCATTAATTGAAACAATCTACATGTCGTTTATTTCTTTATTCATCTCTTGGATTATTGCTATGCCTCTTGGATCAATCGTTAGTGAAACGCGACCAGGAGGTTTGTTTCCAAACAGAGTCATCAACTTTATCCTTAACCGAGTAGTGGATATCGGTCGTTCAATACCATTTATCCTTTTAGTGGTATTTTTATTTCCATTTACCAGAATGCTTATTGGAACAGCGATTGGCACAAAAGCCATGATTGTTCCCTTAACCATATGTGCGATTCCTTTTGAAATTAGATTGATAGAAGAGATCCTCTCTGAAGTTCCTTATTCGATTATTGAGGCGGCGAAAATCGATGGAGCAAGTAATTTTAAGATTATCATCAGAATAAAGTGGGCTTGTAAGACACCGTATTTGGTGAATGCTTTAGGAATCACATTAATCAATATCATCGGCTATTCAGCAATGGCAGGAGTGGTCGGTGGAGGAGGTCTTGGTAACTATGCGATAGTTTATGGCTTCCAAAGATTCAATTGGAACATCATTGCTCAATCGGTTGTCTTTATTGTTCTACTTGTCTCAATTATCCAAATTATCAACAACATTTTAGTAAGGGTTTTACTCTGGAGGTGCTTATGCATAAAACATTAACAAAGTTAATTACATTGTTTAGCTTATCTTTATTGTCTATATTGTCTGGATGTTCTAGACAATCTAAAACCATCGTAGTGGGAGCTTCTTCAACTCCACATGCCTTAATCTTGGAAGAAACAAAGCCTTATATCAAAGAACAAGGTTATGAACTTGAAATTAAAGTGTTCAATGATTATGTTCTTCCTAATTACGCTCTTGAAAATGGAGAGTTAGATGCTAACTACTTCCAACATAAGCCATATTTAGAAGAATTTAATGCTGCAAATGGCACTCATTTAGTTCCTGTTATGGATGTTCATTTTGAACCAATGGGAATCTATAAAGGTAGTAAAGCTAGTCTAGACAATTACACAACTTCAGACAAGATTATCGTTCCTAGCGATAAATCGAATTATGAAAGAGCCTTAACTTTGTTAAAAGAGCATAACATGGATAAGGCAAATATCGTTCAAGTCGAAGCTCAGAATATTCCATTAATGTTATCCGATTGCGCTTATGCAGTAATTAACGGAAACTACGCTCTATCAGCTGGAGTGGTGAGTAGATGCTTAGTTACTGAAGATAAAGAATCTGATATTGCTAGAACAATGGCCAATGTTATCGCTGTTAAAGATGGTCGCCAAGATTCAGAAAAAACCAAAGTTTTAATTAATGCTTTAAAACAAGAAAATATCGCAACATTTATTAAAGCTAAATTTGGTGACTCAGTTGTTTATATGGGATAAACTTAAAATATGGCTTGGATTCTAGAATCTAATCGTATTCCAACAGAGGTCTTAGTGTTAAAAGAAACACGTGATTTTATAACTGTGCAAATAAAAGGCACAGATGGAGCAATTAGACTAAGAAGAAGTAGAGTCTTTAAAACAAAAGAAGAAGCTCTTAAGTCCATAAAAGATATAAAACCATCAAGTGGACATCACGGTCCATTTGGACATTAAAAAGAAAAAACTTATGTTTCACGAAGTTAGAAGAATTAAACAAATTATTTCAAAAGAAGAATGCTATCAAATTCTCGAAGAAGAGCTTAGAGGAGTGCTTTCTGTGGTTACTGAAGATGGTTATCCATATGGCATGACCATGAACCATTATCTCTTAAGAGAAGAAAACAAAATATATTTCCACTCGAGTAGATTTGGTCACAAAATGGACTGCATAAGAAATAATAACAAATGTTCGTTTACGGTTATCCAAGAAGCAGAAAGAGATGATGCTAATTGGTATCTCTCTTTTAAAAGCGTGGTCGTATTTGGAAAGGTTCACTTCTTGGAAGATAAAAAGAAAATTGCCGACATTTCTAGATTGCTTAGCTATAAATTCACAAAAGATGAAGATTACATTGATGATGAAATTAAGAAATATCTAGATGCCACAGC
>JAFSNY010000083.1 GCA_017447305.1 Bacilli bacterium | reverse complement strand
TCTATACGTTTTAAAAAAGAGAAGTTCACAGCTCGCTATCACCTCAACCGCGGATAAAGCCGAGATCTTCGAAAATATAGGAGTGGATTATTTATATATACTACATTTCGATTTAGAAGTCGCTGAACTTACTCGTTATGAATTCATCGATTACGTCTTAAATAAAATCGCTCCTAAAAAGATTGTCTGTGGAGAAGACTACACTTTTGGTAATGGTGGTGAAGGTAACGCTACTTACTTATCTAATTATTTCGATGTTGATATCGTTAGTTTCGTCTTAGACCAAGGCGAAAAGATTTCTTCAAGAAAAATCATCTCATTAATTAAAGATGGTGATGTTAAAGATGTTCAAAGATTAATTGGTCGCCCTTATCGTTTATGCGGAATGGTCCATCATGGTCTTGGAAATGGAAGAAAAATAGGATTCCCTACCGCGAATATTAAACTAGACTACCCATACATTACCCCTAAGCAGGGCGTATATATGGGGTATGGCATATATAACGATGAAAAATATAAAGCTATCATCTCGATAGGAACACACCCAACCTTATTCCCTGTCTTAAACCCAATCATTGAAATCCACTTCATAGGATTTGATAAAAATATTTATGGTCAATACATCTTCATTGAGTTTGTTGAGTACATGAGAGAAAACATTAAATTCGATAGTGTTGATGATCTCGTCAAGCAACTCAAGAAAGATGAAGCAAAAGCAAAAAGAACATTAGAATAAAAAATACTTGCAATAACTATAAGTTAAGGTATGATTACAAGTGCGACTTATCCTCAGGATAACGAATCCTCAACGTTTTCCCGGGAATAAGTTAAGAAATTTATAGGAGGAAACTTTTGATGGCTTTAACCAAAGAAAGAAAAGCGGAAATCGTCAAAAAGTTCGGAAAAGATGAAAAGGATACTGGTTCCATCCAAGTCCAAATCGCTCTTTTAACAGAACAAATTGCCGCTTTAACCGCTCACTTAAAAGCAAATAAGAAAGATGCCGCCAGCCAAAGAGGTTTATTAAAACTCGTTGGACAACGTAGAAGTTTGCTTAACTACTTAAGCAAAACTGATCGTGATGCATATCTCCGTCTTATTGCTGAACTCGGTTTACGAAAATAATCGAGAAAAAGATGAACAAAAGACCGCCGTTATGGTGGTTTTTTTGTACGTAGTCAAAAAAAGATTTATTTAATATATATTAAGTTGTATAATTGTCACGTTGAAAATTTAAAAAAGAGGAAAAGAAATGAAAAGAGTATTCGAATTAGAATTCGAAGGAAAGAAATTCGTCGTTGAAACTGGCGAAATCGCTAAACAAGCCGATGGCGCAGTCCTTGTGAGACTCAATGAAACCGCCGTTCTTTCCACAGTATGTGCCTCAGATGAACCAAAAGAAGGAGATTTCTTCCCATTAACTGTTGGTTATGAAGAAAAACAATATGCCGTTGGAAAAATCCCAGGATCATTCTTGAGACGTGAAGGTAGAGCGGGGGAACACGCTACCTTAACAGCTCGTTTAATTGATCGCCCAATTAGACCTATGTTCTCCGAAGGATTCCGTAATGAAGTCCAAATCGTTAACACCGTGATGAGTGTTGACCTCGATTGCACTCCAGAAATGAGTGCGATGCTTGGTTCCTCACTTGCCTTAGGTATCTCTGATATTCCATTTGATGGACCTATCGCTGGTGTTTATGTCGGTAGAGTTGATGGAAAATTCATCATTAACCCAACCGTTGCAGAAAAAGAAAAATCTGATATCAATCTTGCTGTCGCTGGAACAAAAGACGCAATCAACATGGTTGAAGCAGGGGCGAAGGAAGTTCCCGAAGAAGAAATGCTTGATGCTTTAATGTTTGGTCACGAAGCTATTAAAAAACTCTGTGATTGGCAAGAAGAAATCATTAAAGAAGTTGGAAAACCAAAAAGAGAAATCGAACTCTATAAGGTTGATCCAGAAATCGAAAACGATGTTACAACTAGATGTAAAGATCGTTTAGTTAAAGCTATCTCTATCTTTGATAAACTTGAAAGACAAGACGCGATTGACGCCATTGAAGATGAAATCTTAGATGATTATGATGCAAGAACCTATCCTGATGAAAAGACTCATCAAAAGGCTATGCACATGGTTAGAGAAGTCTTAGAAACTTTAGTTGCTACTGAAGTTAGAAGATTAATCACTGAAGAGAAGATTAGACCAGATGGTCGTAAAGTTGATGAAATTCGTCCTTTGGACGCTCAAGTTGACTTACTCCCAAGAACCCATGGTTCTGCGATGTTCACTCGTGGTCAAACCCAAGTTATTTCCATCACAACTTTAGGTGCTCTCTCTGATGAACAAATTATCGATAATTTAACTGATGAAGACACCAAACGTTGGATGCATCATTATAACTTCCCACCATTCAGTGTTGGTGAAGTTGGAAGAATGGGTTCCCCAGGTAGACGTGAAATCGGTCATGGTGCCTTAGGTGAAAGAGCGCTCTCTTACGTTATTCCTAGCGAAGAAGAATTCCCATACACCATTAGAACTGTCGCCGAAGTCGTGGAAAGCAATGGTTCGTCCTCACAAGCAAGTATTTGTGCTTCCTGTATG
>JAFSNY010000082.1 GCA_017447305.1 Bacilli bacterium | reverse complement strand
TAAAATATATTTTAAAAATTTATTAAATAATTATTGACACACACATACGTATAGAGTATATTTAGAACGTTGACTGCCCACAGTGATGTGCGAGGTTGCGGATACACCCACAGGCGTTGTCATGAAGGTGTAATTCGGTAATTCGCATTGAGAGGGAGAAAGTCAAAGCCTGAAGTGATATAAGGAGGAAATTTCATGGCAAAAGCAACCAAAATTAGGGTTCGCTTAAAGGCGTTCGATCACGTTAGCTTAGATGCTAGTGCTGAAAAGATTATCGCCGCAGCGAAAAACACTGGTGCCAAAGTTGTTGGCCCAATTCCACTCCCAACGGAAAAGCAAGTGTTCACCATCTTAAGAGCGGTTCACAAATACAAAGATTCCCGTGAACAATTCGAAATCAGAACACATAAACGTATCATCGATATTACCAATACTAAGAAAGAAACTCTTGATAGCCTCAAGAACCTCGATCTTCCTGCTGGAGTTGATATCGAAATCAAACTATAAGGAGGTAAGACGTAATGAAAGCAATTTTAGGTCGTAAGATGGGCATGACAGAAGTCTTCGCTGAAGATGGAACCATGTACGCCGTCACAGTCGTTGAAGTCGTTCCAAACGTCGTTACCCAAGTTAAGACTGTGGAACATGATGGTTATGTCGCCGTCCAAGTCGGTCTTGACGAAAAGAAAGAAAGCCGCGCAAACAAACCTGAAAAAGGTCACGCTAAGAAAGCTGGTACTACACCTTTCTACCACTTAAGAGAATTACGCGGTGATGAGATGGCAGGTTATAACCTCGGAGACACCATCACAGTCGATATGTTCAAAGCTGGCGATGTTGTCGATGTCATCGGAACAAGCAAAGGTAAAGGATACACTGGTACCATTAAGAGATGGCACATGCACATCGGTCCAAAAGGTCATGGTTCCGGTTACCACAGAGGACAAGGTTCCTTCGCTAACCAAGGTCGTTACAACCATGGTGTTATGCCAGGAAAACACATGTCCGGACACCACGGAAACAAATCAGCAACACTCCTCAACCTCACTGTCGTCGCAGTGGATACTGAAAGAAACGCTATCTTAATTAGAGGTGGCCTTCCAGGTGCAAAGAAATCACTCGTTGTCATCAGAAGCGCTGTTAAAGCCCAAAAGGGTGCGCCAGTCGTTAAACCATTAATCGACCGCACCAAAACTGATGCTGCTGAGTAATGACGGAAAGGAGAATTGAACATGGCAGAAAAGAAAACACTTACAGTCAAAGTTCTAAACATGGCTGGTGAAGAAGTCGGCAGTGCAAAACTCAAATCATCCGTCTTCGGCGTTGAAGTTAACGAACAAGTTATGTTTGACGCAGTCGTGGTCGATCAAGCTAACCAAAGACAAGCTACAGCAAAAACCAAAAAGAGAGCTGAAGTCTCTGGTGGTGGCAAGAAACCATTTAGACAAAAGGGAACAGGTAGAGCCAGAGCTGGTTCCACAAGATCCCCAGTCTGGGTTGGTGGTGGAACCGTTTGGGGCCCAGATGGTAGACAAAGCTACAAGCTCTCCCAAAACAAGAAAGAACATCAATTAGCTCTCAAGAGCGCCCTCACCCTCAAAGTGAGCGACAGCCAACTTAGAGTTATTGATAAAATCGCCTGCAAAGGCAAAAAGACCGCTGACTATGTTAAATTCCTTAACGCAGTCAAGGCCGAAGGTAAAGTCCTCGTCGTCGTTGATGAATTAGATGAAAATATCGTCTATTCCGCACGTAACGTCGCATGGGCACACACCGTCACTTGGGATAACGTCTCAGTTCTCGATCTCTTACATGTCGATACCTTAGTCGCTTCCCAAGATGCATTAAAGAAAATTGAGGAGGCACTTGATTAATTATGGCAAGAAAAAAGAAAACCGAAGAAGCCAAGCGCTTCCCAAAAGCCACGATGAGAGACTTTGAAGTCATCCTCGAACCAGTCATCACTGAGAAGACCATGAGTTTGATGCAAAATGAAAACAAAGTCACCGTCAAGGTTCTTAAGAGCGCGAATAAAGTCGAAATCAAACTTGCATTCGAAAGAATCTTCCAAGTTAAGGTTACCGACGTTAAAGTCTCAAATGTACGCGCTAAAGAATTAACCAGAGGTACACGTTATAAGGGTACACTTGCTGGCTATAAGAAGGCCGTGGTCACCATCGCAGAAGGTGAAGCCATTGACCTCTTCAAGGAATAATAGAAACGACAAGCTATTAGTTCCAAATTATAGGAGGAAAGAAAATGTCAATCAGAACTTACAAACCTACGACACCTAGCCGTAGAAAAATGACCAATTCGACATTTGACGAAGTTACGACAAATACTCCTGAGAAAAGCTTATTAGTGTCATTATCCAAAAGTGGTGGAAGAAATAACCAAGGTGTCATCACCTGCCGCCACATTGGAGGAGGCAATAAACGCAAATATCGTATTATTGACTTCAAACGTAATAAGGATAATATCCCAGCGATTGTCAAAACTGTCGAATATGATCCAAACAGAAACGCAAGAATCTGCTTAGTCAGCTATGCTGATGGTGAAAAGAGATACATCTTAGCACCTAAAGATCTCAAAGTTGGAGATAAAATCGTCTCCGGCCCACAAACCGACATCATCGTTGGAAATGCTCTTGAGCTTAGAAACATTCCAGAAGGTACCTTAATTCACAACATCGAATTAAAACCAGGTCGTGGTGGACAACTCTGTAGAGCGGCTGGTGCCTATGCACAAGTCCTCGGTTCAGAAGGAAAATACATCATCTTAAGACTCACCTCAGGTGAAGTTAGAAAAGTCTTAGGCACATGCCGTGCGACCATCGGTATCGTCGGAAATGAAGATCAAAACCTTATCAACCTTGGTAAGGCTGGTAAAACCCGTTGGAAGGGAACAAGACCAACCGTTAGAGGTTCGGTCATGAACCCAAACGATCACCCACATGGTGGTGGTGAAGGTAAGTGTCCAGTCGGACGTGACGCTCCACGTACTCCATGGGGAAAACGTGCCCTTGGTGTTAAGACCAGAAAAGCAAAGAAAGCCAGCGGACGCTTAATTGTCCGTCGTCGTAAATAGTGAAAGGAGATAATGAAATATGGCAAGAAGTTTGAAAAAAGGCGCCTTCGTTGATGAATATTTAATGAAGAAAGTCCAAGCATTAAATGCTGCAAACAAAAAAGAGATCATCAAAACATGGTCCCGTAGATCCACCATCTACCCAGATTTCGTTGGTCACACCTTCGCAGTCTACAATGGTAAAGAACATATCACTGTCTACGTTACAGAAGATATGGTTGGTCATAAACTTGGTGAATTTTCACCAACAAGAAAATACACCGGTCATACCGGTCACACCGCAGAAGATAAAGCTGCTGCGGCCAGCAAATAATTAGGAGGTAAGATCAATGGCTAAGAAAAAAGTTGAAGAAACCGCTATCGAAGAAGTCGTCGAAGAAACTCCTAAGAAAAAACGTGCTTCTAAAGCTGTAAAAGAAACCAAAAAAGAAGCTAAAGTCGAAGAAAAGAAACCAATGCCAACTGAAGCAAAGGCCACCGCTCTCAACGTTAGAATCACTCCTCGTAAAGCACGTCTCGTCATCGACCTCATCAGAGGAAAAGATGTCAAAGAAGCAATCGCGATCTTGGAAAACACCAACCGCGCTGCTAGCGCTCCAGTCCTCAAAGTATTAAAGAGCGCTATCGCCAATGCCACTAACAACTTCGGCATGGACGAAGACAAATTATACGTCGCTAGCATTTATGCTAATGATGGACTTAGAATGAAACGTTACCTTCCAAGAGCGAAGGGCAGCGCTTCAGGACTCGTCAAGAGAAACAGCCACATCACAGTTGTGGTCAAAATGAGATAGGAGGAATCGGAAAACTATGGGTCAAAAAGTTAATCCAGTTGGAATGAGAATTGGTGTTAACCGCGATTGGAATTCTCGTTGGTACGCTAACGATAAAGACTTCCACGTCTTCTTAAACCAAGATATCAAGATTCGTAAATATCTCGTTAAAAAGGTCAAGGATGCTTCCCTTTCACACGTTGAAATCGAAAGAACCAAAACCGATAAAGGATATAGCGTGACTGTCTCCATCTTCGTGGCCCGCCCAGCGGTCGTCATCGGACAAGATGGAAAGAACATCAATACTATTAAAAAGGATTTAGTCAAATTATTAAATAAAGGTGACTATGTGCGCGTTGAAGTCGTCGAAGTCAAAAATCCTGACTTAGATGCCACCATCGTTGCAGAAAGCATTGCTAGACAACTCGAAGAAAGAGCTTCCTTCAGAACTGCTCAAAAAAAAGCCATTCAAAGAGTTAGAAAAGCTGGCGCTAAAGGTTGTAGAACCTTAGTCTCCGGTCGTCTTGGCGGTGCAGATATCGCTAGAAGCGAAGGTTATAAAGAAGGAATCATTCCTCTTCATACCTTAAGAAGTGATATCGACTATGCTTGCACTGAAGCTGCTACTCAATATGGCCGCTTAGGTGTCAAAGTCTGGATCTGCCGTGGTGAAATTCGCCCAACTCGCAAAGAGAAGAAAGGAGAATAAACCATGTTACAACCAAAAAGAGTAAAATTCAGACGTCCTCATATTATTAAATATGAAGGTCACTCCAAGGGTGGAAACAAAGTTGACTTCGGTGAATATGGCTTACAAGCCTGCGAAGGAAACTGGGTCAGCGCTCGTCAAATCGAGTCTGCTCGTATGGTTCTCTCCCGTTATACCAAGAGAAGTGGTAATGTCTACATCAGAATCTTCCCACATCTCGCCAAAACCAAAAAGCCTGCTGAAGTTCGTATGGGTTCCGGTAAAGGTTCACCAGAAGAATGGGTGGCAGTCGTCCGCGAAGGTCGCGTCATGTTTGAAATCGGTGGCGTCGATCCAGACGTCGCAAGAGAAGCTCTCCGCTTAGCCGCTTACAAGCTTCCACTTAAATGCCGTGTTATTAAGAAAGGAGAATAAGTAGATGAAAATTAATGAAGTCAGAGATTTAACCACTGAAGAACTTAATGAAAAACTCTACTCCCTCAGAGAACAACTCTTTGAGCTCCGTAGAAAGAAAGCCGTTGGCGCGCTTGAACATGGTGAAGAAGTCGCCAGAGTTAGAAAAGACATCGCAAGAGTCTTAATGGTTCTCAGAGAAAGAGAACTCCAGGCTAAATAAGGAGGATAACTTAAATGGAAAGAAAAGTAACAAGTCGTCGTGCCATTCAAGGCGTCGTCGTCAGTGATAAAAACGATAAGACCATTGTTGTCCTCGTTGAAACTCACAAAAGACATACTAAGTATGGAAAACGCGTGAAATATTCTAAGAAGTATTACGCGCATGATGAAAACAATGAAGCCAAAGTTGGCGACACTGTCACCATCATGGAAACCCGTCCACTCTCAGCCACAAAGCGTTTCAGACTCGTCTCTATCGATAAGAAAGGTGATGAAGATCTCAAAGAAGCCAAAGCTGAAGTAGAAGAAGAATTAGCTGAAGAAGCAGCGGAAGCTGTCGAATCTAAAGCTGAAGAAGAAACTGCAAAAGAAGAGGAGGTCACGTTGTAATTATGATTCAAACAGAAACGAATCTTGTCGTCGCTGACAACTCCGGTGCTAAATCCGTTAGAGCATTCCGCTTATTCGGTGGTAGCCACCGCAAATCATCTTCCATCGGTGACATCATCCTCTGCGCAGTCAAGGATGCCACACCTGGTGGTAAAGTTAAAAAGGGTGATATCGTCAGATGCGTTATCGTCCGTACCAAACATGCCATCAACAGAGCGAATGGCTCAACCATCGCCTTCGATGATAACGCCGTTGTTATCATTAACGAAGATGGCTCCCCAATCGGTACCCGTGTCTTCGGACCTGTGGCCCGTGAATTAAGAGATAAAGGTGAAGGATTCATGAAAATCGTCTCCCTCGCCCCAGAAGTGTTATAAGGAGGATATTGACTATGAACTTAAAAGTAGGCGATAAAGTCATTGTCATTGCCGGAAACGACAAAGGTAAGACTGGAACCATCCAAAAGGTTTATCCAAAACTTAATAAAGTCGTTGTCGAAAATGTCAACGTCCGCAAAAAACACAAAAAACCAACTCAACAAAATTCCGAAGGAAGCATTGTTGAAGTCTATGCCCCAATCGATGCCTCTAACGTCATGTTAGTCGACCCAAAGACCAAAACTCCAACCAGAATTGGTCATAAGATCGTTAAGGGTAAAAAAGTTAGAGTCGCGAAGAAGAGCGGCACAGTCTTATAAGGAGGAAAATGAAAATGGCAGAAAAGAAAGTCAAAGAAGCTCCAAAGGCTGAAAAAGTCGCGATGAACCGTTTAAAAGCTAAATACTTAAACGAAGTCAAACCAGCCCTCTTCGAAGAGTTCAAATATAAATCCGTCATGCAAGTCCCAGCATTAGCCAAAGTCGTCATCAACATCGGTGTTGGAGATGCCTTAAGCGATAGCAAGAGACTCGAAGCTGCGGTCAACGAACTCACCTTAATCTCTGGACAAAAACCAGTGATTACCAAAGCGAAAAAATCCATCGCTGCCTTCAAACTTAGAGAAGGTCAAGAAATCGGATGTAAAGTCACTCTCCGTGGCAACAGAATGTATGAATTCTTAGATAAGTTGCTCAGCATCTCTCTCCCACGTGTTAGAGACTTCCGTGGTGTATCAAGAAACGCCTTCGATGGTCGTGGAAACTACACCCTTGGTATCAAGGAACAATTAATCTTCCCTGAAATCGAATATGACAAGGTTGTCAAAGTTAGAGGTATGGATATCGTTGTCGTTACCACCGCTAACACCGATAAAGAAGCGTATGCCTTACTTGAAAAGTTAGGTATGCCATTCCAAAAATAAGAAAGGAGTCCGCAATAATTTATGGCTAAAACAAGTCAAAAGGTCCGTCAAGCTAGACCTCAAAAATTTAAAGTCCGTGAATACACCAGATGTGAACGTTGTGGACGTCCTCACTCTGTCTATTCCAAATTCCATTTATGCCGTATCTGTTTAAGAGAACTCGCTTACAAAGGCGAAATCCCAGGCATGAAAAAATCATCTTGGTAATGAAAGGAGATATTGAAAGTTATGATGACTGATCCAATTGCGGATATGCTTACCAGAATCCGTAACGCGAATGCATTAAGATATGAAACTGTCAAGATCCCTAGCAGCAAGATGAAAGTGGAAATTGCCAGAATCTTAAAAGAAGAAGGCTTCATCGCTGACTATAAAGTCAAAGGTGAAGTTAAGAAAGAATTAACATTAACCCTTAAGTACGCAGAAGATGGCACCAGAGTCATCTCCGGACTTAGAAAAATCTCTAAACCAGGTCTTCGTGTGACTGTCAGCTGTGAAAAGCTCCCACGCGTTCTCAAAGGTTTAGGTATCGCGATCATTTCCACCTCCCAAGGCGTTATGACTGATAATCAAGCCAGAACCTTAGGTATCGGTGGTGAAGTTATCGCTTGGGTTTGGTAATAAGGAGGTATTGAAGATATGTCACGTATTGGAAATAAACCTGTCGTATTACCAGCAGGCGTCACCGTTGAATTAAATGACGCTCAAGCTACCGTTAAAGGTCCAAAAGGCACATTAGTCGTTTGCATCAATAAAGGTATCAAAGCGGAACTTAAAGGAAACGAAGTCGTCTTCACAAGAGAAAACGAATTAAAACAAACCAAACAAAACCACGGCACAGTGAGAGCCAACTTCCATAACGCTGTCGTTGGTGTCTCCGAAGGCTATAAAAAAGTTTTAGAGATGAGAGGTATTGGTTATAAAGCCCAAATGGAAGGTAAAAACGTCGTCTTAAGCGCTGGTTATTCACACACGATTACCATCGTCCCTGAAGAAGGCGTCACCATCTCCATCGGTGCTCAACCAACCGAAATCGTCGTCGAAGGTATCAACAAACAAGCCGTCGGTCAAACCGCCGCAAGAATTAGAGAAGTTAGACCACCAGAGCCATACCTTGGTAAAGGAATTCGCTACAAAGGTGAATATGTCCCAACCAAAGAAGGTAAACGTGCTGCCGCTGGCGGTAAAAAATAATAGAAAGGTAGAAGCAAGTTATGATCACTAAAGAAAGTAAAAATGTCTCACGTGTCAGACGTCATGCTAGAGTCAGAAGCAAAATTTCTGGAACTGCAGAATGTCCAAGACTTTGCCTTTACCGTTCTAACAAGAACATTGAGGCACAAATCATTGATGATACCAAAGGTATGACCTTAGTCAGCTCATCTTCAATGGTTCTCAAACTTGAAAATGGAAGCAACATCGAAGCCGCGAAAAAAGTCGGTGCCGATATCGCTAAGAAAGCCCTCGCTGCAAAAATCGAAAAAGTCGTCTTTGACCGTTCTGGTTATATCTACCACGGCCGTGTTAAAGCCCTTGCCGATGCTGCACGTGAAGCTGGCTTAAAATTCTAGGAGGAAATAAGCATGTCAGAAGAAGTCAAAGCTACTGAAGCAGTTGCAGAAGAAGTTAAAGCAACCGAAGAAGCTCCTAAAGATGCAGAAAGAGCTCCTAGAGATAACAGACGTCCACGTGGAGATCGCAGAAATAACGATCGCCGCGGTGGAAGACGTGATGACCGTAAAGATCAACCTAAAGAATTTGAAGAAAGAGTGGTCTTTATCAACAGAGTATCCAAAACCGTTAAAGGTGGACGCCGTATGAAATTTACAGCCCTCGTCGTTATTGGCGATAGAAAAGGTAGATATGGATTCGCATTAGCGAAAGCCCAAGAAGTCCCAGATGCTATCAAAAAAGCCGGCGAAGCTGCAAAAAAGAACATTCATAACATCAAACTCGTTAAAGGTAACACCCTTTCCCACGAAATCGTTGGTCAATATGGTGCATGTAATGTTTATCTAAAACCCGCTCCTGAAGGTACTGGAGTTATCGCTGGTGGTCCAGTCAGAGCTATCCTTGAACTCGCAGGCGTTCAAAACGTTTGCTCCAAAGTTTATGGTAGCCGTGCTCCTATCAATGTCATCAGAGCGACCTCTCAAGGTTTAGATAACCTCAAGAGCTATAAAGAAATGAAAGCCCTTCGTGGCAAAGAATAATAAGTTATTGCTTATTAGAAAGAAATTATAGGAGGTAAATACATGAAATTGCATGAACTTCAACATACCGATGGTTCACGTGAAAGACACTACCGCAAAGGTCGTGGTCTTGGTTCTGGAAACGGCAAAACTGCTGGATCTGGACACAAAGGTCAAAACTCCAGAAGTGGTGGCGGAGTCCGTCTCGGTTTCGAAGGTGGACAAATGCCATTATGGAGACGTTTACCAAAACGTGGATTCAAAAACGTTAACCATGTTAGCTATGCAGTCGTTAACTTATCCGATTTAAATAGATATGAAAGCGGAACAGTTGTTACCCCAGCATTACTCATTGAAAATGGTCTCGTAAAGAAAGAATATTGTGGAATTAAGGTTCTCGGTAATGGTAAACTTGATAAGAGTTTAACTGTCCAAGCACATAAATTCTCCAAATCCGCAGAAGAAGCCATTGTAAAAGCTGGTGGAAAAGCCGAGGTCCTCTAATATGAAAAAAATCGGGCAAATCCTTAGAAACAAAGAAATCATGGGTCGTATCATGTTTACGATCCTCATTCTCTTTGTCTTCCGGATTGGCGCTCAGATTACCGTTCCAGGTGTAAAAATAGAGAGTGACTTACAAAATTATCTATCCAGTAACAACGCTCTCGCCTTGATGAACATCTTAGGTGGTGGAACCCTTCAAACATTCTCCATCTTCGCCTTAGGTGTCTCACCATACATCACCGCTCAAATCATTACGTCTTTGCTAGCGACTGATGTCCTTCCTGCACTTACGGAACTTAAAAGACAAGGCCAATACGGAAGGAAGAAAATGGAAATGGCCACTCGTTACTTAACATTAATGTTAGGTGCTGTCCAAGCGTATGGTATCATCCAAACCCTTAGAAGTGCGGATGCTTCATACATTAGCTTCAACGCTGGAAAATATGAATGGCTCACTTACATTTATATCATTGTCATCATGATGGCGGGCTCAATGCTTGTCATGTGGCTTGGTGACCAAATCTCTGTTAAAGGTATTGGAAATGGTATCTCTATGATCATCTTTGCAGGTATCGTCTGCTCCTTACCAAATCAAATTATGTCTGCTTTCAGTCAATGGATTGGAACCAGCTTAGGAACTGGACATGAATTAACAGGGGTGTTCCAATTCCTCCTCTACATACTCGCTTACTTACTGATTATTTCCTTTGTTACATTCATCGAATTATCAAAGAGAAAAATACCGGTTCAACATTCAGGAAAAGGTGGACAAGTTCAGTCCATGGCGAAAGCCTCCTTCTTACCTATCAAAGTCAACTCCGCTGGTGTCATTCCTGTCATCTTCGCGAGTTCGATTATGATGGCACCAAGCGTGGTCACCGCCTTCATCTCTCCTGAAAATAGTAATGCAACTTGGCTAGGAATCTTTAATTCATCAACCTTATTCGATATGGGTGGATGGAAAATGCCATGGGGGCTCCTGATTTATATCGCATTAATCATCGCCTTCTCATTCTTCTACGCCAACATTCAAATTAATCCACAAGAACTTGCGGAAAACTTCCAAAAGAATGGTTCATACATTCCAGGTATTCGTCCAGGTAATGAAACTGAACGTTACGTCAAAAAAGTTCTTAATCGTGTCACCTGTATTGGTGCGTTAGCCTTGGCCTTTGTCGCCGCGCTACCTCCAATCTTAACGATGAGTGGTGTCTTTGGAAATAACACTTCCTTAGCCCTCGGTGGAACAGGTTTAATCATTATTGTGGGTGTTGCCCTCGAACTTAATAGCCAAATCGATGGTTTACTTGCGGGTAAGTCATTCGATGAGGTCGTCGCTTCTGGAGGTCGTTAATCATGAAGAAAAATATTATCTTAATGGGTCCACCAGGTGCGGGTAAAGGCACCCTTGCGAAAAAACTTGTCGCGAAATATGGCTTTGCCCATATCTCAACTGGCGATATGTTTAGAGAAGCAATGAAAGAGGGCACAGAACTTGGCTTATTAGCTAAGTCATATATCGATCATGGAGATTTAGTTCCTGATGAAGTCACAATCGGCATTGTCAGAGAACGCCTCTCCAAAAATGATCTTGATAAAGGATTCCTTCTCGATGGATTTCCACGCACTATCCCTCAAGCGGAAGCGTTAGAAATTATCGCTAAGGAAGTATCTCGTCCAATCGATAGCGTTATTAACTTAGACTGTGATGAGAAAGAATTAATTAGACGTATTTCCGGTCGTCGCGTTTGTAAGAGCTGTGGCGCCCCATATCACGTTGACACCATGAGACCAAAAGTTGAAGGTGTTTGCGATGTGTGCGGTGGTCCTCTCATGCAAAGAGCGGATGACAACGAGGAAGCTCTCAAAGTACGTCTAGACCATTACGTGAAGAGCACTAAACCATTGTTGGACTTCTATAGAGACCGCAAACTCCTAAGTTCCTTCAATTCCTTAGTGGATTCTAACGTATTACTCGATGAAATTTCTAAATTTTTGGAAAAATAAAAGAATATGATCATTGCAAAATCTCCACGTGAAATCGCTTTGATGAAAGAAGCGGGAAAAGCCATCGGTCTACTCTTCAAATATCTTGAAGAAAACATCAAACCAGGAATGTCCACTTTAGAGATTGATTCTATCGTTGAAAGAATCTTTAGAGAAAATGGATGCACGTCTGCGGAAAAAGGATATTACGATTTCCCAGCCTATGCCTGCGTTAGTGTGAACGATACGATGATTCATGGCATCCCTTCAAAAAAGATTGTCTTAAGAGAAGGTGATATCGTCAGTGTAGATGTTGTAGCGAAGTATCAGGGCTATATGGCTGATGCGTGTCGTACCTTTAAGGTCGGCACCATCAGTGAGAGAGCCCAGAAGCTTCTCGATGTAACCAAACAAGCTTTCTTCGAAGGATTAAAGCAAGTGAAAGTGGATAACCACATTGGTGATATCTCAGAAGCGATCCAAAAATATGTCGAAAGTTATGGTTATAATGTCTCCCGTGATTATACCGGTCATGGTATCGGTAAAAACATGCACGAAGATCCAGCGATTCCAAATTATGGAATAGCGGGAAGTGGACCAAGAATCATTCCTCATATGGCCCTTTGCATCGAACCGATGGTTCTCGAAGGGAAAAAGGATACGAGGGTGCTTGGCGATGGATGGACAGTGAAAAGCAAAGATGGCAAATTAACTTGCCACTACGAAAACACTGTGATTGTCACGGAAGATGGATATGAAATTATAACCATGTACGAAGGAGAGAAATAGAAATTATGTCAAAACAAGACGTCATCGAGGTACAGGCGATCGTCGTTGAAGCCTTACCAAACGCGATGTTTAAGGTAAGACTTGAAAACGGAGTTGTAATCACGGCCACCGTTTCTGGAAAAATCCGAATGAATTATATTCGCATCCTTCCGGGAGATAGAGTTACAGTAGAAATTTCGCCTTATGATTTAACACGGGGCCGAATCACATTTAGATTCAAATAGAATCATTTAGGAGGAAAATACTTATGAAAGTCAGACCTTCAGTAAAACCTATCTGCAACAAGTGTAGAGTCATCAAAAGAAATGGCAAAGTCATGGTTATTTGTAGTGACCCAAAACACAAGCAGAGACAAGGTTAATTAAGGAGGAATAGAATATGGCACGTATTGTTGGTGTTGATATTCCAAACGACAAGCCAGTTTATATCGCTCTTACCTATATCTATGGTATTGGCAGAACCACTGCGCTTAAAATTTGCGAAGAAGCAAAAGTTGAAAGCACAATCAGAGTTAAAGATTTAACCGATGATCAATTAGGTGCTATCAGAAATGTTTTATCAGGCTACAAGGTCGAAGGTGACCTTCGTAGAGAAGTCGCTCTTAACATCAAAAGATTAACTGAAATCGGATGTTATAGAGGTTTAAGACATAGAAAAGGTCTCCCTGTCCGCGGTCAAAGAACAAAGACCAATGCTCGCACTCGTAAAGGACCAAAAAAGACGATTGCGAACAAGAAGGCCGCTCCAAAAGGTTAGTGAAAGGAGAAATGATTTATGGCTACTAAAACCAATGCTCGTAAAAAGAAAATTAAACGTTCATATACTCGTGGCGTAGCGCACATTCACGCTACCTACAACAATACCATCGTTACCATCTCTGACGAAGCTGGAAATGTCATCGCTTGGTCAAGCGCTGGTCACATGGGATTCAAAGGAGCTAAAAAATCCACTCCATTCGCCGCCGCGCAAGCTGCAGAAGCCGCTGCTAAAGTTGCATATGATCAAGGACTCCGCTTCGTTGATGTCAACGTTAAAGGTCCAGGTCCAGGTCGTGAAGGCGCGATTCGCTCCCTCGCAGTTGCCGGATTACAAGTGTTATCCATTACCGATAATACCCCAATCCCACATAACGGCTGCCGTCCACCAAAACGCCCACGCGGATAATTGAAAGGAGAATTAATATATGAGTAAGATTGCTAACCCATTTGAAAGGTTTGGAGTTACCCAAGCCGATTATGACGGAACTGAAAATTATGGCCGTTTCGTAATCGAACCATTAGAAAGAGGTTTTGGCTTAACTTTAGGTAATGCCTTAAGAAGAGTCCTATTATCATCCTTACCAGGTGCTTCCATCTATGCGATCGAAATCGAGGGTGCAAGACACGAATTCAGCGCGATTGAAGGTGTTGAAGAAGATGTCACAAGCATTATCCTCAATCTTAAAGATTTAATTCTTTCAATTGATCTAGAAGATGATTCCAATAAAAAATTAGAAATCAATGTTGAAGGACCAAAAACCGTCACCGCCGCGGACATCGAATGCCCAACTGGTGTGAAAGTTATCAATCCTGAACTTCCAATCTGCCACGTCGCCGAAGGTGGTTCCTTACACGCCATCCTTCACGCTAGAAACGGTCGTGGTTATGTGACTGGAGAACAAAACAAGGCTCTCCGTCCAACTCTCCCACGTGGTGTTATCTCTGTTGATAGTAACTATTCTCCAGTTAGAAAAGCCAACTATAGCAGTGAACCAACCCGTGTTGGTCATGATTCCCATTTCGATAAACTCACATTAGAAGTTTGGACAGATGGTTCAATCAAACCACAAGAAGCGGTTGCAACATCCGCACAAATCCTCATCGCTCACTTCGAGAAATTCTTAGGACTCGTTGAAATGACCAGAGATATCAACATCGAAAAAGATGTCGCCGTTGTTGAAGAAAACAAATACGAAAACATCATGATTGATGAACTCGATCTCAGCGTTCGTTCCTATAACTGTCTTAAGAGAGCAGGAATCCAAACAGTTTTAGAATTAACTGAAAAAACCGAAGAAGATATGATGAAAGTCAAAAACCTTGGTAAGAAATCCCTCAAGGAAATCAAGGACAAACTTGCCGCCATCGGTCTCTCCTTCAAAGACTTTGAATAAGGAGGAAACTAATTATGCCAGCACAAGGTCGTAAAAATGTTCATGGTAAAACAGGCGTAAGATTTAAAGCTGCCTATACCAAATCCAAATACGAAAACATGCTCCGTAATGTCGTCACCGACTTAGTCTTACACGGACATGTTAAAGTCACCAAAGCCACATCTACCGATGTTACTAAGGAAGCTGCTAGACTCGTCACATTAACCAAAAAAGAAGATGTGATGAATGCCAAGCGTAGCGCTGCTGCCTTCTTAAGAAATGTCAAAGATGAAAAAGGCGTCAGTGCTTTAGATAAATTATTCAACGAAATTGGTCCAAAGATGAAAGATCGTCAAGGTGGTTACACCCGCACTCTCCGTTTAGAAAATAGACGTGGAGATGACGCTCCAATCGTCATGGTCGCTTGGGTTGATTAATCAAGTATTAAGTTAAATAAAAGTCCATATCGAAAGGTATGGATTTTTTTATATCTTATGAGAACTCATCGCTTTTCTTTTGAAAAATATTATAATGATAAGGTATTTATGGGAATCATTCGTATTATTCGTTTCATCTTCACTTTCTTCGGACTTGTATTAGGCCTCGGGGGAGCGTTCTTTATTATCGCTAACGAAAATAGCAATACGAAGTTTTTCCATGACATTTTATTAAGTAATCCAGGTCTTAATCTATCAACCTCGATATTATTAACCGTTGTTGGAAGTATTTTCCTTATCATGGGAGTTATCTTCTTTATTATCTATTACCAAAATAAGGATATGTATTGGCTGAGAAAATATTGTATGGATGCCGGAGATTATGCTTCTTTATCTTTCTTATCTTCTCTTTCAAGAAAAGCTATCAATCCAAACGGATTTATCGATAGTGTTTCAAAAGCGGGTGTCCAACTTTATAATCACCGTCAATTCATCCATCATCCGATGTGTGTCTATAACCCAAAAGTTAAAAATATTAAAATCTTCAGTAAGTTATATAACGATAACCGTCAAGTCGTGATTGAAATTAGTAGTTCGCCTCTCCTTGTTAACATTGGATATTTAAACCGCGATGGTAGTAGTAGAAAATATGGAGTGGGAATTATGATATCTCTTTCATATATCGCGATTTTAGACCATGAAGGAATGTTTAATACAGATGAATTAACTAACGCTGCGAAATACTCTCGAGAGGCTATAAAAGCGTGTAAAAAGGATGCTTCCGTAGAGTTTATTCCTCATGAAGGTGTTGTTAAACTTGTCATCGATAATAATGGAGCGTTATCTGTTGAATCAAATTATTCATATGCGAAGAACCTTGTTAATGAGATGGAAAGTAATGGATACTGCAAACCCATCTTTGATAAATTAGATAATATTTTTAATAAACAGCCATCTCAAATCAAAGCGTATTATCAAAAGATCGCTGATATGCTTAAAATATAAAAAACAAAAACTTAATCTTGCATACTTTCTATCTGTGATAAAATATAAGTAATTTCTTGAAAGGAGTTTTTGTTATGGCTAAACCAAGTGTCACGACAATTAAGAAGTATCTCGTAGCCTTAACTAAGAAAAAAGTTAAGTACATGACTAGTGAGAGACTTGCCCGTATTGTCGGTGTTTATCCAGAGAAGATTAATGAAGATTTATCTTATTTTGATCCGATGGTGAACATTGATTACACTTATAATCTTTTAGATTTGGTTCCTCAAATGAGAGAATATGTCTTAAATGACGAAAACAAAAAGAATCAAAGAGTAGTCAAAGACGTCGTGACCAAAAAACAATTAGCCCAATACGACTCCGTCGTCGACTTCGTTTATAAAAAGATGACTATTCCAGGTTCTGGATTAGTTAATCCAAATGTTGAACTTAGCGACGCTGATTTAAGAGCGTTAAAACGCCTTATTCAAGAAGAGCAGGATAGGAGAAAAAAGAAATAATGAGTCAAAAAGTTAGAAAAGCCGTTATTCCAGTTGCCGGTGCGGCTATCGAATTTCTTCCTGTAACCAAAGGCATTCCAAAGGGGATGATGCCAATCATTGATAAGCCTCTTCTTTTATACCAAGTGGAAGAAGCAGTGGCCTCTGGAATCGAAGAAGTGATTATTGTCGTCAACAAAGGTAGAGAAGCTATTGAAAAATTCTTTGAAAGGGAACCAATGTATGAGAATTATCTCATTTCAAAGAAACTTCCTAATGTTGCTTCAGAGATAAGAAAAATCACCACTCTTGCAAAATACACCTTTGTTTATCAAAGCGAACAAAGAGGTTTGGGCCATGCGATTTTACAAGTAAAGGATGCGGTTGGAGATGAACCATTCCTCATCATTTTAGGTGATGATATTATCATGAATGAAGGTGGAGATCCTGCCTCACTCCAAGTGATTAAAGCCTATGAGAAACTTAACGCTCCAATCATTGGTGTTCAAGAAGTTAGCGAAAACGAAGTTTCAAAATACGGAATTATCGAACCACAAAAATCCCAAGGTCGTTATATCAAAGTCAGAAGTATGGTGGAAAAACCTGTTAAAGACGCTCCTAGTAGATACGCTGCTCTTGGTCGTTATGTCATTACTCCAGATATCTTTAATTTGTTAAAGACAACAATCCCTGGACTCGATGGTGAAATTCAACTAACTGACGCTCTCCGTCGTCAAAAGAATCTCGTCGCTTATAACTTTGTTGGTAAGAGATATGATGTCGGAACTCGTGTTGGATATTTAGAAGCAGTTATCGATATTGCCCTCCATCGCGATGACATGAAGGACGCTCTTAAGGAATACATTAAGAACAAAAAAATTGAAGACTAATAACGTCGTTCAAAAATAAGAAAACTATATGATATCTCCATTATTTTCCAAAAAAATGGGGGTAAAAAAGAAAGGTCAATTAATATATGACCTTTTTTATTATCTTGTAAAAGAGATTAAGTATTTTTATACTTATATTGGTATTTATGGAGGTACATAAAAAAATGAGTGAAGTTAAAAAGACGATGCTTTCAGTTGACGGAAATACCGCGGCTGCTATTGAATCGTATAACTTTATCGAAGTTGCTGGCATTTACCCCATCACCCCATCTTCACCAATGGCGGAAAATATTGATGTTTATGCTAGCCAAGGCAGAAAAAACTTTTATGGTTCTGTCGTAAAGGTTATTGAAATGCAATCTGAAGCCGGTGCATCAGGCACTGTTCATGGTGCTCTTCAAGGTGGTGCTCTCGCATCAACTTACACCGCTAGCCAAGGATTACTTTTAATGATTCCTAACATTTATAAATGGGTCGGTGAACTCCTTCCAGCCGTTTTACATGTCTCGGCCAGAAGCTTAGCGACACGTTCCTTATCCATTTTTGGTGATCACCAGGATATCTATGCGATTAGACAAACTGGTATTACAATGATTTGCTCTCACTCCGTACAAGAAATCGCTGACTTAACAAGCGTTGCTCACTTAATCGCTATCGATAGTGAAACACCTGTTTGCCATTTCTTCGATGGATTTAGAACATCTCATGAAATTCAAAATGTCGAATTTGTTGACGATTCCTATTGGAAGAAACTTCTCCCAATGGACAAAGTGGAAAAATTTAGAGCAAGAGCCCTCAACCCACACACTCACCCAGTAACCCGTGGTGGTGCGGAAAATGATGATATCTACTTCCAAGGTAGAGAAGCTCAAAACGAACACTTTGAAAAAGTCATTGAATATGCAGAAAAATACTTCAAAGCTGCAACTAAATTAACCGGTAGACCATACGCCCCATTCACATATTATGGTGCTAAGGATGCTGACCGCGTTATCGTGGCGATGGGTAGTGTGACTGAAACCGCTAAAGAAGTCATCGATGAACTCAAAGATGAAAAGATTGGTTTAGTCAAAGTTCACTTATATCGTCCATTCTCCGCTAAACACTTACTCAAAGTTTTACCACGTTCAGTGAAGAAGATCGCTGTCTTAGATAGAACTAAAGAAACAGGCGCAGTTGGAGAACCATTATACTTAGATGTCGCTGCTGTTATCAAAGCAAGCAAGAGAAAGATCGAAGTCATCGGTGGACGTTATGGTCTTTCTTCAAAAGATACACAACCAAAGGATGTCAAAGCGGTCTTTGATTTCCTTAAGAGAGATGATGCATGGCACGGATTCACTGTTGGTATCAACGATGATGTCACCCATTTATCCATCCCTGTTGATGATGAATTCCATGTTCACGCTGATTATACATCCTGCTTATTCTATGGTTTAGGTAGTGATGGTACCGTCTCCGCGAATAAATCATCGATTAAAATCATTGGTGATGCAACTCATCAATATGCTCAAGCATACTTTGCTTACGATAGTAGAAAAGCTGGTGGTGTTACCCGTTCTCACTTAAGATTCGGTAAACAACCAATCCGCTCCACATACTATGTCCAAAATGCTGACTTTGTTTCTTGTTCACTCGACACTTATCTTTATAAGTTCGATATGATTAAGAATTTAAAGAAAGGTGGAACATTCTTACTTAACACTGACATGAGCGATGAAGAACTCGTCAAGACCATGCCAAACCGTGTTAAATATCAATTAGCTACCAAAGGTGCGAAATTCTATGTTATCGACGCTAACAAGATTGCTAGTGAAATCGGTATGGGAAGACACACCAATACCATTCTTCAAGCCTCATTCTTCTACTTAAACCCAGGCATTATGCCATATGAAGAAGCAAACAAATGGATGAAGAAATTTGCCGAAAAGAGCTATGCAAAGAAAGGCCAAGATGTTGTTGAACTCAACTGGAGAGCTATCGATGCTGGTACTGAAGGCTTAAGAGAAATTAAAGTTGATCCAAAATGGGCTGAACTCTCACCTAAGAAAGAAGTCAAACTTACCGGTGATGATTACTTCGATTCCTATGTTGCTATCATGGGCAACTTAGACGGAGATAATATCCCAGTCAGTAAGTTCCAAGAATTCGAACTCTTAGATGGCACGATGCAAAACAATATCACCTTCCGTGAGAAACGTTCCATTGCTGATAGAGTCCCACTTTGGCATAAAGAAAACTGTTTACAATGTAACCAATGTGTCTTCGTCTGTCCACACGCTACCATCAGAGCGTTCCTTCTCGATGATGCTGAAATGGATAAAGCCCCTGCTATGGTTAAAGAAGGCGTCCTCGATGCGATGGGACCAACCGTTAAAGGTCTTAAATATCGTATCCAAGTTTCCCCAAGAAACTGTGTCGGATGTGGCTTATGTGTTAGTGAATGTTTAGCTAACAACAATGCGAAGAAACTTGGCACTGGTAAATTCGCCCTCGAAATGGTCGAAGCCAAATCACAATTCCCACAAGAAGAAGCTGCTGATTACCTCTATAAACACGTCACTTATAAAGCAGACAAATTCTCCACTGATACCGTTAAAGGCGCTGGATTCTTAATGCCTTATATGGAAATCTCTGGTGCTTGTGCGGGATGTGGTGAAACTCCATATTACCGTCTCGTTTCTCAATTATTTGGAAAAGACATGCTCGTTGCTAACGCAACCGGATGTTCATCCATCTATTCAGGTAGTACCCCGCTTACTCCATTCTGCACAGATAAGGACGGAGAAGGTATTGCTTGGGCCAACTCCTTATTCGAAGATAACGCCGAATATGGTTATGGTATGAGAATTGCCACCAACGCTAAGATCGCTCAAATCATCGCTATCCTAAGCGCAGCTAAAGAACGTAGAAGTGTTGAAAAAGAACTCAAAGCTCAAATCGACCTTTACTTCGAAAATATTAGAAACCGTAAAGAAGTTAGACCAATCGTTACTAAACTTCTCGACCTCATCAGAGCGAGTAAAGATAAAGCAGTCAAAGATGCTCTTGTCTATGAAAGAGACTTCTTAGATAAATCAGTCTGGATCGTCGGTGGTGATGGCTGGGCCTATGATATCGGTTACGGCGGTTTAGATCACGTCTTAGCCAACGATGAAGATGTCAACGTTTTAGTCCTTGATACCGAAGTCTATTCCAACACTGGTGGTCAATCTTCTAAATCTTCACAAACTGGTTCCATCGCGAAATTTACCGCTTCTGGTAAAACAACCGCGAAGAAGAACCTTGCTCTTATCGCGATGAGTTATGGCAAAGTCTATGTTGCTCAAATCGCTTTAGGAGCGAACCCAATGGCGGCTATCAAAGCCTTAAAAGAAGCTGAATCCTATAATGGACCATCCTTAATCATCTGCTACGCCCCATGTGCTAACCACGGTATTAAAGGTGGACTCACTAACTCCATGAGACAAGAGAAACTCGCTGTTGAATGTGGATACTTCCCAATCTTCCGTTATGACCCACGTAAAGTCGAAGCTGGTGAACCAGGACTTACCATCGATATGAAAGAACCTGACTACACTAAATTCAGAGACTTCGTCATGACAGAAACCAGATTCTCACAACTTCCACGCGTCAACCCAGCCCATGCTGAAGAACTCCTCACAAAAGCTGAAAAATACGCTAAAGATAGATTCGAGAGAATCAAAAAATTCGGTTTGTAATTTAGATATAGACTTCATTAGAGAAGGCAGGAAGAAATTTCTTCCTGTTTTTTCTTGCTTACTACTTTTTATAAAAGTATAATAATTGCAGTAGGTTAAAGGAGATAAGTTATTATGTCTAAAACAAGTAAAAACGCCGATGTCTACATTGAATTATTAAGAGATTTAAGAAATGCCGAAGAAGCTATTCTTTCTTTACCAAGAGGATACATCTCTACCAAGGTCATTTCTGGTCATACTTATCACTATTTACAATGGAGAGAAGGCAACCAAGTTCTTTCTACATACGTCAACGATGCTCTTTTAAATTCCACAAAACAACAAATCGTCATCCGTAAGGAATATGAAGAATTAGTGAAAATCCTTAAAAAGGACTTAAAGAAAATTGAAAAATCTCTTCTCAAAGCGGGATACACAAAAGAAGAAATTGATTCATTAGACGAAAATAAAGAATAATTAAATAAAATTAATAAAGAAGTGGGAAACCACTTTTTTATTATGCTTTATAAAGAATAGAATATTTGGTATCATCAAATCGTTATGAAAAAACTCATCATCTTATCAGGAATTCCTGGCAGTGGAAAATCATATTTCTCTAAATGCGTAAAGGAAATAAAATGCAATCATGTCTATATTATTTCCTCTGATGCGATTAGAAAGGATATGCTTGGTTCACAAAGAAATCTATCTAAAGAAAATGTCGTGTGGGATATATTTTATAACCTTCCTAAGATATATTCTTTAGATGATGAATGTTTGGTTATCCTTGATGCAACCCATATTAAAAAAGAACTTCGCTTAAGAGTTAGAAATGATTTGAAGGGTTATTTTGATGAAATAGATCTCATCTCTTTCTATCTTCCTAAGGATATTGCCTCTAGACAAAATAAAGAACGAGAATACCCCGTTCCAGATTATGTTTTAGATTCTTTCTTTAATGAATTTGAACTTCCTGATGATGAAGAGAAATCGTTATTTAGCCACGTCTACGTCATTCATAACGCAGAAATAGATCGTATTATCACCGATATTATTTCAGATTCTCATTAATAAAGTCGTTAACGCACTTCTTATATAATTCTTTATCTACAAGATAAGAAACCCCATGCTCCGCGCCTTTAAAGACATATTTCTTTGCTTCTTTATTGGCGAGTAATAAATTATCGCTGAACTGACATGGAACGATAGAATCATTATCTCCATGAATAACGATGAAATTAACTTTAGCCAGCTTATTTGTAAGCTGGTATTTTTCTTTATAAAAGGAAAAGTGACCAAATATAAAGGCTGCACTTCTAAGAAGTGTTCCACCTAGCCACCATGGGATATGAAGTTTATTCACACAAGAATGTCGTAGTATCTCAACTGGCGAATGATAAGGACAATCTAGAATCGCTCCAAAAACATTATTTGGAATATCTTCGTTGATAATCGTGTTAGCGACGATGTATCCACCCATCGAGATGCCCACAAGTAAAATTTTTGTGTCTTTCCCAAATCGATTAATTAAGTAATTAATCCATGAAGTAGCGTCCCTACTTTCTTTAACTCCAAAAGTGATCGTATGTCCCTTGCTACTAATATGCGCGCGTTCATCCACTAAGAGGACGTTAAAACCTCTTTCCTTAAGTATTTGATAGCCGCCGCAGAAATCTCTTATAGGAGTGCCTCTAAAGCCGTGAAAACATAACGCAATAGGCGCGTTATCATTTGAGTGATAATATCTGCCCCTTAGTTTTAATTTATCGTAAGAAGTAATATAGACATTTTCATATCTCTCACTCTGCAACTTTTTCACCAAATCGATATATAAGTCATATGATTGAGATAGACTTGGATCATTTGGGAAATCTCCATACTTCTTTTGTTGTTTATTTGGAGAGTGAAATATCACCCAATAAACATTGAAAGATATGAATAAATAGAGGATGATTAATCCTCCAATTATTCCTAAAGAAATGTATAGAGCGAGCATTATGCCTCTTCGAATAACATTACTTTAATAATGCAGCGATTTTGTTTTCAAATTTTTCTGGTTTATCCGCTGGGCCAAAGCGATCAACAACTTCACCATCTCTATTAACTAGGAATTTGGTGAAATTCCATTTAATTCTTCCTTTGATTTGACTCTTTAAGAAAGTATAAAGAGGATCTTCATTTTTCCCGTTTACATCAATCTTATGGAAGCGCGGGAATTGGGTATTGTATTTAAGCGTGCAGAAACTATGAATTTCTTCATCACTTCCAGGTGCTTGACCAAAGAATTGATTGCATGGGAAATCAAGGATTTCAAAACCTTGATCTCTATATTTCTCATACATTTTTTCTAAAGCTTCATATTGTGGAGTGAATCCACATCCGGTCGCGGTATTAACGATTAATAATACCTTTCCTTTGTATTGCTCTAATAAAACATCGTTGCCTTGACGATCTTTAACACTAATTTCGTATAACTTACTCATAAGTATTGCCTCCCTTTATCTATTTCAATTTTAAGAAAAATAATTATTGATGTCACGCGATATTATTAAACAATGAGGTGTGATATACTCTCTATCATGGAAGTAAGCATTTCTGAACATTTCACATTTAAAAAGATATTTCGCATCACAATTATCCCTATTTTGATGTGCGTATTCGGCTCAATTTATGGAGTGGTGGATGGAATATGTGTCTCTAACTTTGCTGGAGATGATGCTTTTTCAGGTCTAAATCTCATCTATCCTGCGACAATGATTGTTGGAGGACTTGCTTTTATGTTTGGTAGTGGAGGAAGTGCGCTTGTTGGAAAACTATTAGGCGAAAATAAAAAAGAAGAAGCGAATAAAGTCTTCTCTATGATTATTATCTTCGCTTTAATTGTTGGAATCGCTCTTTCTATAATTGGATTCTTCCTAGTTAATCCAATCGTTCAATTATTTGCTAGCATCAGGGACGATATTACTCAAGAAATGATTGATGCGGCAATAATATATGGAAGAATCATCATGCTCGCACAGTTTACTTTTATTCTCCAGTTTGCTTTTCAATCATTCTTTGTTATCGCTGAAAGAATAAAAATCGGATTCTTATTCACATTATCTGCAGGCATTACTAATATCGTCTTTGATTTGCTCTTTGTTGGATTATTCAAATGGGGAGTAATCGGAGCTGCAGTAGCGACAATCATGGGTCAAACTGTTGGTGGTTTCGGCGCGCTTATCTATTTTATTGTTAAAAAAGATGGAATCATCCATATAACAAAAACAAGATTAAGACGCGAACCAATCATGCGTGCATGTTTCAATGGTTTAAGTGAATTAATTACAAATATATCAGGATCAATCGTTTCTTTATTAATAAACGCTCAGTCATTAAGATATGTTGGACAAAGTGGAGTCTTTGCTTATGGAGTCATCATGTATATTCAATATATCTTTATCGCGATTTATTTTGGCTATTCAACAGGAATGGCTCCTCCATTAAGTTATCACTATGGTGCGAAAAACTATAAAGAGCAGAGAAATATCCTAATTAAGAGTTTGATTATCGTTTTAAGCACGGGCGTAACCATGCTTGTTTTATCGCTTGCACTTACACGTCCTCTTACTTATATATTTATTGTTAATGATGAGACTCTTGTTAATATCACAATGAAAGCAATTAGAATCTATTCCTTCTGCTATCTAACGATGGGTGTTTCAATTTACCTTTCGTCATTCTTTACAGCACTTAACAACGGAGTGATCTCTGGAACTATTTCTCTCTTTAGAACACTCCTTTATCAAATTCTCTTCATTTTTGTCACTCCAATCATCTTAGGAAATGATGGAATTTGGTGGGGAATAGTCTTTGCAGAACTATCCGCAACAATAACATCAATTATCTTTCTTCTCGCTTTTAAGAAAAAGTACAATTATTAAGAAAACTAATATGTATCTCCATTAGATTTATGAAAAAGCATAAAAAAACTAAAGTCGCTATCATCGTTATTTCATCCGTCTTACTCGGCCTAGTTTTACTATATTTTGGAGGAAGTGTTATTGCGACCTCGATAATATGCAATTATCTGTTTGGAAGTCGTGAACCAGATATTGAAACTGTGTTAAAAGACCCTCAAAGATATTATCAATTATTAAAAACTAGAGATGATTACCCATTATTAAGTTCAAGAGAAGAACCAACTTTCAAACATGGAAAATATAATCTTCAAGGGTATTTATATGAATGTGACAATCCTTTAGGATTGATTATCAGCTGTCATGGTGTATCTTCCTTCGCTGATAGTGATCACGCCGAGTATCAAAATTACTTCCTCACAAAAGGATGGGATGTCTTCTCGTTTGATATGCCTGGATGCGGAAGAAGTGAGGGGGATAAGATGTATGGCTTATATGAAAGTAGATTCGCTGTTGAATCAGCAATTAGATATGTCAAATCCATTGATAAAATTAAAAATCTACCCCTTTGTTTAGTTGGTCATAGTTGGGGCGCTTATGGAGCGGTTACAGCTAGTGAAATTGATGAAAAAATACATGCTATCGCCGCTATTTCTGGTTATAACGCCCCTAATGAGATGATGGTTGGAGTGGCGAGAATTAAGTATTGGGATGGTCTTATCATTGGAAAACCAGGTCTTGATTTTGCCTTATCGATTCTTGATGGAAATAAGGCTTTTTTCAAAGCTAGTTCCGAAATCAAAAAGCATGAAGATATTTCTTATTACATTATCCACGGAGAAAAAGACGATATCGTTCCGTTCAAAGGATACTCTCAATATTCCAAGGTGGTAAACATAAATCTAAATAATGTCAAAACTTTATCGCTTTCTAATTACAAACACTCGGGAATATGGAGAAGCGAAGCGGCTAATGCATATTACGAAATTAAAAAGAATGAATTAGATGCTTTGTATAAGCAATACAACAAGAATATTCCTGATGATATTTATTCTAACTTCATCGCTAGTGTCGATAAAGACAAGAGCAGCGAGCTTAATCTTACCTTGCTCGATGACATCAATAATTTATTCACTCAAAGTATCGCAAATGATTAGGAAATCATTTACTTTCGAAACTCTAGTATTGTTCAAATAATTATTAAATATTTGAAAAGATATGTCTGGGTTATTATAATATTCGTGATTTCATATGGAAAAGATTTACCTATTAGACGGCGTTACATTTAAGAAGATGCTCATCAGTGGTTATGAAACCCTGGAGAGTGATTATAAATTAATTAACGATTTAAATGTTTTCCCTGTTCCAGATGGCGATACAGGCACGAACATGAAAATCACTTATTATAATGGCCTTTTAGCGATAAAAGATGAAACAGCATTAAACAAGATTGCAGCAGCTTTTGCAAAAGGTTGTCTTTTTGGTGCGAGAGGTAATTCGGGAGTTTTGCTTTCTCAATACTTCAAAGGAATGTCCAATTATCTTGTTGATAAAGATAAAATCACCGCGGTTGAATTTGCCGAAGCTCTTGTTGATGGTTATAAACTTGCTTATAAATGTGCGATTAATCCTGTCGAAGGAACAATTTTAACTGTCGCCCGTGAAGGTATTGAAAACATCAAAAATCAAGTTAATGAAAGAATGGACTTTGCCTCACTTCTTTCTAAGACATATGAAGCAATGCTTATCTCTTTAGAAAACACTCCAAATCTTTTAGCTATTCTAAAAGAATCTGGTGTTGTTGATAGTGGAGGCCGTGGCCTCTTGTCCATCTTTGCCGGCTTTGTTAATTTCGCGACCGGAAAAGAAACTAAGACCGTCATTGAAATGGCTTTTAACGAAGAAGATCATCGTGAAATGGATAACGCCATTGTCGATTATTCAGCCTTCAATGAAAATAGTACTTTAGATTATGGTTATTGCACTGAATTCTTGCTTCAATTACTGAATAGTAAAATTGATATTCCATCTTTTGATGTGAACAAGTTTATTAAAGACATTTCTCTCCTTGGAGATTCTTTAGTTGTCACTGTCGATGGAACAATTGTTAAAGTTCATATTCACACTAAGACACCATCAAATGTTTTAACGTTCGCGCAGCAATATGGTGAATTCTTAAAGATTAAGATTGAGAACATGGCCTTACAACATAATGAAATCTTAAAAAGTAAGAAATGTGAAACAGCAATTATTTCTATCGCTATGGGTGAAGGTATTATTAGAACCTTCAAAGAACTAGGCTCAACCATTGTCATTAATGGTGGTCAAACCATGAATACCTCAACCGAAGAAATCTTGTCCGCGATTAAAGAAGCAAACGCGAATAATGTTATTCTTCTTCCAAATAATTCCAATATCTTACTTGCTTGCCGTCAAGCTAAAGAATTATGTAATGATACAAATATCTACATTGCTGAAACCGAAACAGTTCAAGAAGGATATTATGGTCTTTCTTTAATGATGGGTTCAGAAACTGATCCAGAAGTATTATTAGATGGTATCTTAAGTGGAAAAGACATGGTTACTTCCGCATTTGTTGCTAAAGCAAACAAAGATTATAAGATTAAAGATAAAATTGGTCACGCTGGACAATATATCGGATACATCAAAAAAGATATTATTGCGGGCTCTGATTCATTAGTTAAAACCGCTATGGATTTAATTGATAACATTGATGAAATCGACGAAAAAGAAATAATGTTCATTTTCTATGGTGAAGATGTAAATGTTGATGAAATCAACACCATCAAAGAAATGATTGAAGAAAAATACCCATATTTGGAAATTGGAATAATTGAAGGTAAACAACCAATTTACGATTTATTGATTGGAGTTATTAACGCATGAAAAAAATTTTAATTGACACTTTAGGCGCTGACAAAGGAATTGATGTCTTTGTTGAAGGCGCTTTTTTAGCAGAAGAGGCATATAAAGATTACACATATGTTTTAGTTGGCGATAAAGAAAAGCTTCAAGAATCAATCAATCGTGTTGGTTTAAAACATTATGAAATAATCGACGCCAAAGAAACATTTCTCAATACCGATTCCCCACTTGATTTAATTAAGGGAAGAGGAGAAACATCTTTAGCGAAGAGTCTCGATACTTTAAAAGGCGATGATGAGTGTGTCGCCATGATTAGTGCTGGAAGCACTGGTGGATTCCTAGTTGGATCAATCTTTAGATTAGGATTATTCGAAGGAATCAAATTCCCTGCACTTGCTTCACCAATGATTAACATCCATGAAAAATGGTTTGCTCTTTTAGATTGTGGTGCCAACCTTGATATTGATGCCAAAACACTAGTTAAATTCGCTAAAATGGGAAGTGCCTTAATGAAATCTGCTTTTGGCAGCATTGAAAATCCACGCGTTGGATTATTAAATGTTGGAAAAGAAGAAACAAAAGGAAATGCGATGACTAAAGAAGCATTTAGTTTACTAAAAGAAAGCAATTTGAATTTCGTTGGCAATATTGAAGGTCATGAAATTTATTTAGACAAAGCTGATGTTATTGCCTGTGATGGCTTTGTCGGAAACGTCTTCCTAAAAGGCGCGGAAGCATTATCGATGGTTCTTGAAAAAATCGTTTTGAATTTCGGAAAAGAAGATCCAAACATTATCGCTGCGACAAAATACATTCATAAAAACTTCAACTATAACGAAGAAGGCGCCGCTATTTTCTTAGGTCCAAAGAAGATTTGCTTAAAAGCGCACGGACATGCAAGTGCGAACACAATCCTCTCTGCAGTCAGGTTCGCTGTTACACTACATGAAGGTAACTTTATTGAGAATATTGCTAAGGAGCTTCATGCTTAATGAACCAAAGAACGCTGCAAAGAGTATACACGCGTCATCTACGCGAAAGTAAGCCAACTTTCGAGAATATTTTTGAAATAAATTTCTCTCACACAGACTTTCCAATCTTTGAGTACGATGAAAACGGAGAAACGATTAAAATCTCCTATCCTGAAGCAAAACAAAGGATCAGAGAAGTAGCGAGAGGATTAGAAGAATTAATTCCCGAAAAGAATATTTTTATTGGTTTGAATATTGATAGCTCGCCTAATTGGGTTATTGGTTTTTGGGCTATTTTGATGTCTGGAAATAAACCATATTTGATCAACTTAAGACATCCTAAAAACTTAACAAAATCTATATTAGAGACTTTAAAGGTCAAATATTTGCTTAGTGATGGAGAAAATGAGGATTTTGGCTTAAAAAATCTGCAAATCTCAGATATTTTTTACGAAATTGAAGCAAATCACCAGTTTAATTTCGCTAATGAGATAGCTCTTTCTACTAGTGGAACCACAATGAATGAGAAGATCTGCATCTATAGCGGAAAAGAAATTTTGGCCCAATTATCTAACACAGAATACATCCTCTCTAAATGCAGAGAATCCAAAAGAATGTATAAAAAGACAATTAAGCTTTTAGCGTTTTTGCCTCTCTATCATATTTTTGGATTAATTGCAGTTTACTTCTGGTTTACCTATTTTGGATATACTCTCGTTTTCTTAAAAGATTATTCTCCTCAAACAATTCTTCATACCGTGAGAAAACACGAGGTTACCCATATTTTTGCCGTCCCGCTTTTATGGAGAACAATCGAAGATGAAGTAAGAAGAGAAGTTCATAAAAAAGGTGAAGCACTTGAGGAAAAATTCAACAAAGGAATCGCTAAGATTAACAACCTACAAAACATCAATTACGCCTTAGGTATTTCTATGGCAAGACGTCATTTAAAAGAGGTTAGAAACGCTTTGTTTGGTGATTCAGTTAAGTTTTGTATTTCCGGTGGATCGTACCTTAATGACTCAACTCTCAAACTGATGTCTGGAATTGGCTACCCGCTTTATAACGGCTATGGCGCTAGTGAAATTGGAATTACTTCCTTTGAGTTATCTAAAAAACCAAAACATCGTTTGCTTAACTCAATCGGCAAACCATTTCCATCTGTTTCCTATCAAATCGTGGATGGAACTTTAAGGGTAAAAGGTCAATCGACATGTCACTCTATCATTATTGAAGGAAAAGAGATTCATACCGATGAATGGTTTGATACTTTAGATATCGCTCACGTTGATGAAACTGGTCGCTATTATATAGATGGAAGAAAAACGGATTTAATCATCACTGAAAATGGTGAAAACGTTAATCCTGATGAAATAGAAAAGAATTTCAATTTCTCATCATTTCCAGTTCTTTATTTCTCTGTTATCGGATTAGGTGAAAAAAGAGATGACATTTCTTTAATCATCCAACCAAACAAAAAGCTTCAGACTAGTGAGATTGAAGAAATCAAAAAATACATTGATTCTGTTAATGAGACATTGCCATTCTCTCATAAAATTAAATCCTTGTTCCTTTCTTATGATGATATTCAAAATAGAAATGCGATTAAGGTTAGCCGCACATACTTAAGAAAAGGAATTGAAGAAAATAAGATTCATCTCTTATCTTTTGATAAAGCCATCAAAAATGAAGAGTATGAAAGCACATCATTAACAGAAATCCTTATCGATTTATTCCAGGAAGCATTAAACGTCGATCGCAGTTTAATTACTCCTACATCGCATTTCCTTTATGACTTAAATGGTACGAGTTTAGACTATTTTGCTTTATTGTCTTTAGTTAACGCTCGTTTCAACACTAACATCTCCTTTGATCCTAACGATCCATTAGCGACCGTCCAAGATTTTGAAAGATATCTCACGGAGCATATGAAATAATGCATACGTTTGTTTTCCTCATGATGAAGATTACTGGTTTTCCACTCGCGTGGATCTTTTTCAAACGGAAAACATATTTTGAAAATCGCTCAAATCAAAAAAGAAAGATAAAGGGAGGTGCTTTATTTGTTTCTAACCATAAATCTTTCTGGGATTATATAACTTTATTCTTCTTATTCTTTAGATATAAGATTCGCCCAATCGTTTCTCATTTCATTTACAATAGAAATCCTGTATTAAAATTCTGCCTTAACTGTGTCAACGCGATAGTGGTGGGAACAGACCAATTAGATGTTAGATATATCGATGAAGCTGTTGCGCTGCTTAAAAAGGGTAAGAAAGTAGTGGTTTTTCCAGAAGGTCATTTTGCCTTGACTGATGAATTATTACCATTTAATCCATCCTATATTAGAATTGCTCACGAAGCTGATGTTCCTATTGTTCCTATCTACACGGATGGAAGATATGGATTCTTTAAAAGAAATCACGTCATGGTGGGTTCTCGCTTCTATGTTAGAGACATGGTTGATGGTGAATTAACCAAAGAAAAATACGATGACATTAACACCATCTTTGTTAAAAACATCGAGGAATTACATAGAAAAATGAATGTTAGGAAGAAAAATCCGACCTTCAGTTTTAAAAACATCTTTATGGATTTAGGAAGAGTTTGGGCTTATACCCATTTCAGCCCAATTTTTCGTGTACATATTCATGACCAAGGGAAGAAATATCATTACCATAAACTTGATGGACCAGTTTTATTTGCCAGTAACCATCATGGCTTTTCCGATCCATTAGTGCTTTTATGCGCGTTTAATCGTCGCCGTGTGCATTTTCTTGCCGCGAAAGAAGTGTTTGCAAATCATAAACTTAGAAGTGCTCTTTTAAAAGGAATAGGGGCAATTATGATTGACCGTGATATTTTTGATATTGAAGCAATATCTAAATGTGTTGATGTCTTAAATAGGGGAAGAACATTACTCGTTTTCCCAAGTGGACATATCGCTCAAGATGAATCTAATGCTTTCAAAAGTGGAGCGATGATGATTGCTTCTAGAAGCAAATCGCCAATCTTACCTATTTATATTTGCAGAGCAAAGCATTGGTATTCAACAAGACATATCTACACTGGTGAACTCTTAGATCCACCAACATTATCAATGAAATCTTTAAATGAAACGTCTAAAATGTTAGAAGAAAGAATTGAAGAATTACATCAACTAGCGATTAAGGAGAAAAGATGTTATGACTGATGAAGAGATTTTCGATAAGCTTGTAGAAATTGTTTCAGAATCACTTGAGGATCCTACCTTAAAAGAAAGCGTTACGTTAGATACAAACATCTTTACTGATATCGGAATGAATTCCATCGCGATGATCTATATCGCTATGGGGATTCAGGATACCTTTAACGTCACCATCAACAACGATGATGTTAAGCATAATCTCACTGTTAGAGATTGGGTAAACTATATTAAATCGCGGATGAAATAATAAAAAAGAGACCTCTTAATCAGAAGTCTCCTCAATGAATTTTCTAATTGTTTCTCGATATTTTTCAGGGTTATTAATGAGTATGTGACTATGACATCCTTTGTCAAAGAACACTAACTCTTTTTTCTTTGCAGAGCACTTTTCATATAATTCATGCGCTTGTTCAGGAGTGGAGAAGATATCTTCTTTACTATAGAGGAATAATACTGCTCCTCCCATCTTTCCTACTTGATATCTTGGACCATTATGAGTGAGGTTTGCTTTGGTGTAGACCTTCGCCCAAAACATTGTCGTGTGACAATATGGGAAAACTGGACGATGCTGATCGATCATATGATTCTTAAATGTTTCATAGAATGTCGCAAATAATCCATCGGCGACAAATCTCTTTAAATATTCAGGACGATCTTTACTTGCAAACGCGAATGAACATGTTGAACCACCGATACAAATACCGTGAAGCGTAATATCGTTAACCCCAAATTTCTCATGAATAAATTCCGACCAACGTAATAAATCGACATGAGAGAATTGACCGGCATCTTCATATTTGCCATCACTCCAACCATGCGCGCGCTTGTCTATAACTAAGATATTAAATCCTAATTCCTTGTAAGGAATTGCAAAATAATAACTATATTGAAGCGTTTCAGTTCTTCCTGGAACGATAATAACAGTTTTGTCTTTCTTAAAATCATAGAATTCTCCAAAAAGATGGAATCCTTCACTCATGATATCAACAGGAGTGCAATAATCTTTGTTTTCTTCTCCCCATTTAAGACCAGCTTTCCACATTAATACTTGTTCATAATTGGTTGGATCACTGCATCTATCTCTTCCCCAATCGGTTGGTTCTTTTCTTACTAAGTGATTACGATAAAGGATTCTTCCAACGATATATCCAACAACAATTGGTTTGACTACTTCGAATAAAAATAAGAGAGAGACGGAGATAATTGTTAAGACTAATAGTAATGTTTCCATGATTTTTACCTGACCTAAATAATTATACTGATTTTGTTTTATTTATAAAACGAAAAAAATAGTTTATAATTGTTAAGGCATTATAGAAAAAGGATTTTATTATGAATAGTTTTGTCGTTATTACTGATACCAACTGCGAGCTTAAGAAAGAACTTCGCGAAAGATTTAAAGTTGATGAAGTTGTTAGAGCTCACTTAGTCACAAATGATGGAGTGGACCATCTTAGTGACAATGACTGGGAACTTTTTAAGTCCCCAGAAGACTTCTACAAATTACTCAGAGATAAGAAAAATACCATGTCCACCGCACCTGCGAGTGTTGAAGAATTTAAAGAGGTATTTAGAAAACATTTAGAAAATGGCAAAGATATTATCTACTTAGCCTTATCATCAGCTTTAAGTGGAACATACAACTTTGCTTTAATGGCTAAAAAGGATTTATTAGAAGAATTCCCAAAACGCAGAATCGAAATCGTTGATACCCTCCGTTATTCTTTAGCGGTCGGCTTATTAACAATCGATGCCTGCCGTTTAAGAGAGGAAGGAAAGTCGTTTGATGAAACCATCGCTTGGCTTGAAGAAAACAAACATCGCCTCCATGAAATGGGACCAATGGATGATTTATTCTACCTTTCTAGAAAAGGTCGTGTCTCCTTTGGAGCTGCATTCATGGGAACGATGGTCGGAATTAAACCAATGGGTGACTTCGGACGTAATGGTTTCACTAATGTCTTAACAAAAGTCGTGGGAATGAAAAAAGCCGTCGATGTTTTAGTGAAATATGTCCAAAGAACAATTGAAAAGCCAGAAGAACAAATCATCTTCATCGCTGAAACAGATCGTATGAAAAATGCGATGTTAATTAGGGATGCTTTACAAGAAGCTATCAAACCTAAAGAAATTATCATCGTCACATGTGGCCCAACATCTGGCATCAATGTCGGTCCAGGGCTCGCCGCGTGTTTCTACTATGGAAAACCTATCTCTGAAGGTAATGTCGAAGAGTTAAAAATCATGAACGAGATTACCGGCAAAAATAAATAAAAAATATCAAACCAATGGAGATATCGTATACTTTTATCTTTTAAGAGGAGTTGAAAGATGAATAAGAAAAGCATCTATCTTGAAATGGACCTCGAAGAAAAACGATTAAGACGAGAGGCCAAGAAAAACCACGCGAAGGAAGCAAGAAATCGTGTTGAAAGCCGTGGAGCGAATTCAACATCTATTTTAAGGTTTATCATCGTTGGCATTGTCATCTTAATCCACCTCGCGATCGTCATCGTTGTTGCCTATTTCTTGCAAGAATTAGGTGGCTCTATTATCACTATCGATGCCAACGAAACGTCAGATTTTGTCATTTTCCTATATTTATTGCTTCAAGCCTTATCCCTTGTGCTTTATGTTGGTCTAAGAATTGCTGCAGTCTTTGTGACACTCGGTCTATTTGGACGTGTATGGAACTCCGCTTTTAAACTCCCTTGGATTATCTTTATTTCCGTTTCTCCTGTTGTCGGAATGCTTATCTATATCATGTTAGGCAGACGCGGGACTGTTGGAGGAAGAACCAAACGTAGATATCAGAAGATTTGGGAAAAGTTATTCCCTCTCTATGAGCAAGACCCAGAATTGCTTGAACAATATAGAGAAAAAGATCCAGAACTATATCACCAATTATATTATCTCCATCATCAAGCTCGTTATTCTGCTTATAAAAACACAGATGTCACATATTATTCCGAAGGGAAAGATGGTTTAGAAGCTCAAATTGAAGAATTAAAGAAAGCTGAAAAATTCATTCTTTTCGAATATCACGCGATTGAAAATCAAGAAGCTTTTGAAAGAATTAAAAAGGTTTTATTCCAAAAAGCCGCGGAAGGCGTGGAAGTTCGTGTCTTCTATGATGATATGGGTTCAATTGGTTTTATTAATCATAAATTCAGAAGAGAAATGCTTATTCACGGAGTTAAGTGCCGTGTCTTTAACCCCTTAAAACCATTAATGATTTTCTTCATGAATAACCGTGACCATCGTAAGATTACTGTTATTGATGGAAAAGTCGGTTTCACTGGTGGCTACAATATGGCGGATGAATATTTCGATATCACCCATCCATATGGAGAATGGAAAGACACCGGTATTAAATTAGAAGGAGAAGCTGTTAATTCTTTAACTTTAATTTTCCTAGAAAACTGGAATGGTATCAGAGATACAGATAGTGAAGAGGATATCAAAAAATACCTCGTCGACCATAGCGATTTCAAAGCTAAAGAAAAAGATGGAGTCATCATTCCTTACGCGGATGGACCAGTTGATAATTATCACTATGCAGAAACTACTTATATGAACATCTTAAGAGATTCAGAGCATTATGTTTATATCACCACTCCATATCTTCTTATCACTGATGAAATGGAAAGAGAAATTATCGACGCCGCTCAAAGAGGTATTGATGTAAGAATTATTACTCCAGGCATACCTGACAAAGGTTTAGTTTATAAGATGACCAGGTCATACTATATGAACCTCGCTAAAGCGGGAGTAAAGATTTATGAATATAAATATGGTTTTGTCCACTCCAAGATGATAATTGCTGATGATCATTTGGCGGTCGTAGGAACCATAAACTTCGATTACCGTTCTTTATACCATCATTTTGAGAACGCATGCTTATTCAGTGGCTATAAGTGCTTAGAAGATATCCGTAAGGATTTCGAAACGATGTTCCCAAAATGTCGTTATGTCTCACAAAGACATGCAGAAAAGAAACGCCTATCCTTAATTGAAACCATCCTAAGATTGGTTGCACCTTTGATGTAAAACTTTAAAAAAGAATAAATAAAATATTGAAAAAATATTTAATCTTAGTTATGATACATAAGCGCCGTTAAGGAAAGCAACCTGCCGACTTAGCTCAATTGGTAGAGCAACTGAATCGTAATCAGTAGGTTGCGGGTTCAATTCCTGTAGTCGGCACCAACATGGATGCTTAGCTCAGTTGGGAGAGCACCACTTTGACGTAGTGGGGGTCGGGAGTTCGAGTCTCTCAGCATCCACCAAACTGAAAATAAGGCTGGTTAATCCAGTTTTTTCTTTTCATAGAAGTGTTAATTATTGAAAAACCGCCATCTTTCGAGTATAAAAAAAGAGTATGCATGCGTAGTTCAGTGGTAGAACGTTAGCTTCCCAAGCTGAATATGCGGGTTCGATTCCCGTCGCGTGCTCCATACTTAAACAACGCGACCAATGGTATCTCCGAAGGTCGTTTTTGTTACTTTTTCAGCCCTTTTCTATGCTTTTTAAGCCAAATTGAACATTTGAATAAGTTCTTAAAGTGTGAGTTTTAAGAAAGTGAAAGAAAAAATAGTTTGCACCCCCAATCTCGAACACTGGTATTTCAGCGATTAGTGCAAACTATAAAAGCTTATTAAAACCCGACTCGGATATAGCTAGTATCTAGGTCGGGTCTTTTTTACTTGTTGATATAGATTCCAAAGGTGCATCTAGATGTAGTGGATCTAACTCTATAATCAAATGTTTCAATAAATTCTAATGCTATTTTATTAATGTTATTTGGAAGTTTATTTAAGTCATCATCACCGACTACGAATATCAATCTATCCCTATTAACAATAACTAGTCTTTTAAATAGTGCTCTGAAATTGAAATCCCCTATCGAATCAACATCAGGAAACGTTCTAAGTGTTTTTATTATCTCTTCGGTTCTTGCAGCCGGATTAATCGAAGTGATGATTTCGTTTTCTAAGAACAGTTTCTTATCTGTTTGATTAGCAATTTCTTTTTTAATCTCGTTTTTTACTAATTCCATGCCATCTCCGGCCAGAGAAGAGAAATCATCAAGTCTTTTATTTAAGAACTCAATCTGACCGTTTATTTCGTCTATTTCCTCTTTAATCGATTTATCGACATTAGTGTCTGAGAACACCTGCATCAATCTTTTTCTCAATTCTGGTTCATTCACTTTTAGCTTCTTTATAAGAATTGGGATAATTTTATCTAAGTGTTCAATATAAACAGATTCGCTTTCCTTGCAGGTACATCTATCTTTATTGCTAGAGCAGTAAAGCATTTCAACCTTCCTATTAAATTTCCTAAAGTAGTTACTACCACAATAAGGACAATAGCCAAAGCCAGTGTAATGGGTTTGTAATGCATGGCAGTTTTTCTGGCCAATGTGATAGATTTTTTTATGCTCATTCATTATTTCTTGAGCCTTTAGCCAATCGGATCTAGAAACGATAGGTGGAATCACATCTCTAAAGAGATATTTTTGTCTTTCACCATGATTGATGATTCTTCTTTTTGTTACTGAATTCTCGGAATAACTCTTCTGAATAAGGACGTCCCCACAGTATTTCTCATTTCTAAGAATTCGCCTTATAGAGGAAGAAGTCCATCTTTCAAGCCCTGTTACTGTTTTAACATTGTTCCTTTCTAAAAAATCTGCAATTAAGGCGGTGTTATTTCCTTCAATATACATTTGAAACATCACCCTAACCCATTTAGCTTCTTTTTCGTTTATTTTAAAATTCCTATCTTCATCGTAATAATACCCAAAGACATTAACAGCGTTGATTCTATAATTACCGCGTTCTAGCTTTTGTTGAATAGACCATCTTACATTTCCACCCATCGAATTGAGTTCTTCTTCGGCAAATTTAGAGTATAAAGTTAGGTAATTATCGCTTTTTGTATCCAGTGTAGAAATATTTTCTTTTTCAAAATAAACCTCAACGTCTTCATCTCTTAACTCTTGAATGGTGGATAATAAATCGACGACATTTCTAGCGAATCTAGATATCGATTTAACAAGAATGATATCAATTTCATGAGCGAACGCTTTTTGGAGCATATATTTGAACTGGTTTCTCTTTTTAATAGTTCCCCCAGAAATGCCATCATCGGCATAGATTCCAGCAAATTCAAATTCCTCATAACTATTTATCAAAGTAGTGTAATGTCTTATTTGGTTTTCTAGAGAGTTTTCAAGTTCTTCTTTATCCCTAGAAACTCTAGCGTAAGCCGCTACTTTAAGCTTTTGCAATGGATCCTTGTTGTGTAGGTATCTAATCTCTGTTTTCATCTTCGTCCTCCAAATCTAAAATTCTATAAATAATCTTGTGCTTATCTTTTTGAAATTCATTACTTACTAAAACCATGAAAGCGGTTGAATTTTTTCTAATGCTTTCTAACTCTTCTGGTGATAACGTTCTTTTTGATTTAATTAGTAGTAACGAATTATCTTCTAGGCGGTAAATCCTTTTGAAAACCGAATGAACAATTCTAGAAGAAATAGATTTATTTTCTTTCAAAAACTCCATTAATTCCTTATTAAATATTTCGTTTCTGCAAGTTTCTTTAAAGGTATTGTTGAGTTCCTCTAACTTTTCTTTTAACTTGAAAATCTTGTTCTGAATTTTCTGGAATTCGCTTTTATAATCAGCAATCGAAATATTAGCGTTTGTGGATTCTTTAACTAGGTCGTGAAGTTTTGAGTTCCAAACATCTATATCTGCTTTAACTTTTGCGATTTCAGCGAATGCAGCTGTTTCTGCTTTTCCTTGAATTATTGCTCTTTCAAGCAAGCCTACATCTATTTCTTTAGTTTCTTTATTAACTAGCTCAATTAATAAGGCTTTCAAAGTATCATAATCTATTGTGTTTTTACATTTGCATTGGATGAAATTTATCTTCTTGCGACTTTGCATTTTGCAGGATAAAACATAACGATGACTTTTTGTGCCTCTAGCATATTCCACTCGGTGCATCGTTCTTCCACAACAAGCACAATAAACTAGGCCACTTAATTCTTTTCCTCTACCGTTATCCAAAGTAGAGACGTATGATTCATTCCTTTCTTTTCTAAGAAGTTGAACATACATGAATTTTTCCTTTGAAATAATTGATTCATGATGCGCGGGAATAAAAAACTGACTGATTTTGTTGTCATTAATCTCCCTTTCGTGAGTGAGATAATTCTTACAATATGTCTTTTGGTAAATGATGTCGCCACAATATTTCTCGTTACTTAAGATTCTGCTAATCAAGCCGACATCCCAGTTTGTTTTGCCGGTTACTGTTAAGTGGCCTTCATTTTTTAACTTTGCAACTATATCGCGATAACTTAATCCGTCCATGAACATTTCAAATATTAATTTGACAGTTTCTTTTCCAACTGGGTCTATTTCTAGTTTGTTATCATCGGTAACTTTGTAACCGAGCACACCCTTAGAATAGGAGCGATAGGTTCCTTCTTTCATCCTAGAGCGTATACCCCATGTAACGTTAGTGGATATTTGCCTACTTTCCTCTTGGGCGAATGATGCGTAAATTGTGAGCATCGTTTCGCTTGCTCCATCTAAAGAGGAGATGTTTTCTTTTTCAAAATAAATCTCTACCCCTTTTTCCTGGAGTTCTCTTTTTGTTTTGATGCAGTCGACAGTGTTTCTAGCGAATCTAGATATTGACTTGACCAAAATCAAATCAATCTTCCCTTCAAGAGCGTCTTTAATCATATTTTTAAAGCCTTCTCTGTTTTTCAGGGAAGTACCAGTGATCCCCTCATCGGAATATAAATCCACGAATTCCCAGCTGGCATTCTCACTAATCTTGGCCATATACGTTTTCTTCTGGTTTTCAAAGGAATTTAATTGATCCTCGAAATCGGTTGAAACTCTAGCATAAGCCGCGACTCTTTTCTTCCTGATGGTGATATTGCCATCTTCATCAAAATTCGGCTTTATCTCAGGAAGAATTTCAATGACTCTATTTTCCATTTTAGTCTCCTTTCTTACATACATATATCACTCTAAAGAGTGATATTATCAATACATTTATCGCGTTTATGACATGCGACAAATGGGAGACCAAGAGCCTCTCTAATCAAAGTTAAAATGGCGATATATTCGCTTTGTGTAATTACTTTCTTATTAAATAAATCAAAGACAACTTCTTTGTATTTATCAAAATGCGTTTCTAGATCCTTATTAAATGATATTTTGTCTAAATCATTAAATGGATGTAGTGTTTCTCTTTCCATTGTTCCCTTTCCAGAACAGAAAGAGGGTTTGTCGTTTAGCACATAAATAATATTCGGTAGTTTCTGCCTTTGCCTATTGTCAATGTGACATCAAATTCTTCTATAAGAGCAACTAGTAAATGGTGTCAGTCTGACAATATGCAGGGACTTTTTTGCTTAATACAATGACTCCAATAACTGGTGAGAAACATACCGGGGAAAGGAGTTTTGTACATGTCTTTTAAACACGAAATTCGCCTGTATCTTTATGAATTAAGAGCGGCGAAAAATTACTCGATGCATGAGATGGCTAGAAAGTTAGATATGCCTCCTGAATTGTACTGTCGATTTGAAAACGGTATACGTGGATTTAATAGAGATATTCGTTTTTATTTCAAACTGGCAAAAGTATTAGAAGTTGATGCCTACGTTTTGTTTAAAAAAGAAGCTGAATATCGAAATAGCATCGATGATTTAAATAATGTTGAAAGTCCATATCGCTACATTCCTATCGATTAGGGTTTTTTAAGTTTAGCAAGAGCAGAAAGCAATGATAGGAGTGGAACATGATAACAAACAGACAACAAATTATTGATGATTCGCCTCCACATAGAGAATTATTCGAAGAATTCATCGAGGCGATAGATTTTAGAAGCGAGCAAACTCGCAAAGCCTATAAGGGAACAATTGGGCGATACATCAAATATCTTGAAGACAAAAATGTCTTAAAACCAAAAGAATCAGATTTGATGAAGTTCAAGCGGTACCTTAGGGAAAAAGGAAACCATGGAGCGACCATACAGCTTTATGTTGTTTCTATAAGAAGATTTTATAAGTGGTTAGATAGGATGGGTTATTACCCAGACATATCAATCGATTTGAGAACCGAGAAGATTGATCCAACATTCAAAAGACAGCCATTAACCGTAGATGAAGCTAAAAAATTGTTGGACTACGCTAAAGAGCATTCTAGCGGAGATATCGTGAAGCTTCGTAATTACACAATAATTTACCTTTTGCTTCATTTAGGACTTAGAACGATTGAGGTGGCAAGAGCCAACTTTGAAGATGTTAGAAAAGAAGGCGATAACCATTATCTTTACGTTCAAGGGAAAGGGCATACCGATAAGGATGATTCGATTAGATTAACTCCTTCTGCTTTAGAAGTTATTGACGCTTATAAGAAAGCAAGAAAAAGCGAAAAAGGAGCGATGTTCACTAATCATGGACATCATAAAAGTAGTGATAGAATCACCTCCAAAATGGTAAGCCAAATCGTCAAGAAGACCTTAAGGGAAATCAATATCGATTGTAGAGAAATAACCGCACATTCCCTACGTCATACATGTGCAACTTTAGCCTTGGCCAATGGTGCGACATTAGAAGAAGTCATGCAGTTGTTAAGACACAAAAACATTCAAACAACAATGATTTATCTTCATGTGACGAATAGGGAAAATAACCGAAGCCAAGACCTAGTTGATAAGGCCTTAACTAAAGCAAAAAAAGAGGAACAAAATAATGAATAATGTAGAAAATAATGAGGTTTTAGAAGGGAATTCGCCTCAAAATGAAGAAAATCCCATTGAAATTAAAACGTTCACTTCTGATTCATTTGGAAGTTTAAGAACTACCTTTGACCAATATGGTAGACCGGTCATTTGCCTTAAAGATGCATGCAATATCTTAGGCCTTAAAAATCCAAGCGATCAAAGAAAAAGACTAAGAGCGGAAGGCGTTATTAGAATCGCTAAAGTCGAAAACGGCAAGTTCAATAATTATCTTTACATCACCGAAGGAAATCTATATCGCTTAATCTTCCAATCTAGGAAAGAAGAAGCTGTCCAATTCACTGATTGGGTAACAGAAGTGGTACTCCCATCAATTCGCAAATTCGGTCGATATGACGTTAGACAAATCACGTCAAATCCTGAAGTTGCTTTATCCTTTTTAGATTCTTATAACGAATTAAGGGTTAGAAACAACATCCTTGAATCCATTAACGAAGAATCTATTGAGACCAGAGAATATTTTAGACAAGCCACCGATAGTGGTGTTCTTCGCAATCTAAAAGACGTCCCTGCGATATTAAAGATTAAAGGTATCAATAAGCAATCCTTATTTTCCTTATTAAGGAGTAATGGAGTTTTAGACGAAACTAACAATCCAACTCAAGAATACATCGATAAAGGATGGTTTAGAGTAGATACCCATTCTTATATAAATAAAAACGCTACTACAGTTACCCATGTCATTCCAATGGTTTATAAAACTGGTATTAACGGCATTAGAAGATTAATCGAAAAGTGGGCAGGCAAAAAATAGAAAGGAAACTATATGAAAGTCACATTAAACAAATTTGCTAATTATTTAAGCACAAATCACATTCATCTACAGGTTTTGGCCATGGAGGTAAATCATCTTGAAGAAAGAATCGATGAATTACAAAAACTAGATGAAAAAGATTTAATTTCTTATGCGGAACAAAACGAAATGAAAACCAAAAAAGAAATGTTAGAAGATGTTAATGAACAAATAAAACTTAGAACATTCATTCAAATAAGTCTTCCAGCATGGATGATTTTCCTTCCAAAAGAACTTGAAATCATTTTCTATGTTCGATTTGTTATGAAATACAGTTTTGCTAACACTTCATTTCTAGTCAATAAAAGTGAAGATGAAGTTAAAATTGCTTGTAAAAAAATATATGATCTCTGGAATGAGTTCTATAAGAAATACTGGAGAGAATAGCCTAACCATTAAAAGGGGGAATTTTCCCTCTCTTTGGATAGGAAATAATTCACGTTATTTCCCATCAAAGCAAAAAGGAGGTGATTCTTATGGCTAATCCAAAGCAAAAGTTGGATTGGTTTCCAGTGGATACAAGAATATTAGAAAGCCCTAAAGTTCGTAAGCTAGTCCACAAGAAAAAAGTAGTGGGCTATGGTGTTTTTATTCATG
>JAFSNY010000006.1 GCA_017447305.1 Bacilli bacterium | reverse complement strand
CTATCATCAATAACATCTTCAGTATTAATGAATGCAACATTTCTTACACGCTGAACGCCCGGAATTCGGATAGCATCAACATATTCGGTTTCAAGCTGTTCAAGTTCAGCACGAAGAGCATTCATGCGTTCCAGGTCAGCTTTCATCTTAGGTGTCATAGGAGCATTAAGTAATTCCATTTTATTTTTCCTCTTAGTTTAATGTTTGATTTTTTGTTAAGTATAATTAAATATAATAAAACTAGGGTTATTTGTAAACCCCAGTATTTAAATTCTATTAAGCTTAATCTTCGTATTCTTCTACATCGAAATACTTATGATAGGCTTCATCAATAAATTCCTAGTTCCAGCAAATCAGGCATATCGATTTCGAAAAATTCATTCTTTTCTGCATCATAACCAGTAATATTGACATCATCAATCTTAAAACGGTTACAAGGGTCATAGAAGAAACCATCAAGATAGTCCTTCAAGTAATCTTCCAGCGGTCCAAGATTATACCATTCTCCATCATAGTCAGACAATAGACTGTAATTAGCCAGAATAGTAAGCCTAATCAATTCGTCCAATTCCAGCTTACCATAGATTTCACGTGTAGAAACGCTAATACAATCAGCATCCCTTTGGTCAATATCGAAATGCACGATATAATATGAACGCTTTGCAGTCGGCCTTGCGAAATCTTCAGGCTTCGGTGTTTTATTTTCTGCATCGATTTCAGCAATTACTTCCTTCAGCTTACCAGTAAGTTCAGGATTCTGCTTGAGCAATTCTGCAATCATGTTAATTTCATTCGACATTTTTTATCTCCTTGGATTTTATTAAGTTAAATTTATCTTGAAAATGCTTGGACAGACATAAAGTCATTTTTATTAAGCTTACTGCCTTTTTCCTTTGTCAATTCTATTAATTCTGCAAGGAATGCATCTTTATACACACCACGAATAATAGAACCAACCAAAGCTGCATGACCATGAAACTTTCTTGTGCTTACTCCATGACCTTGATAACACCAGCCTCTAACATCGCCAAATACAAGATTTCCTGTGTCATCACGAGATTTATCTTTTTCGATATCCCACGAAAACATCGGTTTAATCAATTCATTCAGATTACGAAGTGCATTGATAAAACGACGCATATCATTGTCAATCTTAACCGGAAGAAAAGAAGTCTTGTCATAAGTATCAGGTCCTTCATAGAAATATGCACCAGTCTGATAAAATGGATAGCAGTATTCACCTTTATAATGAGTTGAACCAGCATCCATATTCTTGAACACAACCTTTGCAGCTTGTCTTAATTCAAGATATCCGGCTTCAACATTTTCAATAACTTTTTTAAATCCCATTATTAATCCTATTGGTTGGTATTTCTATGTGAGCATTAAAAGAGTCAATCGAAGCATAACGTCTTGTAACAATAGTAACCGGCTGGAATGACAAAACGAAGTTTTCCATCTTCTTAAAATCATTCTTAGTAAAAGTCCTACCTGTTATAGGATTACCATTTTCATCAAATTCCAATTCAAATTGACTCATATATTACCTTTAAAATTTTATTAAGCTAAATTATAAACTATCAATTTTTCTCAAAATTTCACTATCACAATTAATAGTATAATTTTTGATATTTTTCAATGATATTTTAAAATTATTAGATAATGCAAAGAAACGTTCATAACCAGCTAATACTTCTGACAACTGATCAAATCCAAAATAATGAACTTTATTATAAGCCGGACATGCTGGATTTTGCAAAGGTTTTGCAATATTTTTAATCTGACCTAACCATAATACAAACATAGACTCTTCTTGATCTTTTGTAATCCATTCTCTACAAATTCCATCCATGAATAAATTCGTAATAACATCACCATACGTAATAAGTTCTTTACTCCAAATATTCCATGTCTTAATTTGGATTACTGATACTAAATCATAACGATTAATTCCAATTGCATCAACACCGAAATCTTCGCCAAATTCGACCCTTGTATGAGGTGTTAATCTATAAAAACTGGCAGGAACAATATGCTCAATAGCATAATTTTTGCCAAGAGCATCCCATGTTTGTTTCATCAAATCTTCACCATTTTCCACATAAAAATATTCACCAATAATACCTTTAAACCAATTAATTAAATCTTTCTTTTTGCCCAAGTTATTTAACGGTTGTTTAATTGCCCATTCTGCAAATTGTTCAGCTTTATTTTGAATGAACGTATTCCACATATCGATTGAATAAATATTATCTACAGCATTATCCCAAGATATATCTTGTTTAACGAAATCGCTAAGAGTAATTGCTCCACCATTAATATTGAGCAAACCATTCCAGCCATTAAGTTTAAATAACTTATAAAATTTAATATGTCGTTCTTTATTTACCATATTCATAATATAGAAAAAAATAGTCATCTTGTCAATGACTATTTTATATTATTTTTTAATCAGTTATCCTATTAAAGAAATGGTTTCATTGTATTTAAAATAATTTCCCATTCACTATTAGGAACAGCATGTTCGTTATCAATATATCCAGTAATATTAAAATATTCACATACTAATTTATCATTCCAATTATTTGTATAATCTATTGGAAATGGTAATAATTTTGGATAAATATTGCCATCTTGTGTATGACCACGAGTTAAATATTGAAAACAAATAGAATTTATATAATTATAAAAATTTTTTGTTTCTTCAGCTGTATCAAACTCAACACATGGAACAGTATCAAATGTTTTTAAATTATATGATTTTACTTCATTTGGTTCTTTATTATATAATTCAGGGCGTTCACTATTTTGACATTTACCATCAATAAAATATTTATATCTATTACGTGTAAATCTTACTCCATATCCATTAACATCTACATGACCACCAAGAAGGCAAACCGGAACAAAATTTTTAGAATTCAAATTTTTATATAATTTAATATTTGGTGTAATCCTTTCTTTTTTAGACATGCATTTTTTATAAATTTCATTAAATTCAGATTCATGTATTTTTTTATAGTCATATCCGCCAGTTTTATCATAAACAGATATTCCAATTTTAGTATTAAATTGAATACCAAAACAATCATTAGTATATGCTTGATCTAATTCAATAAAATTAATCATATGTTTTAAAATAGATTCTTCATATTTTGCATAATCAGAATTCTTTTTATATTCGACAATTGGATCTTGCAACCAACGAATAGGACTAATATTTGTTACAATATTAGAATGTTTAATTACTTCTTCTAAAATTTTTAAATGCAAAGAGCCATCATAAGGTGGATTCATAATTGCAACATCAAACGTCATATCAGTTTCCTTTATTTTATTTATAATATCTGAATTATCAGCCTTATATGTAAATATAGAAATTTGCTTGGAAAAGAAGTTGATAATTTTTAAAATTTGCTCTCTAAAACCACTTAATCCGTCAATTGTTTCTTTATAATTTTCAGGTAAAATAAAAGTTGCTTTTTTATTTGCTTTAAAATAATTTAACATTTTAATTGGCAACATTTCACCCATAGTTAAAAGACCATTAATATTACCAATATATAATTCATTTTCATGTTCTGTTTTAAACATATATTTAGTCAAATATGGTTTAATTACAGAAACATTTTTAAACGTATAATATTGAAAAGGATATAATTTTTTAATTTTTTCTTCATTCATGTTATAATAAATATAATAATTTATTCATTATTTGTAAATGAATAAATTATTATTATATCAAATCAGTCATCAGTTTCTAAAAAAGCCAAATAATCATTAACTTTATTAACATATCGTTTTAATTCCGGTTGATAGAAAATTGGTAAATTTTCTACATAGGCTTTTTGATAAATAGCTTTTTTAATTTCTTCTTCAACATTTAATGTAATACCAATATCTTTCCAACTATAAATCCATTTTGCAAGTTGACGTAAAAATTTAGTAATATCAGTTTCAAATGTTTCAAGATGAACAACGTCTTCAAATTGATATGTAATTTTATGGCGCGTCTTTGAACCACTAGTATATCCTTCAAAGAAATTCGGTTTAATAAATTCAAAAATTTCACCATAAAAATCAGTCAATGTTCTTGCTGCTTTATCTGCTAAATTATCTTTATCTTGAATATTAATATAAACATAGCCACAATCTTTATAATCTGTTTTTGCAGTTCCATCTATCCAACGCTCAGCTGGTCTTAATACACGACCGGTAATTTGAATAGGAGTAATAAAATTTGTGTTAGATTCCATATTAAAAATAGCATGAGTAAAAGACGGAATATCAATACCAGCTATAATTTGTCGAATATGAACAACAAAACACGGTTTATCAGAATTATCAATTAATTCTTTAAAATTACGTATATCATTATTTAAACGTGTTTTATTCATTGTTTTTCCAAATTGACAACAAGTAGAAAACACATTATATTTTTCACCATATAAATCCATAAGCCAATCACACATATTTTTAAATTCGATTGTAGAATTTGTCGTAATTAAAATTTTTGCTTTATAATTTGGATTTTCAACTACGATTTTTTCAATGTCATTAATACATATTTCAGTTAAAGCTTTAATAGAAGAAAGATTTAATCTTGGCGCTTTAGCAATACTAAATTTTGGCGGAACGAGCATTCGTGCTTGAATAGCTTGTATTGGACGAAGACAAAAAGTAAAGCAATCTTTAAAATCAGATACATGTAAATAATTTTGAATTACTTCAAAATTATCAATAGTCGGTGTGGCCGATACTAGGTGAAAACTTCCCTTATCACCAATTAATTCAAAAATCTTTGTGTAATTTACCCAAGTTCTTTCAATTTCTTTCTTTTCAATTTTTTCACCTTCTGTCATTTCAACCGTAGCATAATCTGTTTTTTCTGCTGGAGAATTTTTCAAAGTATGTGACTCATCAAAATAAAAATGATTAACAACATTTTCACCATCAACATAAACCAAATACTTTTCGTCATTTTGTAATGTAGGATTACAAATAACTGTCAATCTAAATTGACGTTCTTGTTTCATATTAGCTGTATTAACAAGAATGCCTACCGGCTCTCTACCATTTGCTTTATCTGAAATATCAAGCTTATCTTTATTATCGTTATCAAACCAAGTAAAAGAACGATTTGCTCTTCTATTTTCACAATTAGCAATAACAATATCAATATTATCAGGATTAATAACACCTGCATTCCAAAGATTTGTAAGAATACTAGATGCAGTCTGATTATTTAAGTCCATAATAGGACCAGAAATAACGAAGTTATGTTTTGTAGTTTCTGCGTTTTTAATACATTCAAGAATATGACCGTAAATAACAACAGTTTTACCAGTAGCTGTTGGCATATTTAAAACACCAACCGGGTTTTTTAACATGGAGTTAATTGCGGCAATTTGAATTGGCATAAAATTAATCATTTTAATATCCTTTTATTTTTACATTATATAATATAGTAAAAAACCCTACTATTGTCAATAATAGAGTTTATAATATATTTTATCAGTCACCCAATAATTATTTTTCTTTAAGCCAATCTAATTAAATCAAATGCATTATGACACTTTTTGTTTTCATTTAAACGATGTGCCTTCTTTTCAAGTTCTTCTTTATTTTGGTCATACCAAGTCATATAAGGCTCAATGACAATCATCTTATCATATTGATAATCAATTCCCATTACATCTTTGAATTTCTTTAGAATGTAAGACTTATATTCCTTATAAAAATCAATATCTTCAGATTTGTTAACTTTTAATTTAGCAGTTTTTTCTTCAATGAATTTAAGATATTCTTCAAGATTACCAGGACGAAGAGCAATAAACAAAAAGTAATGCTTACCTTCTTCATTAGTAGCTAGCGCCGGAAAACGTAAGAATTCTTTATTGTATTCATATTTTTCAATAGCAACTTTAATACTATTTTCACAAGCCAATGTTCTGTCATTAATCTGTTCCAATGCACTCTTAATGTCATCTTCATGCAATTCATGCTTGAAATAGAGTTCTGAACCGACTTTATAACCAGGAATAATCTTGAATGTTTCAATATTATCAACACTTTCAAACGTTAAATCATTAAGCGGTCCAAAGATATCAGTTCCCCTAATACGAACAAGATTAAGTTGAGTATCAAATGTAAATTTATCTTTACGTTCCATCAGTTCATTAAGACAATCTTTAGAAAACGTTTTCTTTTTGAAGAAATTGAACATTATTAACTCCTTTTTGATTACCTTTACAATATAGAAAAAGATTAACCCATTGTAAACCTTTTACATAATCCTATTTGGACTCAACAAATCTTTAACGTATTCAGTCCACTTCGAGTCAAATATTTTACCAGGTAAATCAGACAGCTTCATAACAGGCAATTGATTCGGTTGTTCAACTTCATTTCCCCATTCATCAATAATAAGCTTCTGAACCGGTGTAAACTTATGTTCACGATTTAGCAAATCAGGACGGTGAATTTCAATCATATTTTTTAATGTCATCTTATACTAGAAATTCTGCCAACCCGTTAGATTCAACTACTTCTTCCTTTGAGCACCAATTTTCAAAATCCCATTTGAAAAAATCAGAACAAACAAAGTTATGATCAATAATATCGTTAACCTTCTTATCAATCTTAATCTTGTTAGCCCTAAGGACTTCTCTGATTCTATCCTTGCAGAGATCAACATTATCTTGCATGAGTTCAACACCATACAAAGTCTTGACTGCTTGGATAGGTTCAACACCGGATTCAATGCGACGTTCGAGCATACAAATCAACATATTACCAGAACCAAATGTCGGTTCCAAGAACGTAGCTTCCGGATCTTTCCACTTTTCAGCAGGAATCTTATCCATCATCTTTTCAACCAAAGCCTTAGGAGTGAAAACTTCACCATTCTTGGTTATACGTTCCTTGCTTCTAGTAATACCATCATTCTTTGTAGTTAAATCTCTCATATAACAAATATAGCAAATTATTTATGATTTGTAAAATGACAATGAATTATAATTTAACTTCAGTCCACTCAGGTGAATTGAAATCAATTTCAGGTTCCTTCTTAGTTAATTCTATCCATCTTCGATTAAAATCATCATAAACCCATTCGTCATCATCACGAGTGTCCATCCGTTTAATAAATTCTTTATATCGTTTTTCCATTTCCACCGCATCGAAATATCTCGATGTTTCTTGTTCAGGATCTGGAAATCCAGATTCAACAGGTGTTTCTCGTTCAAGATTGATTATTCTACCTGTTGGATCCCAAGTTGACCAAGCATTAAAATCTCTTCCATATCCTAAATCATATCCAATATCCATTCTACGAGGTCGAATACTAGTCATTCTATCTCCCCATTCCCACACACTATTTGGTTCATATTGATAGCGACTAGCAAATCTCATTCTAGCCCTATCTTGTTCAATTCGTCTACGTAAATTTTCCATTAACCGTTGTTTAAATATACAACGTTCAATTTGCTGATTAACATATGTTCCAATAGGAACACCAGCAGGACAATCTCTAGTTGACCAATGACCACCTAATTCCCAGACTACATCATAACCTGATGCATTGTCTTTTGCGAGAATATCAAATAAATTACAGAAATTATAAATTACATCAGGAGTTATGTCCTGATATAGAAAACGAACCCAATGATTTGGGTTTGCAGCTTCTCGCATTAAATCAACATCGCTTCTGATTTCTCTTGGTGAACCAATACAACTTATTCCAACCTCATCAAATAAATCCGTTGGAACTCTGTCTTCTGGTAAATGAAAATGATTTATCATAAATTCTTTACCATATTGACTAAGTTGGCCTAACTCATTAGTTAGGTGTTTATTCAATAGTTCACGCTTTACGAAATTTTTTATTAACTCTGCTTTCATTATAATTCTACATCAGTCCATTCTGGCGAGCTAAAATCAATAGGTGGTTCATTATGATATTCACCGTCCCAATCAGGAACTTCTGACCATGCCTTCACAAGCAATTCCTGCTCATACAATCTACCATTATATTCTGTTGGTATTTCCAAAAATCTAATACATGGTCCTGGGTAACTCATAACTTTAATTCCGTCCATTCTGGTGCAGTAAAGTCATACTGTGACATACCCCATGATAATTCAAAATCAGGATCTTCAGTAAAAAATTCTTTAATGACCATATTATATTGCACTTGACCTCTTGTAAGTTCGTCAAACTTACGTCGCATTAGAGTATAATATCCATTAACTCTTGACCAACGGCCAGAAGTAATACCAAATAATTGTATTAAGTTATTAAACATATCATCTGATATTTCATTCCACCATAACAGACTCCACATTTTTGTATCTTTTGGTAATTCTTTACCATCAGCATATGCTTTAATATCTTCTTGTTTAGATGCATTTACAACATATGCTCCTTGTGGCCAAAAAATTCTTTTAAGCTTATTTGCTACATCTTGCCCAAAAGTTTCAGTCGCATAATAATAACCAAAGATAGTCATATGACCATCTTTGTCAGTTAAACCGCTATCAAAAAATATATCTTGAATATACTTAAATTTTTCTTTGGATGTCATAAAATCTATTAAGCTCCAAATGTAAGTATAGCATTATATTCATCTTTTGTAAACCCAAAAAATTCTATTAAGCTAATATCATCACATTTTTTGTTAAAATCTACAATAGGTATAAACTGCCAGGGAACTCTCTGATTTTTTCTAATCTTACTACTATAATACTTCATTGTCTTAGATGTAAGATATGTAAAACAATTATCACGTTCCTCTTCAGACTTAAAGAAAATTAATTTATTTCCAAAAGTTTCTCTATATGTAACAAACAGTTCATACTTATCAGAAATTAGTCTACTCGATTCTCTCCTATGAGAACTAATAACTCCGAAGATTCCATCATGTGGTCCTCTATAACCTTCTTCAGTAGAAATATCCATCATTGTTTTATTTTTTTCGCATTTAGCAAAAATCTTTTGACAAATAGAATCCAGCTGAGAAAGTTTAGAATAATCATATCCGCCATCGCCGAGAACATAAATTCCCAAGTCAGAATGTTCAATGTTAAACAGTCCATTCGATGTCTTGCTATCTAATACTTCCAGATCTTCCAGCTTCTTAGATACCGAATCTTCAAACTTGCTATAGTCTGAATTCTTCTTATATCTGGCCATAGGATCTTCTAACCATCTTACTGGACTTACATTGACAACTTTATCGCAATGCTTAACAACTTCCTCCATTATCTGTAAATGGAGAGAATTTGAGTATGGAGGGTTGGTTATTGCTACTGAGAACTTCAAAATACTACACCTTAATCATTACGACCTTAGTTCCATCAATCTTGTTAGACAAACCACAAGCAGATGTGTATTCAGCAAACAGCATAGCTTTGTCTTTACGTTCAGTCCAATGGTCAAAAGACTTGTTGATACCAAACAAAGTTTTTCTGTTCCAAAGACAGTTCTTCAAATAAAGACAGTCATCAAACGAGCCATTCTTCTTCATCTTGGCTACAGTGAACATATACTTTGGTTCTTGTGTTTCTTTCTTTTGTTTGAAAAAACTGAACATAAATACTCCTTATAATTACAATATAGAAAATAGGTCAGTCATTGTAAACAACTAACCCATTATTATATTCTTTCAGACAGCTTAATTAATCTTCGTCTTCGTTAGCTTCTCCGCAGTCAAAATACTGATGATAGGCATCAGTAATGTTTTGAATACCAAGTTGAGACGGAGTAGGAATATCAATCGTATAAAATTCATCCTTGTCTGCGTCATAACCTTCAATCGAAATATCATCGAAACCAAAACGATTACAGGAGTCATAGAAGAATCCATTTAAATAATTATCAGAAATATATTCTTCCATTGGACCGAGGTTATACCAACCGCCATCCCAGTCGTCAATTTCACGATAATGCTTCATAATTGACAAACGGATAAGTTCATCACTGTCAAGCTTACCATGTTGTGTCGACGAAACGGTAATACAGTCCGCATCTCGTTGATCAATATCAAACGTTACAATGTAATACGATTCTTTCTGCTTCGGAGTAATAAATCGTTCTATATAACCCATATACTGGGTAGCTGGGATATTTTCAGGACCACCGACAGAAGCAGGTGTCGTGTGAGTTCCTTCTGATACTACTACTTGTGCAGTTCTTGCTCTGAGTGCTTCTGCAATTTCTGCGATTGGATTTGCTACTGACATTTTATTTTTCCTTTTGTTAAAATTTAATTACCATTCTCTTGACCCATATTCACGTTCATGCTCATCTTGCATATGACGTAAATAATCTTGCCACAAAAATGAACCGCTCTTATATCGCTCATATATTTCTTGTTCTGTTTCTTTAAATCGCCAGCCATTTATGCTTGATAAATCCAGATATTGGTCAGGCAAATATATAAATTTATTACGAAACTCACCTGAAAATTCTCTATGGTCTGGCAATTCATATACCAAAGCATGCATTTTAAAAGTTGTATTACTTACATGACCTGTACATTTTATAAAATAATAAATTTTTTCACCTGGGAATCTTGTAGAATCAATATTTGTTTGTAATTTGTAATAATGATCAATAAGACTTAGCCCTAAACGACCAATCTCATCATTACGCTTTGTTTCGTATGGCATGTCAATTAGTTCATTAAGTCTCAATATTTCAGGACTGTCAAAATTGTATTTAGATAAATCTATTAAGCTCATATTTCTTCATCAATGGATTTTCGTAACGTTTTTCTTCTTTTTCTTCTAAAATTTCTATTAAGCAAATAAATCCTAATACAGCAACACCGATTAGATAGAATGGAGTCTTAATGATTTCTAAAAACAATTTCATTGTTAAAATCCTACCAATTCTGCAAGATATTGGTCAAACTTTCCAAACAACCATTCAGGATTATCGGATGTCTTACCATTAGGCATAACTTGAACTTTAGATCTTCCGCTTGGTTCTTTGAAGTAATAACCTTCGAGCTGTTTCTTTTTGATTTGAACAAGAACATGGTAATATGCAGTGATATTTGTCACAAGACCAATCTTAGTTCTTTTTTCTTCACCATTTGGCAGCATTTCAAGATGCCAAAGTTCAACGGGATTTTCCAAACCATTATTGATACAAACAGTATTACCAGATGTCTTCATAACTAAACCTTTTGAAAGAAAATATAATGATTTGCTTGCATAGCATGTTTGCCTTTAGTAGACCAATGATCAACCGCAGTGCTACCCATCCAATAATCATCAAAATCATTTCTTTGTTCTGACTTCCACATATCGTACCATTTACTTTCAAATTTGGTTGTCAGTTCTTTTTCAGAAAACTTATGACTAGTGTAATAACTATTAAAATGAGGAACTAAATACTTTGCGAGCCTTTTCGGTAAATCATGATAACGAACATTGCTCAATACAACTTTTGAAGACTGAGGAACATTGAATTCTGTTACAACTTCAATTACATTGAATTTTGTGTTTTCACGTTCAACTGCTGTCATTTTCTCTGCCATAGATATATTCCTTATCACTTAGTTTGTTTCCGCATAAACTTGATTCGGGTCTTTCATAAATGAAATATTATATTCGTCAATTTCTTTAACCATATTAGCAGGAATATAATCAGTATTGAAAATATAAACTTTCGTTCTGCCTTCATATAATTCTTCATCATATGGTCCACAGTTAAATACTGTCATACCTTCAGCCTGGAAAACACAACCAGGATGATATTTTTGATCTGGATTCTTTTCAATTACATGCCAGTTTGGAAGATTGTCATCAAGTGATTTTACATTTGATTTTGCACAACCAATGAGATAATTCAGATTTGGATTCAAAGACTGATATAAATCTACACGACCTTTTGCACCCTTTGTTATGTTTCTTTCAAATGAAATTCTTCTGAACAGATACATTATTTGTGCTCCTTATTATAACGTTTATCCCATTCACTGTAAAGTTCTTCAATCATTTTCTTGAAATTGGAAAGATCCTTAACATCACGATAGACATCACAATATCCGTCAGTTTCGATACCAACCCAGTAATTCTTTCCTTGTGCCTTGATACGAAAACGTTTGCCATTCCAGTCGAAGAAAATACGGAAATCATAAATCTTCTTACCAGCTACAACGTCTTCGACTTTAAGCATATCATATGACTCTTCACTATACCATGTAATATCCGGCAATTCAGACATGATATAATTTTTTACCTGTTTGCAATATGCCTCAACAGCTTTCTTTTTTGCCTGTTCGATACGTTCAACTTGTTTCTGAACTTCGTTAGAAACCTTGATTGCATTTGCAAATGCTTCGTTAATTCGTTTTGCTGTGGTTGTTTTAGGCATAATAAACTCCGTATTGATTACCTTTATAATATAGAAAAACCGTTGAGTTTAGTCAACGGTTACTTCAATGTTATTTCTATTCAGACAACTATGAAATTAGATAGTTATAAAGATTTTCCCAAATTACTTTCTTTGGATTTACATTATTTTCCATACCTAAATAATGTAATAAAATATTTTCATCAATTACATAAAATACGTTTTTAGAAATTGTATCAATAACAAGATCAGATAAACCAGTAGTTGTCACGAGAATAACTCTTTTTTGAATTTGTTTACCCCATTTAATCCATTCTTCATCAGTTAATTGATTATCTTGATATAATTGTCTAATACGTTGTTCTGTCAAAAATGCACATTTTGTAATTTGATCATTCCAATTTACATCTTTTTCAAATCTATATTTTACTTGAATACCATAGAAAAAATTACGACAAACTGTTGACCTTACCCAACCATCAACCCCCATATCTTTTCTATCATCGCCACACATTTCGTCAAATGTAAAATCAGCAGTATATGGATGTAAATTATTCATGAACATCCAACCGGCGATAATTTCCATAATATTACCTTGCCATTTCCAAATAAGACGTTGAATATCATCATCACTAAGATTTGGAGCGACTAAATAATTACGGCCATCGACTAACGATAAATCTTGTTCTTTAATATCATGTTTTAATTTTTTTGCAAAATCAGAAATTACTTTACGTAAATAATCTTTCTTTTTATATAATTCATAACCTTGTTCAGCCATAAATTTAAAGAAAGCTTTATGTGCATTTTCAATACAAGTAAGATAGTTTACAATTTCAAATTCCCTATAAGGGTCATGTGCTTTTGCAGTAATAAGATTTTTAATATCACTCATATTATATAATATAGAAAAACAGTTGATTAATGTCAACTGTTTTTAAAATAATATTCCTTTACAGATTACTTATATTCTTCTATAGTTTTTAAAATAGTTTCCCATTCAGAATCTGGTTCGGCATGATCATCATCAATATATCCAGTAATTTCAAAATATTCGCAAAAACGTTTATCTGTCCATGGTTGACTATAATCATTTAACCATGGCAATTGTCCATAATAATTAAAATTATCAGCTTTTATTAAATTATGAATAAATTGATGAAAACGCGTATGCCATGAATCATAACAATTTTTTCTTTCAATTTCTGTATCAAATGATAAATGCCAATTCCATCTTTGTTTTGCCTTTAATGCACGTGCATAATTACTACTTGTAATTTCAGCCCAATCTTTTTTTCCTTGATTACCATGAACTTCAGGACATGGTAAAATAAATTTTTTATTAGTATTTTTTAAAATTTCATCATATAAATTAGGTATTTTTTTATCATTACATTTTCTAATTGTTTTATCAAAAACAGAACGAAGTTCTATAGGTACAACATTATAATCCATATAATTTAATTCATTTTTACAATTATTATCATAAGAAATAATCATCAATGGACCAGCAAATGATGCTGCAAAAATTTGACTTGCTTTTTCTGGAGCAATAAGTTCAATATTAACAATATTATTTTTCAAAAATTTAGATTTTTGAATCATTGGATATTCTTTTAATAAACGTTTTGCTGCAAAAAATTGATTTGCTGGTGAAATATTTACTACTTTATTTGCAATTGGAATAACTTTTTCAAGAATTTTTAAATGAAGATTTCCATCATATGGTGGATTCATAATAGCTACATCAAACTTCATATTTTTTATTACCCAATTTATTGTATTTAACCATTCTGTTTTTATATTTTCTCTAACAAAAATATACTTATCATCTGTTCCAAATTCAGGATTATATATTACAGTTTTAATAAAAAGTTCAATCGCTTCTTGGTCATCACTAACAAATGTTACTTTATTATTTATAGATAAATAACATGCAGTATAAAAATCTCTAACAACTAAAATAGATTGTCCTTCTGGTATATATCCTAAGTTTTCAATAAATTTATTGAATAATTCACTAGGAATATTAGGTTGATATTTCATTTATTTAGTTCCATTTTTAATTACTTATTAAATATAGTAAAATATATGAGTTTTGTAACTCATATATTAAATTAATTCTGATTCAGTTATCTTTTTTAATTAAAAGATGGCAAATAACTAAAAATTTTCTTTTGATTGAGATATGTTTCTTTTAGTTCTGGTTCATCTTTCCAAATAACAGAATATTCTTGAATTAACTGAAATGTTTTCATAATTGATGCAACTTTGATCTTACTATTAAAATCTGCAACTTGCGCCATACGAATTTTCATCTTATCAAATTCTGTTCTTTTCTTAGCAATCGAAATTTTTACATTTTCATATAATGCTGTTGTTGGCAATGCAATACCAGAATTTTGATAATCTGCATCTTCGTCATCATCATTAGAACCATTATTAATATCTTCAATAGTTCCACCAAAATCAAACTTTCCATCAGTAAATTTGACAAGTTCACCCAAAAATGTTTCTACTCGTTCACTAATACCATCTTCAGATGTAACATACAAATTAAAATTAACTTTGCCTGCAGTCTTTCTACAACCTCTAGAAATTGCCTGATAAAGACTTGCATCAGACTTTTGACATAATAAAAGAACGCCGTTAATTTCTGGTAAATCTATACCTTCTGTTAACATAAATGCATTCATAATAATTTTTGGATTATGATCATTACGAAGAATAGTCAAAATATCTTGCTTAGTATACAACTTACCATCAGAATATCTAGAACCATTTAAACGAATACCAGCAAGCCAAACTTTACCACCATTTTCATCAATAATGGTTTTATCACTTACAATTTCATAAACAGTGGGAGTAAATCTCGGATGCTGTGTTTTAAATTGATTAATAATATCACCTACTTTTCTAACAGAATCAACCGAATCGTGAAATGTAATTAAAGATGGAACTTCACCCTTTTTATTTCGTTTTAAATGTTTAAATGCAGCGATTACAGAATTTGCTTCAGCATTAACATCCATATGTTCAAAATCCGGTGCTTTAATAATATGCAAAACCGGTTTTACAATATAATATGCTTCAACAGCATCTGCAAAAGAGCATACAGAAATAGTCGGTAAATTACATGTCAGATATTCGCCTGGAGTAGCAGTAAACCAAAAATGACGCTGATTTTCATTTGACATTGCATCTTTAACGGTTTTAACCATAAGGTTAGAACTTTCTTTATGGGCTTCATCATGAATATACAGACTTAAATTTTTAAAAATATGTGTAGCAATTTCTACATATCCATCTTTATGCTTATTTGTATGATTTTTAACATAATCGTTTAAACTTGCCGTTGTAGTAAAATACAAAACATCTTCACCCATTGGCATAGCCATATCATTACGGGCAATATTTTCAAGTGAATTATCACCTGTTGTATTTAATACACGAATTGCAATCTTTGCTGTTTTTAAAAATTCACCAAAAAACTTTGTATATTCTGCTTTAATTTGGTCTTCAAGCATGAGACGATGACATACAAATAATCCTTTAAACGGAATACCCAATTCTTTACAACGTAAAATTTCAAGATAAATAATACATGCCTGTATTAATGTCTTTCCTACACCACAAGTAATATTAAACAAACCATAGTGTGCTTTGAGATAATTTTTAATTGCTTCAATCTGATGAGAACGAAATTCAAAACCCATACCGCAGCTTGCTTTCAATTCACCATCAAGAAGAGCAATAATTTCATCAATAGTCATTTTAGAAATATTCATTTTAATTCCTTTTATTTACTTTCATAATATAGTAAATTAATTGGTTATTGTCAATAACCAATTAAACAAAATAATATTTCAGTTGACCTTATTTTTAGTCTTTAAACTTACACTTCTTGTCAATACGTTTTTTAAGTTCTATTGCCTCATCAAGCATATATGTATGACCATCTACGATTTGAGTGCCAATAAAACCACGAAGAACTTCACGAAGACGCCATAAGTCGTCTCTGTTAAATTCCATTTTAATTTCTTTTGTCATTAGAGTTTAACCTTGATTTGTTGAGAACGTCTGACAAGTCTGACAGATTCATCCATAATCTTTTCATGGATAATTCTGACTTCACTCTTGATTTTTCGCATAATCTTGTTCAGACTGATGTTCTTCTGTTTTTCTGTAGTATGCCACATCGAGATTGCATCAGACATCTTTGTAGCATTTGCAGGCATGAATGAATCAACAAGCTTGCTATCCCAAAAATGCTTGACAATATGACCCAAACAAATTCGCTGTGTCTTTTCAGAATAGAAACAATCATCTAAGAAGTCTTCCATCTTAGAGTTCTTAATGTAAAGCATATCATCCTGGTCAAAGGCCAAGTTCGGACAACGTTCAGTAATGAACTTCTTGATTTCCTTTACAGTGATACTTTTTCTTTCTGCTCTTAAACGGGTCATATTACCCTCCTTTACAAATCCTTTGGAATATCATGTTTATTAAACTTAAACTTATTGCAAAGCCATTCAACTTTTCGTTTTTGACGATCAACTCTCCAAAAAACGTCATTTTGACTGTCTTGAAGATCTTTCTTCAGTCTTTCAACTTCAGCTTCAAGGTCACGAATTTTCTTCTTCATGACATTCTTTTTAATCATTTCATTAACAGTCATAACCGTCCTCTTTATACTTATAATATAGAAAAATGGTTAGTCATTGTCAACAACCAACCATATAATATATTGTTTCAGTCGACTGTTAATTTATTGGTTCCCAGTTATCATGTGTTTTTACATTAATTTCTGGAATTGTAACTTCATCATGTTCAGTATAACAATGATTATCGCTATCGCAACTTTGCCAAGTATAATGCACAATTACTGCAGGTTTACCATTAATATCTGTTCTTGTCACATTCCTTACATTTGGCAAACTAATCATTGTATTCAATGACCTGAACTTGTTTTTGAACTGACCTGCAAACTTGCTTCTGGTTTTCTTAATAACCTATCATATTCAGCCATTAACTTTGGCAACTTATTTAATTGCATATTAATGTCCATTTTCTTATTCGCATGATGATTTTTTACGTAGAAGTATAAGTTGATACAACTTACAATAATAAAAATTAGAATTAATACAGGAGCAAATACAATCATCATGAAAATCATGAATGCTTTATCTTCATCAGAAGACATAGCATCATTAAGAAATTCATTGATGTCTTTCCAATCTTTAATTATCAAAATGATTGCTATGACTATACTAGCAATATAATATGGAATCCACATTAAATATAACCCTTCCTTTGCTTTTCAAGCTGAGTTTTAGTGTAATAACTTACTCCTTATGTTCATAATATAGAAAAAAGACCTACAAGCGTAAGCTCATAGGTCTTGGATATATTATTTCAGTCGACTAGACGCAGAAGCTCAAGTCCTTCCAGTTCGGGAATCCAGCATATTTGAATTTATATGCTTGATGGAAAATTCTGAACGAGATTTGCTTTCCAGCCAACCTTGGGTCATTCAGAAATTCTGGACTCTTGATGTATTCGAAAACTTCTTGTTTCAAATCTTCTCGAGTAATATCCTTACCACGTGCATCATAGATATGCATTGCTGGTAATGCAACTGCCATCTTTGTGATAACTTCATCTGGAGTTAACTGAATGTCAACTGTATTACATCTGGTCAACAATGGAGCCATTGCAGCATTCTTTAACAAATCTGCAGCAGACAGGTTGGAAATGAAAATACAGGATCCCATAAATCTGAAATAGCTTGGAACTAGATCAGCCTTAATTTTCTTGTGATCTTTTGCATACTTTTCCAAAATGGCTTCGATTTCTTCATGAGTTTCACAACCAAACGTGTTAACCGTTCTACTGTTGTTCCAGCTCACTTCTCGAATTTCGCCTGTGTCCAGAACACCCTTGAGAATGTTCAGACCATCATTGTCTTGCAGAACACTGTCACAGTCGTCGAATACAACAATCTTGTCATAATTGTCGTATAAAAACTTATACATTGCTGCGATAGTAGATCTACCTTTCATGACAACATAGTCTTTACCCTTCTTACCGTATGCACTCAAAATTCGAGTAACATTGTAGGATTTACCGACACCACCCTGACCTGTAATCAACAGTGCAGTACTCAGACCCTGTGCAACCATAGTAGTGTAAGTATTCATTTGCTTGAATACTGCTAATGGATCTTCAATCAACTGTTCAACCTGTGGACGAATTTCCTTTGGTGCTTCTGGTTCGCTTGGAACGATAAGTCCCGCTTTTTCTGCGAGTTCTGTTTCTTCAATTTCACTTACCATACCGAGATCTACAGTTTTCGGGTCTTCAACAGTTGTGCCATACAACTTTTGTTCGAGCCACTTAATATCGTTGGTTCGAATTCTAAAATTACCGAATTTGAGATCTCTCGGCTTCAATCCCATACTAACGAGCGCATCCATGATGTCTGCACATTTTGCACCATACTTACCAAACCAGAGTTCCATTGCGTCGAGACAATAACCGACGTAATACATTCTTGCTACGGCAGAATTAAAATCGTAGCAAATGGAACCACCTGGGAGATAAATCCAATTATCCTTATAAACGGATGTAAAACGTTCATGCAGATCAACAGTTTCTGGGCTTTCGGTTGTTTCAATAGTTTCAACTGCTTCACTCATATTTTATTCTCCAATTTTTCAATTTTCTTGCTATACAATATAGTAATTTTTGACCCGTCAGTAAATGTCATTCGAAGATGATATTTTTATGCAGGTATCTCACCTATTACAGGCACCAGCTTAAAATTATCAGAATTTAACCCAAACTTAGTCAGTTCCCTTTTCGCTGCATCATACGTTTCAAATTTCATTGCTTTGCTTAAATCGCCAGTATGTGCACAGAAAGTTTTAGTTTTACTCGTATATCCAGACTTTATACGAACATCTATTGTCTTCTTACAAATCTTACGAACATAGTTCTTCTTTTCAGAAGCATTAATATCGATAATCACAATCGTAATTTTACGATACATTGTTGGATTTCTCATACTTCTTCTAAATCCAATTCTTTCTTAAAAACAGTCGTAACTTTTGAACCATCTATATTAAATGCTGCACATTCGATATATACCCTGGTAATACCTGGTTTTTTCAACTGACGATCTGCTTCAGTTCGTGCTGACCCATAATCAGCATGTAACTTCTTCAAATACCGTTCACCAGTTTTAAGTCCCCAGACTTTAACTGCATAAATCTGAATTTCTTTCATATGCTATTCTTTAAACTTAAAATCGACCAACATAATGTAATTCGCATCAATTAAATTACATTCTTCATTATTCTGAACTTCTATAGAATTATCAGCCGAATCGACAACTTCAACCTTAAATCCAGAATCAACCTTTACTCTCCACGAACTATCTGGACGTGAAAAATAAAACTTAACCGCTTCGATTTCTTTTGTAATCGCATTAGGTTCTTTACACTTCTGTAATTTCTGATTAATTTTGTTTACTACTGTTAATGCATGCATATTAATCTTCCTTATGTAATTTGTCAATTTCTGATTGAAGCCACTTAGCGTACTTTTCACCCTGCTCACGACCATAATGATAAGCTGCAGCAATAAAACTATGAATATCTGCAACTTTCGGTTTTTCTTTACTCATAAGCTGGTTAAAACAGACTTCTGAAAATTCTACCAAAGCTTCCCAATATTCCGTTCCAGGAATAACCTTACCCTCTTGTTTCTTAAAGAGAGTCTCTAACATCTCTTCTTGTTCAGTCTTCATAATTTTACCTTTCCTCTCTTATTACCTCTCTAATATAGTTAAAAAAGCTCTCTTTGTAAGCATTTTAAGAGGTTTTTTTCTCTTTCAGCTCTCTTTTAGGGCTTACAAACCTCTCATTTAATTCTATATTTAATATCATGGATTTAAAAGAAATAAACGAAAAGCTCTATCCACATAATGTAAGATTCCTCATCAACAGCAAACCTTATTATTTTAATATTCTGAATATTCCCTTTGACCAAGAGATAACTACTATAGAATTGCAATATAATGAGAGAACTGTAATTAGGATTAGCATGTCATGGGATAACAAACTTATATTAAATCACATGAACATCAACAAAGTTGGGTTTACACATCACGATAAAGACAAAGATGGCAATGACTGTATTAAAATTATAATTCCTGCTGAATTTTTCAAAACCTATCTTACATTTCAGCATTTTCTGAATATTCTTAGTTCGCCAGCTTTACCTAGCCTGTTAAAGGAATTATATAATATACACACAGAAATGGACGAAAAGGTCTATAATAGTAACTGGTCAACTGAAGTATTATTAAACCAACCATAGCATTTACAAAACCGTTTAACTTTACTATCTTAAGATTATGATTCCGAATTATCCTAACATTCCTGTAGATATTTTAAATTATATCAACTCTCATCCTGCATATAGTTTAATACAAAATGCAAAGGTCGATTGGGATCTTTGGCATGCTGGATATTCTGGTAAAATAGCACACACACAGATTTCACTAAAATCTTTTGGGGTGGTAGTTCTGACGATGTTCCTGTTACTAAACAACTTGCTGAAGATTTTTTAAAATGGACTGAAAAATTTTATTGTGAAGTTCATCATGTTAAAACTTCTGGATTTTTTGAATCACAATTACCTAAAGTTCCGAAAGGAATTATCAAATTACCACAATACTAGGAGATAATCTGTGGATTTTATTTCAAATGAAAAACTCTTGAATTCCAACGAAGAGGAAATCAAAGAATATAAAAAGGCTCTGTATAAAGAATTAGGACAGAGCGATTTTGAATTATTCTGCTTTGGTCACAATAACGATGCAAGAAAAATTATGTATCAAATTAATAAGTGTAATTTCTTGTTAACTGACCCTAAGGCTAAAAAATTCACTGCAAAATTATCAGATTTTGAAGATGCTATCAGTCCCATCGTTACTAATAACAATAGCACCGTCACAAAAGCAAGTGCTGATGATATTCTGAAAATATTTAAAGGATTAAATGCACTTGAAATGATAGATGCTGCGGAAATTCTTTATTATGGTGTACTAAAAAAACTGGAATGGATCCGCAATCTTGTTCATGTAGAACCGAAATTTAGAGATATTATGAAAAAAGCGTTAGTAGTAAAAGAATATGAAAATATAAAGGATATAGTACATGGCTAAACGATATGAAGATAAATATTGGAAAACACGTGACCTAGATCAAGACTTAGGTCCAATTGCAAATGCTTGTATGACGTCTCGAGAACGGGAATTATACAGAATTGAAAATTTCTGTCCGAGCGACGAATACGATGATGCAATCCGAGATTTTAATGAAGAATATGGCGGATTCTGTGCACCCTGGGATTAAAAATGTCCAGAATTAATTTAAAGAAAATTGCAGAAGATTATGACTTTATCATAAAGACTGAAGATTACGGTCGTTATGGTCAATGGAAAAAGACAGATATAAAACTCTATATCGACAATGATTTCGATAGAGGTTATATCTTAGAAGGAATTGACCATGATATGGAACATTGGTATAACAATCTTCGTGTCGCTGCTGGTATTGGTCAATTAGACGGTAAACGAAAGTTTATGTCTTATAGGCGTATCTATAATGACGATTTTAATGAGAGGCATTTAAGAGAACAACTAGATGCGTTAGTAAAACTTTTCAGAATGCATAAAGATGAAGGCTTAAACCATTAAGGTCATCTGAATAATAATTATATCAAGAGAGCTATTTACTCAGAGCTCTCTTTTTTCTATATTATATAGCATGACAAGCGAATGGGAACAAGAAATTCAACGGTTAGAAAATGAGACTCAGATCTCAAAATGGGAAGATGTTCTGAAATTTTATAAAAGCCGTGGTATTTATGAAGATATTGAACAAGGGAATATTATTGTCCTTGATGAAGCTGTCTGGATGAAAATCAATATCTGCGGCGTTCAAAGATTCAGAAAAGTCAAGGCAGTCTCTAATTTTACAGTTTATTATGATAGCTGTTATAGAGGTCTTTATAACTCTTTTCAACTTGGTTCTCTTGACCATAGGTTTACAATCGATGGTGAAACGTTGGATTTAACTCATATTGAAAATCCCAGAAGAAGAGAAATGCTCCTGGAATTTATCAAAAGAAATACAGAACCACCTCTCCCAGTTGTACCTAAAGGAATTCTCAAATTATGAACTATAACAGATATTCAATAGAATGGCAAGATAGACTAAACCCATATTTAAATGCTGTTCAAGGTCGCACTTGGGAAGATACAGTAAGATATTTTCATTTTTACGATGAACAACGTGCTAAAAATGAAAATCTGGTTATTCTTTCTGAAGGTGTCTGGATGGAAATTGATGTTCTCTTCTCGAACTCTAAGAAGTTAAGAAAAATCAGAGGTATTACTAAGGATGATGTCTATTATGATGGTGACTATAAAGGAATCTATAATTGTCTAGGTCTCGGTTCTCTTAGTCATGTTTTCAGAATTGACGAACATAAAATAGACCTCAACGATGTTCCTCCTAATAAACGACAAGATGAACTCTTAGCCTTTATTAAAGATAATACTGGAATTACAGACGAACGCTTACCACCGGTCCCTAAAGGAATTTTAAAAATATGAGATATTCAGAAGATTGGTTAGCAAAAATTCGCTCGACTCCTTTCTATGAAAGACGCATGTCATGGAATGATGTATATGAATATTATCATTTCGATAAAGCACAAGTGAGAGAAGAACAGAAAGTAGTTATTTTCCCAGAAGGTGTTTGGATGGAAATTTCCAGACATTATAGCAGTGACTATGACTTTATAAAAGTCAAAGCTGTATCTTTTAATGATCTCTTTTTCGATGGTTCTGATGTCGATGGAACTATAGCCATGGGTTCTCTCTATCATACTTTCAGAATTGATGGTCATTCTATCGATCTTGACCAACACTCTGAAGACGAAGACGACAAGATAGATAGACAAGAAGAACTGTTAAAATTCATTTATACTTATTCTCATATTTCTGACCCAAGATTACCACCTGTACCTAAAGGAATTTTAAAAATATGAGATATTCAGATTCTTGGTTAGGCAAAATTAGTGCTAACAGTAGATTTTTTCAACAACTTACATGGGATGATATTTGTAAACGATATTGTTTTGACAAAGACTCTATAAAAAACATCATAAAGCTGTTATTCTTGATGAAGGGGTCTGGATGGAAATCAGCAGATTCTTTAGTGACGGTTGGCATTTTGAAAAAGTCAGATGTATTACTGAGTACGATGTATTTTTCGACGGTAGTGATTCTACTGGCTCTATTGCTATGGGTTCTCTTGGCCATATTTTCAAAATCGACAGTCATGTGCTAGATATAAGACACTTACCAGAAGATACAGAAAAAACTAAGCAAGAACTTCTGTTAGAGTTTATTAACACTTATGCTGGTGTTTCAGATGACAGACTACCACCTGTACCTAAAGGAATTCTAAAGGTTTAATTATGAAAAATATTCAGATTAAAACAGAAATCATCACTCTGATTTTCATTATTCTCTGCACAGTAGGTGTAATCTTCAAAGATTACCTCCCTCATAATGTGTTAACTTCTGCTTTTATTCATGGCTCTAAAGACCACTTCATAAACAATATGATGCTCTTCCTCCTGCTCTCCCCTGCAGTGGAAGAAAAACTCGGAAAAGTAAACTATCTCCTCTCTTTCGCTCTAACCACAGTCGTAGTCCATTATTTCCATACTGGTTTACTCCATGTAAATGCTATCGGAATCTCAGCCTGGATATTCGCTCTAATTGTTCTCAATATAGGTAAACTTAAAATCACGGGTATTCTGTTAATCTCTATTTATGCCTTCCAAGAAATATCCGGAATGTTCAATAATGACAATACCTCTCATGCCGGTCATCTTCTGGGAATTATAACTGGTATCATCTACCTCTTAATCTACAACTATATAAGCAAAAAGAAAGAAATATATGAGCAAGAAGAAAGAAGCGAGAAAAGTGTTCTCGATGATTTGTCAAAGTTATAAAGAAACCATTAAGATAACCGCAGAACCTGAAAAATCCAGACTTAAAAGACAACTCAAAGAGTATATAAAACAATATAGAAAGTAATCTGCATAAAAATATCTTAAAGTAGGTCATTTACTTTTTGATCTACTTTTTCTATATTATATCACATGAAGTACTCTCAAGAATGGCAAGATAAACTAAATCTCCATAACAGTCTACAACAAGTTTTAGACTGGGAAACCACCATTGCTAAAAAATATGTAGATCTAGATAATTCAAAAGCCACTAATTTGATTTTTCTTAATAATCCAGTCTGGATAGAAATTCATACTATGTACAGTTATGATCCGTTTAGAAAAATTAAGGCTGTTTCTAAATATAATGTTTATTTTGACGGAACCTTCAAAGGTTGCTCAAATTCCTGTGCCCTAGGATGTATTCATGGATGGGACTATACTATAGACGGTCATACCCTAGACCTCAATTATGCACGTGTAGAAGAAAATAACCAAGAAAGACTAATTGACTTTATTAAGGCATATTCCGACGGTTTCTATGAACCAGTACCTAAAGGTATTCTGAAAATTCCTACAATCGTTTAAAGGTAACTAAATGGATAAGCAACCAAATCTCTACGAACGATTCCTTAAAGACATTCATCCAGAACTCATTAACCAGTTCAATCGTTTCATTAAGGAAACAGACATATATAAACAATTCATTAAGTTCGCCCATCCCGAATTCGATAAAGACTTTAAGAAATATACAGAAAAGATGCCTGCATATAACTCTTATAGAGTTGCCAGGTTCTATGTAGATAATCCAAAATTTCCTAAACTCTACTACTATCTCGACGTAGGCGTAGAAGAACTTTTAGGTAAGTATATTCTATTAAATAAAGAGGGAAAACCCTTCAACAATGACCTATACGATAATATCGGAATTCTCTCCTATGCTGCAGGATAGAAAAAAATTCCATACTTCGGAATATATGTAAAGAAAGGCGATTCCTATGCTTTCCTCAAAAAATCAGAAGATAATGAGGAACTTCTGGATTACCTGGAACAAGGAACGGTTCTTTCAGAATTCCTAGATTACGGTCTCCCGCACTATAAATTCGAAGAAGGCTCAAGAGATGACCGTATCTACCAAATGTTTGCAGGAATGGAAATGCAATGGCTAAAGGACGAAACCATTATCTTAGACAAAAATACCAAACTGGTCCCAGACTTCGAACCAGACCCCTACCATACAACCTGCTATAGACTAGGTGTAAAAACCGGAAAAGACGACTGGGATGCAACAAACGTCTTCTATGTAGGCAAACTTCCAAACTACTATGATAATAAAACCGACAGACTATTAAGCTCGTTCCTAAAAGAATGGAACAAAGCCGACAATAAACAAAAAGAAAAACTCAGAAAAGGTCTAGGCTACAATATAGGCTTCAGGTAATCTGTAAAATAATTATATTAAGTAGGTTATTTACTTTTTAACCTACTTTTTTTATATTATATAACATGAATTACATCGTAGTCGAAAAAGAAGATATTAGTTTGTATTCCCACAGATACTGCAATCCCTCCATCATCATTGCCGATAATGAAAAAGATGCAGAATTCTTCTATAACCACGAATACTATGTAGGAGAATCAAGAACAATCGCCACTGTCTCTAAACATACAGATATTAACGGCCTCTATATAATCATTACTCCTATAAGCGATTTCTGGAAATCTCAAATAAAAACTATTCAAGCTCTTTTCAGCGACTATATCGAAAAATACGATAAACGCGTCAGATACATTATCAAAAGGTAACCAAACTGGAAAAATCATAAAAGGAGATAACCATGAATAAAACTATTACTCTATCAGAAGAAGAAATATCAACTCTAAACAAAATCAAAGACTATCTTACCGATGAAGAAATAACCAGATTCTTCCCCAAATTCAAAGATATTCTTATTAAGGTAAATAATAGATAATGAATACAATTAAAGATATTATAAACGAACTCCGTGATATTATAAAACTACCATATCTCATCATGGTAGATATCATTGACCTATTCAGATCATAGAAGAACTCTAAGGTTACTTCTGTCTATTCCCTAACCAAAAAATCCAAAATTCTATATAAATTTCTATATTTTCTTCAAAAAATAACCCGTTAACAGATAGTGAATAATATGTGTCTATGTAGGGATATATACACAAATTATTAACAATCTATTAAGGGGGGCCCAGGGTTATATTAAGCTCTATTAAGTCTATTAAGTTCTATAAAACCTATCTAAACACATAACCTGATCTGAGTTGACAATTTTTCTGACGGTTTCGAAAAAATTTTTTTCAGAAATTTTTAGGTTACCAAATCTTTGCGTAAACTTACCTTTACATAATTCTGATTTTTCCTCCTGACCTTTTTGTTAAGGTAAGTTTGCGTAAAATAAAGGTTACGTATAACCATATAGTCGCATGGGTGACCTGAAAGGAAATTATATTAAGTATAGGGTTTTATTAAGCCTTGTAATTTATTATATTAAGGATATGTTGAAAGATAGACCAGGACAATGTATTATTAAGCGTGAATTTACGGCTTCGGCAGTAGATTATCTTAACCAGTTTCCTATGTTTAAGGAAGAGAAAACCCGTTATATCATTGGGGATTTCTATAATTATTGTTTTGATCCATATAAGTTCCATTGTGATATAATGGCTAAGTATATTAATTGTACGGATAATAGTCAGTATCATTGGTATTTTAACGATGAAGAGGATGCTCCAGTAAAACCGTTAGCTGAGCAGTTTACATTGGAAGATGCCAAACAGTTTATTAAGGCTATTAAGGCAGCATGGATGTCATATTGTATTAAAGAACACCGTGAGGTTAACTGGGTTGACGAGGAGTTACCGGTGGTTCCGAAGGGTTTATTAAGTATTCCGTCGAATATCTGTTAAGGTGGTTATTATGGTAATGTTAGATGATGATGAAATGGGTCTTAACCAGCGTGACTTGGAACATAATAGGAAAATTGCGGATTATTTGAATCAACATCCTATGTTTAAGGATGCTGAATCTGGTAATATTTGTGAAGAAGGATTTTATTGTTATATAGCTGGTTGGTTAGAACAGAGGGTTGATGATTCTGACCGGTTAGAGAAAATGGATAGGGCTATCTGGATAACTGGTGACTATACTGATGTAACTATGGGTGACTGTGATTGGTTTTTTGACCAGGTTGAAGAATTATGGTGTGAATATCATAATGTACAGAGTTCTGGGTTTTTTGATCCTCCAGACCCGATGCCTGTGGTTCCGAAGGGTTTATTAAGAATACCGGATAAAATTAGTTAAGGTTATTATTATGAAGAAGCAATGGGAAGATTGGATTATATTTCTGGGATTTGATGGTGACCAGTATGATAATACCATGTCTGTGATAAAAATGTGGAATGGTTTGTTAACTGAGTCTGGTCTTAATAAGAAAAATTTGGAACAGTTAACTAAATGGTTATTTTACAGTACGTATTCAAGAATCTGGCATTCTTGTTGTTTGTCATTTGAATCGATGCATGTAGATAACGGTTATGTTATAGCCCACTGGATTGACGGTGGTGGTCTGACTGATCTTCCTAAAGAATATGATAAGGTAAAAGATAAGGAATTTTCAGATTTCTATGACGATTACCGTATTAAGAATCTTCCACTCCATTTTTTCAATAACTGTGATTATCAGGTTATTGGAATGACCTTGGATGGAAAGATTGTAATGGACACCTTTGAGAAATACGGTCATAAAGAAGATATAAGACGCCGTATGCAGGAACTGGGTGAAAGTAATTACTGTAAAGAATTTCTAGAAACTATTAAGGAGAATTATCAGAAGTTACGGTTACCTGATGTACCGAAGGGGATATTGAAGATACCTACGAGTATTTAGTTAAGGGGTTTACAAACGGGTTATTAATTGCTATATTAGTGATATGATTAGTTCTAATAGATGGATTCCTCAAGAAGTTGCAGAATACTTGAATAGTCACCCGGCTTTCATGGATTCGCATGGATGCATTATAAATCCAGACTTTTTTGATGAATATATTAGAGAGTTTACGGACGTTCATAAGGGTACTGTGCCTATTGCTGATAAATATCGTATGGCAATTTGGGAACAGGTAGAATTTACTATGGAAGATGCTAAGGAATTCCTGGAATGGTTAGACCCAAAATGGATGGACTATAAACATATGTCTAAATCTGAATTTTTTACAGGACCAGATTTGGCATTGGCGAATGACGGGATTGAGTTTATGGACATATGAGTAGTTTTTCTGAATGGATGGCAGGTTTAAGGGAAAGTGGTCAAGTACAGGCGATAACTGAAGATTTTGGTGGGTTACCACATGAACCGAGAACGGTAACCTATATGGGAAGGCAGCTTGAAATTCCTGACACTGATCAGTGGATGAGGGAACATATCGAGCAAAGAACTCAGGAAATAGAAGAAGCAGCTAACCGATATGCGGAAGGTTTGGCAGAACGCCGTAGGGAAGCCGAAGCCCGGGTGTTGCATCATTTATGGTGTCCTTCAGACAACGAGAGTAATGACGGTTCCCAACCAAGATGGTCATTTGAACGTGAACATCACCTAAGTTTTGATTCTGAAATCGGTGAAATTACTAGTCTTAATGATACGTTACCGAATGAAGAAGTATTATTTAATCCTGATTCTGTTAGTACTGATTCTTTAGTAGCAGGTACTGGGGTAACTACAATAGCTTGTACAGAACCTACATGGGAATTAGCTGTTAGTGATGTAATCAGCGATAAGTATAAGGAAATGGAAAAACGTGTTGAAGAACAGGATAAGACCATTGCCGAGATGAAGAGTATTATCGAGAACCTACAGGAGATTGTCTATCAGCGGAAACTAGATAAGGAAGCTGAAACGTTGGTATTATAAGAAAAACCGGAATTTGATTCCGGTTCTTGGGGTACAATCAGTGACCTAGGGTACAGTTAGATTTCATACTGCATTTCATCATCTAGTAGACGAGCAGCTTTGGACATTTCTGATTGGGTGTATTGGGATTCTGATAACCTGTATAGTTTTCTGTTAGTATTGATGAGATCTAAGAACTGTTCTTCATCCATTGTTGGTAATCTGGTATGCCAGTACCAGCTGCCATCACGACCATCGTCTGATTTAGTAACCCAAACTATACCATCAAGGCGAGAAGCAATTTCTTCTACAATAGTATGTGTTTCTAAATTCAATGGGCAATTTTCAAAGAAATCGCAGAAACCCCTACCACGCAGACGACGATTAATAGCGTTTCCTGCATCTGTATATGCACCATACTTGTGAACCAAGCCTGCATCATACATGTCCTTGACATATTCTGCCATTATATGTTTTGTATAATCGTTAAGAACCATATTGCCCCTTATATCTTTGTGCTAGATAAAAAATAAATTGTCTCATCTGGTTACAGTTAATACTAGATCTTGGTAACTTTTCTTTGGAATGATCCAGAAGATATTGTTCAATATCTCCTGGTTTTTTATTTTTAATGAAATTCAATAGAGTTTCGGTATAATAACGTAGATTAGCATAATCCGGTTTCGATAACCTGTATTTACCAGTGTGAACCATAATGTCTACTGCTATCCGCAAAGCCAAAGGGAAATTGCTTCTTATCTTTGAATTCTGATATTCTTTGAATTCTTTTTCTGATGACGGATTATTATATTCTTCCATCTCTTGGTAATACTGTTTAATGATCTCAGGATGTACTACGCGACAGGAGGAAATAACTTCATCATAGAATTCATAAGCTGGTAACCTATTGTAATCGGAAGGATCTATTTCCAATTCGTCATAGACCTGGTCACCCAATTCTTTCATTATATATTCACCTAATTCTACCATATGATATTTATAGTATAAAAAAGGATGCCCCATGAAAGGACATCCCAGGTTATTATGGAGAAATAATATTAAACAGCAACTGGAGCTTTAATTGATGGATGACACTGATAATTAACCAATTCGAAATCAGTATATTTCCAATCCCATATTGTCCAGTTTGGATCCTCTGCATTAAGAATATTAACCGTAGGAGATTCAAACGGTTCTCTAGAAAGCTGTTCCTTAACCTGTTCAAGATGATTAGTATAAATATGCATATCAGCAAAGAAACCAATCAACTTACCAGGTTTCATCTTAACCTGTTTACAGATCAACAACAATAAGCATGCATAATGTGCGATGTCAAATGGCATACCCAAGAAACAGTCGACTGAACGCATATTGAATAACAAATCTACAGATTCACCGTCAGATACGAATTCATAACAATAATGACATGGAGGCAAAGCCATTTCGGGCATTAGCGCCGGATTCCAATAAGAAACAATCATTCTTCTACATGTTGGATCTGTCTTTAACGTATCGATTACATTTTGAATTTGATTAATCGGTAACTTATATCTATATAGTTTACCATCATTTATTAATTCGAGTTTATAATTTTTATAATAACCACGTTTAATAGATTCAGAATTTATTGCTCTAGGTGTAAAACCAAAGTCTGCTGCACACTTAGTTGTCGAAATATAAGTATGTTTGGTACCATCAGGGTCAGTAATAATAAATGGCTTTGCCTTAGCATACAATACATTTTCATCATGATGTAGCCATACACAGGTATCTTCAGAATAACAATTAGAACCGTAATAATCTTTATCTATATCATATACTGTTGGATGACGCAATACATTTACCCAGCCAGGCAATTTAATACATGACCAAATAAACTTACTGAAATCATGCCAATCATTAGATACAAAAATACCATTGCCACCATATAATGGATATTGCTTACATTTTTCACTATAGCAACGTTCAATCATATGACCCCATGCTTTCAACAGCTTATCATAAATATTCTTACCATAAGTATTGATGAAATCATCTATTTTTTCTTCATCACCGCGGTAGCCGATACCAAATACTGATGGTTCATAAGGATCTTTTACTTTACCTTTTATGATATGATCACGCCGAACATACTTTACTTTAGCACCGGTATGATAGAAAATAATATCATAATATTCATGTTCATCATCAACATTTTTATCAAAATCAGTAACACTATACTTTAATCCAGTATGTTCAGTTTCAAAAATTTGACCAATTAATGGATATTTAGAAGAACTACCGTCTTCTAACCATGCATTAACGAATTTACGTGGTGGTTCTTTTTCTTTAATCCTTGGTTCTACTGTAACAACATAATCTCTACCAGCATCCCAGTAGTTACCATTAAAACCATAGATAGGTCCAAGGTCATCTTCCGCTTCCATAAGTTTCTGTTGTTCAGGATCTGTTGAATATGGAACCTTTTGTGGATTACACCAGGCATTCCATATACCGGACTTACGATCCTGTAAGAACTTCTTACTGGTAATACCCTTAATAAACATTTCAACTTCAGAAAATACGGTCCTCAGACCCATCTTCTTGGTAGTCAGTAACGGAAACTTCCCAGTGGACATGTCAAACTCGATCATGGATCCAGAGATGGAAAACGTATCGATACCTGTACGGTTATGCTTAAGCTTTCCTTCCTTTAATATTCTATCTAATATATCAAGATATTGCTTCATATATACCAAATATAGTAATTAATTTCCACTAAACATTGACTTTAGAACTTCTACTGGAATTTCCTTATCACCTTTAATGATAGGGGTTTCCCTTAGCGCGGCACCCAGGTCATGTCTAATAGCATCAGGATGGCGGTACATTTTTCCGTCATTAACCTTGATCTTAATCTTATTAATCATCTTAGATTGGTCAAAGTACTTGTGGAATAGTTCTTGTTCCTCTTCCTTACGGTTAAAATCATGGGATAATCCATCATCAACCATCATATCGAAGTTATCGGTGTACAATAGGATGAAGACAGTGTTTGCCACAGACTGTGCGAATTCTTCTTCCATGATAGTAAGCCAGTACGTAGAATACTTCCTGTAGATCGGAGCATACACGAATTCATCGATATGACCACGGTTGTATACCAAGTTATCATTCTTCATGAGGTTACAGAAATAGTCACAGTATTCCGTCTTGGAGAATATAAGTGGATCCACATCCTTAGGAGGTTTTGTTAAGTGAATCTTCTTATGACTTGGAAAGTTGTTTTCTATAAAGGTATCTTTCCCGATTCGGTCGATACCCATTACTACATAATTCATTTTCCTTGTTCCTTATAATTATTATATAGTTCTATAAAGCTATCATAAAGCATATCTTTATGCTTGGCATCTAATTCTACCTGCTCCAGGTAATTACCGAAGAGCGTGATTATATTAAGGTTTTCCGTATCGATAGCTTCAGTAGCATCTTCTTCGGATGGTAAATAGCTAATATTAACCGGGTATGCTGGGTTCATCTTTTCCAGTTTATTAACTAGATCCGCGATCCTTTTGGTTTGATCCGCGTATTCCGCTGGAACATCTATATCGACGACATTACCTGGTACCATAGATGTATTAATGTCCGGGTAGACATGACGTGTGAACTTCATGGAGATATGGTTTTCAATTAAGGTACGTTCACCAGATGCTATGTCCAGTATATGGTACCCTCTGATTCCGTTACGGTCGATTCTAGTAAGCTGATACGGTGCGCCCAGGTATGTAATGGACTTACCCTTTTCGAATTGACGGTGTATTCCATTATGGTAATGACCTGAGTAGACAGCATCTACATGCTTAAGGATCTCCTTAGCGACAAGTCCTGATTCGGAAAGACGACCACCGCCTTGATCAAACCCAATTATATCTGCATGCATAAATGCATAATCATAATGTTCTGTTAAAATATATGTACTATAATCAGTAATCCATGGTTGTAATAAAATGGTTTTACTATCTATAGTTAATACAGTTTGTTTTTCATATACTGTTACATTTGGTAATATATCTAATATTTTTAAACTATTAATATCTGTTGTTGTAGTCATATACATATCATGATTTCCAACAATAATACTAATATTAAAATCTTTTAATATATTTTTAAATAAATCAATTACAACATTAATTGTTTGAACATTTATTGTTTGTCTTGTATCAAAAACATCGCCTAAAATAAAAATATCTTTAATATTTGCATGTTTTAATTCAGGAACAAATTGTTCTTTATAAAACCTTAATTGTGATTCCATAAATGGAATATCCGATTTTTTTATACCAAAATGACAATCTGCAATTAATGCAACTTTCATTGTTTTTTCCTTTTAAATGATTTTAAATACTTTGAACCATATTTATTAGTTATATATTTAATTATTGGTTTAATATCATTTCTTTTAATTAACTTTATATTATTATCTTCAATACATTTATTTCTTGCTTTACTTCGTTCAATATTATAAATGTTATCATTTAATATATCTTTATCAAAAAATTGATCACCTTTAATGTCAATTAATTCATTATTGACTAAAAAATCAGGAAAATATAAATGTTCTTTATTATTATAATTATATTTAAATGATATATTTGGATGATATATAAAATTAATATTATTATCTACTAAGTAAATATAGTAAGCTAATTCCCATCCAGAATCAAACCAAATATTATTATAAAAATATTTTGATTTTTTCTGCTTATTAATTTCATATGATTGCGATATATTTGAAACACCATATTTAACTAAACATGTTTCTTTGCTTTTTTCTTGAAACTCATTTAAACGTATCGGATATTCATTACCGTATTTGTTTAAATTTGTTTCTTTTATTTTATTTTTTATTTCTTCAGCTTGATATGGGTTTTCTACACCATAATTTTTTAAACATGTTTGTTTAGCTTTTTCACGTATCTCTTCAGAATTAGCTAAGCATTTAGTTGAACAATATTTTAAATAACCTTTACCTAGTCTATAAAACTTAGTTTGTTTCCCACATATAGGACATTCTCCTTCATGCGGTTGTTTTAAATATTGATCATAATATTCTTTAGACGATAATAAATGTGTTCGTCTAATATGTGATGAAAGCCCTAAATATCCATTTACTTCTTTACCACATATCTTACATATAAATACATTATCAGACATAATAAACCCCTAATTTATTGTGTTTGTATAAGATATATGTTACAGCATATATCTTATTTTATTTATATGATTTTATAATCAAAACCTATTATATCTCCGTAATACCTGCTACTTCTTTAAGCTTTTCTACTGTAGCTGGATTACCATCTACAATAGGATAAATATAGTATTTTGCAGGGTCACTCATGACCATCTTGAATTTAAATCTAATATTATTATTTTCCTTTAAGAGAAATTTTTGTTCTTCCATTGCAAATGGGTCTATCTCCTGTACTGCCTGGAACTTACCAGACTGAGTAAAGAATTTAGCTTCTAGTAATGAAATCTGTTGCCAGTTATTATCCATATTTAACCTCTAATATACTGTAATCGTGTACCTTTCGAATCTCGATTGTACTACTGATTTGAATCTTAAGTTCATTAAGCTTATGTGATATGATATATATGCCAAGCTTTTTCTTATTAAGCTGGATTAAGTTATACAACGTGGAGACAAACTGCTCAATACCAGACTGGTCAATGTTCTGATCCAGTAACTCGTCAATGAACAGGATGTTACATGACCAGTTAGAGATCTGGCGGCTAATATCGAAGAATGCCAATAGGATTGACATGTCGATTCTAGTACGTTCACCGGAAGAGTAACTGGAGTATGTACGCGGTACTAGATTCGTCATCATAGTTTCCGTCATGGTCTCATCAAACTCGATCGTCGTATTCTTTAACTCGAACTTATTAAGGTATTCATTAACGGACTTATTAAGTACCTTTACCAGCTTCTTAAAGAAGTAGGACTTAATACCGTCGTCACCCAGGATCTTGATAAGCTGTGTATCAATTAAGATCTTTTCCGTTAAGGTATCAATATCTTTATTAAGCTCCTCACACTGCGTACGTAACGTATTAAGCTTTTCCACGTATGAATCAACCGATGCTGGACAGACCTTGCTAGATTCCTTTTCCAGGTTCTGTTTAGCTTTATTAAGTTCTGTCTCCAGTGTTGACCTTGTTATTTCTTCGGTACGGGCTTTATCACGTATGGTTTGTATAAAGGATTGCTTTTCCTGGTACACTTTAACGGTATCACTGTATGCATGGTACTGTTCCATTAAGCCCGGGAGGGTTTCCTTTTCCATTGTCTTCTTTTCCGCGAGCATCCCCTCGATATGCTTCCTTGCATGACCTTCATCCAATGGTGAATTACATACAGGACATAGACGGGATTTCTTAAGCTTGGAAAGAGTACTATTAATGTTATCGATAATGGATTGTACCTTACCGATTTCCAGGTTAAGCGATTCACCTACGGATCTATCTGGGATGGTACCTATTTCTTCCGTAAGCTCCTTAATCTTTGATTCGGCAATGACCAGGTTTTTGGTACGTTTATCAATTTCCTTTTGGTACTTATCAATGTTTTCCTGGATTGTTTTAAGGTTAGTGTCCTTTACTTCATTGAAGGATGCTATATACTGTCGCATGTTTTCTATATAGGATTCATTATCTTCAATGGAGTTGATGATGCCGCGGCGCTCGGTTGTTTTAAGATCCAGCTCGGTGTTGTTAACCGTTTTCCGTTTCTTGACATCCTTGCACATTAATCCTAGTACGTCAATATTAAAGATGTTTTCAATTAAGGCACGTTTATCACCAATTGCTAAGCTTAAGAACGGTTTGTTATTCGTAACAGCCACTGCTACGATGTTCTTGAAAAGTCTTAAGTTAATACCTAAAAGCTTATCAATTTCATCTTGGTTAAGCTTCTTGGTGGATAACATGTCCATTTCCTTTCCGTTTTTATAAATCTCGAAGATAGCAGGTTTTAATCCACGACGAATCATGTACATGTCCGTACCGATCTTAAACTCACATGTTACCTCAAGACCTTTACCGTTAGTTGTATTAACTAATTCCGATAATTTTATATCACGATATGGTTTACCAAAAAGAACGAATGTTAATGCATCTAGGATAGAAGACTTACCGGATCCATTAACTGCCTTGATGGTATTAAGTCCAGTTTGGAAATTTATTTCCGCACCAGATGCTCCATAGGACATGATATTGCAAAATGACAGCTTTTTGAATTCTACAAACATATATAGAGTAAATATAGAAAATTATATGGTTTGTGTAAACTTTTGTAAATATTTTGACAATTTCAAGAAAATACAGAATAATTTTATGGTTATTTGATACATAACCTTAATTTTTTATATTTGTTTCTATATTAAATTTGGTTGAAATAGTCAGAATTTCAAAAGTTTATATATAGTATAGACAGCAACTGGGGCTGAAAGATGCCCGATGCAAGCAGTCTGGAACCAGAGTGGTCTTCCTAAAGGATATGGGATATTATCCGAGGCACCTAACGGATCCAGCCGGGAATGTTGGAGATGGCAGACATTACGAATACCCGAAGCCCATTATCGACGATGAGAGTAGCGATCTCATTAGAAAAGCCGCCATTGGCAGTATAGGATGTAGCTGGAATACAGGATGACCGATCCATAAGCCTATATGTAAGTCCCGAGAGTTGACAGCAGGTTATGTGTTTGTCAAAGCCTATTCGTTCCTGGATAGGCTTGATGTCTCTGCAGGTACTTTTAACGTGCACATAGATAAATATTTCAAGCTTTTAAATAATGACTTTTATCAGATCCCTAAAGTAAACTTAGATAACTAGGGTACAAACAGTTAATAAATGACTTATAACAGGTAAAGGGATTTTATACTCTTTTAAAAACTTCCCCAAAATTTCGACTATAAATAGAACATATGGGATATGCAAGTTTAGTATGTACTTACCTTTATGGTGCATTTATAGCAGTAAAAGCTACTATTGAAGGATTAACACAAGCAGCAAAAGGTATTTTAAAACGTATTGACACATTAGTCTCTACGCTTATGACTACTATTACCTACATGATTAACACCACTATGAGAACGGTGATTAACCTGGTGAAACAGTATGAGAAAGAACTGTTTGACATGTTATATAATGCCATTTTTGGGGAAGATAGAACCTTCTGGTGTAACAAGCTATGGAAGTGCGCTGCTTTACTTGCTGAGCTCCTTAACTCTGATTCCTGGTTAAACCAAAAGATAAGACGTGCATTGGAAAGAAAGTGCCGCAGTACAGCAGCGCTGGATGTAATGGATCTTATCAGCCAGTCTATCACGGACTTTAGCGCTTTCCAGCAAACGGTCTGTGATGCTGGGTTCACGATCGAGTTTGGCATCTCATACATAAAGAAGCTATTTGAAATGTGTGCATCATTAATGGATGAGTATCTTCGATTCATTGAACGTAACTACAAGCGCTTAAGATTGTTGATCGATGAATACCTTAACATGTTAATTGACTGGGGTTTGTTTGATTACCTCGATACGTTAATGTCATTCTTTACCTGTGCATTTGATGACAGCTATTCTTGTTCTGAGATCGCCACAGCGCAGAACTATTACGCTGAAGCCCTTTCCGTATTTAAGATTGAGAAGAAAGGATCCGGGTACGATTTGTCTACCGAGTTTAAGAACTCTGTCTACGGTAGCTTAGATGGTACCAAGAATCAGATCAGTAATTTGAAGCAAGAGATTGATGCAGCATATGCTAAATGTGTTGACCCGGGTAAACTGAAGAAGGCTAATGCAGCTTATAACTTATCTAAAAACATTTTCCCTGGTGGTATGTCTTATGATGATATCAAGGAAGGACGCTGGCATAATAACCACATCGTACAGAAGTTCGAGTTAACGAAGGAATCCTTCATACAGGCATGGAAAGGTTATAAACCGGATGATGACATCACGTTTAAGGAGTTAATGGATGGTACTTATATTGACCAGTCTGGATCAGTATATGTCAAGGATGGGTGTAATTATGTCAAGCTTGATAGTTATTTACCATCATTGTCTACACCAAAGACCATTGACTTTATGGTCTCCGCACCAGTAGATAATGATGCTATGTTATGGAATAATGAGATTATACCTGTTACCGATGCTGCTTATCGTATTGCAACCAATGCAGAAGGTGAAGAGAACCAGCGCATGATTGCAGAATGTAGATCGTTATATGAATTCATCAATGATTGGAAGCATAATCCAGAGGGTGCTATCAGATATAACGAACAAGTGATATAAATAAAAAGATTTCAAATCAAATATATAAGAGGTTCAAAAATGAGTGAATACAGTGTTGAAGAGATATTACAAGCCAAGCGCGTCGCTAAGGAAGCTGGTTATAGCGTTAACTTACCGACTGATCGTATAGAACAGGCAAAGAATATTGCTCAGGCTAATGGATATAATGTACGTAAGATGGATCCAACGGAAATGGCTATGCAAGTAGCAAAAGATGCCGGGTACCAGGTAATTCCGCCTGATACTAACCCTAATCCGCAACGTACTACGCCAACCCCAGCGCCGAAGCAGGACATTCCGCCAAAGCAAACCCAGAAAGAGGATCCGTATGCCGGGTACTCTTGGTCTGAACGCCAGGCAGCTAAATATCTGTAATTTTTAGTTATTTTTAAGGTAAAGAGCTCTCAAAATCTGAGAGTTTTTTACTATTATAAATAATATATGATGAATAACAAGAATAATCCACCAATGCCGCCACACTGGGAAGACCCAAGTCATATCCCACATTTTCCGGATTGGCCTAACGTACCGTACGCTGATTGGCCACGTACGCGTTTCCATCGCTGGAACGATAGTGAACCTGCCAATGTACAACCATGGTGGCAGGATTGTTGTGAACCATATGATAACCCGTGTGTCTGTGTAACCAGCGCGGATGTTGACTTATGGAACAGTTATTCCGGTCTTAGCGGCTTAACCGCGTTTGACCCATCGGCATTATCTGCTGCATTCTCTGCATTGGATGACATGTATGATTACAGCGCAGTGCGTGACGCTTATTACGTTACCTCAGCTAATTCCGCAGTATGGAATTCCGCTGCATATGTACCTAACATTTATGAGAACCTTTCTGCATTGTATGACTATGCCAATGAAAAGGCTGATTTAAGTGCAGTTTCTGCATACTATGATGAAAAGGGTAAGCTTAAGATCTGGACTGATTCGGAAAAGGCTGCTAGAGAGGCTGGTGCATATGGGGATTACGGTGGTACCATTGTCGGTGTAGGTTCCTTTGAAAGACCATTACGTGTCTCTAAGGACCTGGTAAAGGCAATGACTATCGTTCAAATGGCAACCAGTGGTTATGAGTACCCATTGGTAAACGGAAAGGTTATTGACGGTGTATATGATGATCTTGACGCTATAAACAAGGGTGTAGCTAGAAACTTCTCTAATACAACGGAAAACAGGAAGCTTATTGAATGGATCCTTAATCATTTGAGCGGTGAATGGCACTGGGAAGACCTTTCTGCTGCATGGCAAGAGGGTCCGGTTTCATTGGAATACTCTAAGAGTTACCCCGAGAAATTCTTTTATTGGGAAGAAAATTAAGGTCATAAATAATTTAAAAGGAGAACTTATTTATGGAAGACTTATTAACAACAGCATTTCAGTCAGGTAACGCAACCGCTATCCTTTCTGGGGTGATCGTATATTTGATTGTGTTTTTACAGAGAAAGAATACGGCTGCAACCAGAGACGATACTATATCGAAACTTAAGGAAGACATTGATAGCCTTAATAACCAAAAGCTTTTGATGCAAAAGGACATTGAATTCCTTGTACAGGAAAACAGTGGCATCAAACAGGATATTAAGGAAATTAAAGGTACTCTTCAGCAAATTGCTGTATCTATTGCAGAAATAGCTGTTCAGTATAAAGAATTTAAGGAAAATCAGAAGAAAAGGTAATAAATCATGCAGAATCTTAAAGAATACATGGTAAACGAGTCCTCAGAGTTCAGCTCTATGGAAAACAATCCATTAATCTATACCTTGGTAATCCCTAAGGTACTTAACGGTGAAATTGATGTCATCAAGAAGGATGAGATCATTAAGAACGTCATCAGCGTAACGGAAAAGTTCATTAAGGATAACCTGGATGCCAAAACCATTAAGGTTTTGAAGGGTGCATTCCGCCCGGCATCTGTTATGGATGTCTTTATGCTTTCCAAGAACTATAAAGCTACGTTTGATAACTATATGGCCGATTTTAAGTCTGTCATATGCAATGAAGAGACCAATTTCATTAAGGCAATTAACACCAGTAAGAAATTTGATGAGCTTTTAACCTCTCCGGAGTATCAAATTTATAAAAATACACTCTAAAAAAGAGCTCAAAAAATATTTTTATAAATAATAAAGATATATAAAGGAAAAATAGAATTATGAAAAATAAAGAAGATATCCAATTCAAGAAGTGGAAGAAGAGCCACAAGCTTAACGAAGGTTTCCTTGACGGGGAAGAAGAGAAGCCAGTAACAGCTGACGATACTACCGGTCAGGAAGAAACAAAGGAAGAAAACAATGAAGAAGTCGATGCTTCTGTAGAAGAACCGTCTGACGACATCGATATTTCCGAAGAACCATCTGAAGGTGGTGACGAAGAATCATTTGGTGAAGATAACTTCCCGGATGACGATGACGATTCTGAAGGGGAAGATAAGGCTGAGAACACCGAGGACTTCCAGGAAGGCGACGACAAGAAGGAAGAAGATGGTACAAAGGATGAAGCTGAAGGTACCTCCGAGCTTAAGGACATCCTTGCAACACTTACCACTGCTATCCAGACCTTAACTGATAAGGTTGATAACCTCAATAGCGATAAGGAAGAAGGTGGCGAATCCAGTGAAGGTGAAGCTGAATCTACTGATGATTTCGGTGGTGATGACTTTGGTAGCGAAGAATCTACCGATGATTTCGGTGACGAAAGCACTGAAGAAAGCGAATCTTCTGAAGGCGGTGAAGAATCTTCTAGTGAAGGTGAATCTTCTGAGGGTGGCGAATCCAGCGAAGGTGAATCTTCCGAAGGTGAATCCAGCGAAGGTGGTGAAGAATCTTCTAGTGAGGAAGAAGAAGCTCCAGCTGACGAAACCAAGTCCGAAGCATTTAATAAGTTCTCTAAGAAAGGCCAATATTTAAGTGAAAAGTCCGATTACATCATCGGTAAGCTCTGGAACTCCAGATACGATTTGCTTGAAGAAGGAATAATGACTGCTGTTAGGGCAAAATTAAGACAAAAAATAGAATTGGCAAAAAAACAAATTAAAGCTGAAGCTATGAAACGATAATTATTATCATTTCCTTTATATATTTAATTAAAACTCATGTTTAATACATGAGTTTTTAATGTTTTTATAAATAATAAAAGAGATAAGAATCCTACTTCTTATCTCCATGAACACAATAAGTGGAGATTATTATGTCCAATAATATATTATTTATAAATGATAATAATGATTTAAATTATTATAATTCATTAAAACCACATTACAAATATAGAAGATTAAAATTTAAATTTAAATGTAAACAATGTGGTAATATATCAATAAAAAATTTAGAATCAATTAATGATGAATTTTTATGTAATTCATGTTCTTGTAGTATTGCATTCAATCAAAATAATATACAAGAAAAGAAAAAACATACATGTTTAATAAAATATGGTGTTAATAATGTTGCTAAATCAAATGAAATAAAAGAAAAAATAAAAAATACAAATATTAAAAAATATGGTTCTGATTATATATTTCAATCAGAAGAATTTAAAAATAAATCAAAAGAAACAAAACTAATAAAATATGGAAATCCTTATTTTATTAATCATGAAAAAGCAAAAGAAACATGTATAAAGCGATATGGCGTTGATAATTATGCAAAAACACAAGAATGTCAAGATAAAATTAATAAAACTATATTAGAACGATATGGTAAATCGGGTATAATGATAAGTAAAGGTGAAATAGAATTATATAATTATATTAATTCTATTTATATTGGAAATATTATAAGGAATAATAGAGATATTTTAAAAGGACGCGAATTAGATATATATTTACCAGATATAATGCTTGCATTTGAATATGACGGTACATATTGGCACGCAGATCCTAGATTTTATAATATAACTAATTTAAATGAACAACAACGATTAAAAAATAATTGGGTTAGAGATAAAGAAAAAGATATATTATGTGAAAATTTAAATATCCAATTAGTTAGAGTTAAAGAATATGATTGGATTAATAATAATGAATATGAAAAATTAAGAATTAAAGAAATTATAGAAAATAAATTATTATTTAAAAATAATTATTAAAATTAACTATATTTGTTATTGAATTTTATAAAAGGAATAAGAAATTATGGCAAAAGAAATATTATTTAATGAAAACGCTAGAGTTAAATTAATGGAAGGTATTAACATATTAGCTGATGCAGTATGTAGTACATTAGGTCCATCTGGTAGAAATGTGATGTTATCAACAGGTGTAGTTACCAAAGATGGCGTATCGGTTGCAAAAGATGTTAGTATTGAAGACCCTTTTGTTGATAAAGGTGCACAAATGGCAGTAGCAGCAGCATCAAAAACAAATGATGTCGCTGGTGATGGAACAACATCAAGCGTTTGTCTTAGTAGAGCTATTGCACGTGAAGGATTGAAGAACGTCGCTGCTGGCGCTAATCCAATGGAAATTAAGAACGGTATTGATAAGACCGTTGCTGCTATTGTCAAGAAGCTTGATGAGATTTCAATTAAGGTAACAACCACTGAAGCTGTCGCACAGGTCGGTACCATTTCCGCCAATGGTGATACAGAAATTGGCGAGATGATCGCTAACGCTATGGATAAGGTTGGTCAGGATGGTGTCATTACCGTTGAGGAATCTAGAACCGCTGATACCACGCTTGATGTCGTTGAAGGTATGCAGTTTGGTAATGGTTATCTTTCTCCATACTTCGTTACTAATCCAGAGAAGATGGAAACAGTACTCGATAACCCATTGATTCTCCTTTATAACCATAAGATCTCCACGTTGCAGGACATTCTTCCGCACCTGGAATACGCTAATGCAAATGGTCGCCCGATCCTCATTATCGCTGAAGACGTTGATTCGGAAGCATTAAGTACACTCGTCATCAATAAGATGCGCGGTGCTATTAAGGTCTGTGCAGTTAAGGCACCGGGTTATGGTGACTCCAGAACCAATAACCTTAAGGACATTGCTACTGTTGTTAATGGTGAATTGATTAGCGATGAACTTGGTATTAAGCTTTCCGATGCAGATCCAATGTGCATGGGTACGGCAAAAAGTGTTAAGATCACCAAGGATTCTACTACCATCATTGAAGGCGCTGGTAAGAAGGAAGACATTGAAGCATTAGTTCTCCAGCTTAAGAATCAGTTAAGTGAAACTGAATCCGCATACGAGAAGGAAAAGCTCCAGGAAAGAATTGCTAAGCTTGCAGGTGGTGTAGGTGTTATTAAGGTTGGCGCTGCAACGGAAGTTGAGATGAATGAAAAGAAGGATCGTGTTGACGATGCTCTCCATGCAACTAAGGCTGCTGTTGAGGAAGGTATTGTTGCAGGTGGTGGTACCGCATTGGTCCGCGCTGCAGAAATGATTAAGGATTCCGTTAAGTACGATAACGAGGATCAGCTTACTGGTGGTAAGATTGTTTTCCGCGCCATTGAAGAACCGTTACGTCAGATCGTTGCGAATGCAGGTAAGGAACCTTCTGTTATCCTCAGTAAGGTCAAGGAACTTTCTGGGAACCAGGGTTACGATGCCCGCGCTGATAAGTTCTATGATCTCGTGGAAAACGGAATCATTGACCCAGTTAAGGTTACCAAGAATGCATTGAAGAATGCATCTTCTATCGCATCGATGATTCTTACAACCAATTGTGTCATCGTTGAAAAGAAGGAAGAAAAACCAGCATTGCCTCCAATGCCTATGGGAATGCCTGGGATGATGTAAGGTATCTGTAAAAAAGTTTTTTCCTTTTACCCGCTTACGAAAGTGAGTGGGTTTTTTATATTGTGTTAAGTATGGCGTGTGAAAAGTTTAAGGAGTTAGTGGAATGCGTTAATACTGAGCTTAATAAAACCATTAAGGAATATGAAGATATTAAGTCGGGTTATCTGTTATATGAATCATGGATAAATGCATTAAATGATAATATATCAGAAGGTGATTTTACACCGCAACTTTGTAATGGTAGCTGGTTATACGTAGATTTTCCATTTCAGTCTAAAAGAGATAATTTTGGAATTAACATTAGAATTCAGTTAAAGATCGGTCAGAATGGTAAGCCCAATGCAACATTCTGTAACAGTTCTCATTTAATTTCATTTCCTAGTAAAACTAGACTTAATAAAGCTAATATTAGAAGCAAATATCCGGAATTAATTAAGTATTATGATTTAATTATTGAAGAATCTGTAGTTGCCGAAGAAATGTTTTTTCAAGAAAAAACGTTTTTAGATGTTGAATCACTTATTAAGTTTTTAAAAATTATTAAGGATTCTATTAAGAATGAGAATTATGCATTATTGAAAGCATATTTCGACGATGAGCGAACTGAAAAAGCATTAAGGGAAATTACAGAGTGTTAACAGTTTAAACAACTTATTAACATTCTTGTAAACAATCTATTAACAATTCATCAACAGGGTTATCTGAATAAAAATGGTTATGTCAGAAGGTATTTACACATAAACAAAAATTAACTATATTAAGAATATGATTAAGGTAAAAGTAACAGTTGGTACAAATAGTAGCGAAGCCGAAGTTTGGCGTGCTAAGTATAATGGCGATGGTACCGCTAGTTTATATACCGGATTGGATGAAAGCAAACGAATTATTGTCAATAAAGGCAATATCATTACGTTAGATCCGCTTGATGCGGAAGATAGCATTATCTGCATGAAGATGTATGGTAATGGTGATTTGAAGAATATCTGTGAAGAAATCCAGACCAGAATGGTGTGTAAACTGATGGAGACTGATACGTCACACTTGGTCACGTTTGCACAAATTTCTGAAATCTGTCAACCCGCATTTGGTATTCAAGCAATGAGTCTTGATGCACCGAACGAATATATCTATTCGACTGGTTCTAACTCGTTGTCTGATAGAATGTACCATAATGCTGCAGTGAGGACTGGTCTGATTCGAAATGCTCAGATTGGCCGTAGAAAAGTACTGCTCATGGGTGGCTACGAAAATATCCCTGTTAAGTTGATGACCGAAAGAGCGTTGCATGAATTTGCAACAGTTGTCAATAACTATTTCCCTGAGTAACTGAATAGATATAATTTAGTTAAGAATGATTACAACCTAGAAAGAATTAACTATATTATAATCGTTAACCAACAAGGAGTATTAAAAATGACACGACAAGAAATTGAATTTATTAACGCAGTTAAGGCTGCAACCCCCGATTCGAAAGATATGGAGAGAGTCGAAAAGATTATCTGTGACCTCCCGGGTAATGCAACGGATCCGGTTGTGGAAGACAGACGCTCTAAGAAAGCTATTCTGCAGCTCAACAAGATTACTGATTTAAGCAAGTTCAGACGTCGTGTCAAAGCGTTTATTGACAGTGGCATTCGAGTCGATTTCTCGAAGTGTCAGGTCTACAAGGAATATACGACAATTCCAGTTACCACGTATCTGAATGCTATGGCTAAGAATTCTGCTGAAATTATGACGCAGGAATTTGATTTTAGTGGTGATCTGGTTCTCTAAAAAGGATATGAAAACCGTTTTAACAGAAACATTTATTAAGAACATCGTGTTGGTTGATGATAGCGAGTACGCTCCAGGGCGTACTCGTTTTTGGCATGATCTGCAGGATTTCATGTCACAACAGTTAATTGCATTTATTCAATTTGACGAAAAACCTAAGAAGGCTGCTGCTTATTTCCAAAGACAGTCACTGCAAGTAGACAGGATATATATGCCTGAAGATTCTGCAGAAATTAAACTTGAAGGTTCTGGCACAGAAACCAAGGGTAGTATCAGATTCGTTGACGACCACAGTTTTGCCCTATTCCTGCATGAAGCATCCCATTATCTTCATCTAATTAAAGATCATGGAAACTTCATGGCACCTACTATTAAAGACAGACCCAAAAAGTTAATGACCAAAACCGGCGCGCATCACCAGGATTTTACCATTGACTTTGAATATGAAGCAGGGTATAGATCTTTGAAGTACGCCAGGTTATATAATATGTTTCCGGAAAATGATAGGACTGTACTTGATTTGAATCTGGTCAACATGTTAAATTATTTAACTATTTTAAATAGTGATGACTTTGATGGTTGTGACCCAGAGGTTTGGAAGCGAAGGGTAAAGGAATGGCCTAAGACTATCCGTTCATTTGATGAAATCTCTGATTACATGACGGTTGTCTGATTAAATGAAATCGTATTCTAGTTATTTACATTGGTTCAATTTTTAACTATATTATAGACATAAATTAGAGGTTAAAAAGTATGAACACAAGAGAACAAGTAGAACTTATGGAATCTGTGAAAGCAAACTACTGTTTCAAGCACAAGATTCCCATGTCTCAGCTTAAAAATCATCCAGAAGCCACGGCCGAGTTGACCAAGGCATATATCAGGGCTATTGTAGCCTAAAGGAAGTAAAATGACTCAAGAAGAAGCAATCAACGCCCGTGAACTGTTGCTGGTTGAACAGCGTAAGGTCCGTCAGGCCATTCGAATTCTGCAGTCGGAATCGATTATCCCGTGTGCTGGTATCTCGATGGCAATCGGCCAGTATAACCGTCGTCTGCATCAGATCGACGAAAATATCCGTGAAATTGCGGAACAGTATTCTCTGTCTCTGCAGGAAGAAGGTGATGCCTGCGCAGTAGAATTCCAGATGGTTGAAGAAGCACCTGCTACTGCTCCTGAAGCACCTGTAGCCGAAGCACCTGCAGTTGAAGCGGCACCTGCAGTGGAAACACCTACTGCACCTGTAGAAGAAACAACTGTCAGTGTTGCTGAAACTGTTGCTCATCCTGCGACACCTGCACAGCCTGGAATGCCCGATCTGTCTCAGTTCACTGAACAGCAAATCGCTGATGCTATTGTGCAGCTCGCTATGCTCTGTGGTGTCAGACAATAAGGAGTGAAAGATGCGTAGAAAGTTGGTGATTACCATTGATACTGATGAAACCTCTGAAAACACGGGTTTCGGTGAATTGATGGATAACCTGCAGGATATGTGTCAGGAACAGGCAAATGAACTGGTAGCTATGGACGCATTGGAACATGGCTACTACTTTAGTGTCTATGATCCATCTAAGAACAATGTGGTGATTGACTCTCACTGGGAAGAAGATAAATAATTCATTCCTAGGGGTTTACAATCACCCCAAAGTTTACTATATTTGAGTGTGTAGAAAATAAGGCTGCAAACGAAGTTCCTATTTAAATCTTAACAATTTACTATGGACATACTTCCCGCGGCCACCAATTTAGCGAAAAACGGAAATAAAAAAATATAAATAAAAATATGAAGATGATTAGAAGACAAACCAGAAAACAAATACAAGGTATAAGAAAACCTTGGTTTGGGTTTGTATACTAGTCTCTCGTATGTTATTTGTTTAACTTTTTGAGGTTCCAGTATACAACATACTGGAATTTTTTTATATAAGAAGTTAAATAAAGCATAAGACTTACGTAAAGTTATAGGTTCGAATTATAAATATTATACACCAGTAACCGGGTCGGACTTCTAATCCGTTAGCCGTAACTGGAGTTGCAAATGTGGGTTCGAAGCCCACCTGGTGTACTTTTTATAATAAGGATTTATATGATACGTAAAAGAAACCAAGAATGTCCATATTGTGGACAAATAATGACAAATATACGAAAACATTTTAAAATTTGTACGAAAAAAAGAAGAGGACATACACATACTGAAGAAGAAAAGAAACTGATTTCAGAAAAAAGAAAACAATATCTAAAAGAACATCCGGATGAACATCCATGGAAAAGAGGAACTAAATTTATTTCGAAACCATGTGAAACATTAAAAGAAAACTTAAAACAGGCTGAATTTAATTTTGTTGAAGAATATTCTGATGTAAGATGGAAACATAATTATTCGATTGATATTGCTTTCTTAGATAAGAAAATTGCAGTTGAAGTAAATGGTAATCAACATTATAAAAATGATGGAACTTTAACACTATATTATCAAAATAGACATGACTATTTAATTTCTGAAGGTTGGCAAGTATTAGAAATTTATTATGCGAATTGTTATAAACAAGAAAAGATTGAAGAAATAAAAAATGTAATAATAAATGGAAAAGATATAGATTATTCTGAGCATCAATTATTGTTTTTTAATAAAGTAAAAACATTAAAAGAAAAACAAATAGAAAAAGAAGAAAAACGAAAATATGCTGAAGACAATGGATTGATAAAACGTAATGGTAAAATAAATGGGCGTGGTGTTACATTTGATGAATGGAATAAACGAAAAGATTTGATATTAAATTCAGGAATTGATTTAACTAAATATGGATGGGTTGGAAAAGTAATTGAAAAAACGGGATTAACAAAACGAATAATAGAAAATACTGTTCAAAAGTTTGAAGAATTAAAAAAGATTTGTTTTTATAGAAAATAATTGGGGTATAGCCAAGTGGTAAGGCAGGGGCCTTTGAAGCCTCTATTCCCTGGTTCAAATCCAGGTACCCCAACGAAAACAATTTGGGTAGGTAGCTCAGTTGGTTAGAGCAGCGGCCTTATCCAGCATCCGCAGGTCTGGTGTTGAATAAGCCGGAGGTCGCGGGTTCAAGTCCCGCCTTACCCACGAAACTGACAGAGCTAGTCAGTATAATAAAACTAAATGGATCTGTAACTCAGTTTGGCTAGAGTACTACACTTTTAATGTAGGAGTCGTGGGTTCGAACCCCACCAGGTCCACTAGGGTTCCAAATCAATTGGAATTTCTTTATCTGAAAGATGGCTGAGAAGAAATTCTCAGTCATTTTTTATTTAAACTTTAATTATATTTAGCTATATTATGAACATAATCAAATAGGAGTTAGCAAATGATTGAACCATTATTCGCTGGTGAAAACCTTGAAAATCCGTTTGCACCGTCGATAGAACATTACGAATCTATCGTCGCATTTATGAAAGATGCAAAGAAGTGGGCTCATAATTTTATGAAAGCAATCCCGGAAAATCCAGGAACTGACAAGATTATGTTCTGGAATGACACCGCAACGAACCCTGCAGTAAGATTCGAATTCCATGTGATTAAGAATAAAGATGAATACGAATATATTACCTATCAGGTAAAGGTAAACCGTAAAGGTGAACCAGTATTTATCGTTACCATGGATCGTGGTATACCGAAGAAGTTTTCAGATGAAAAAGAAGCTCTGGAACTTGTAACTATTCTGTATAAAACTATAAGGGGAATTAAGTAATCTGTAAAGTATTTTTTATAAAGGAAACTATTTACACTGCGGTTTCTATTAACTATATTTAATTTGTTAATTTAAAGGAGATTTATATGTCAGGTAGACGAGCAGCAGGCGGCATTTTGCAGGTGCCTGTGATGATGGACATTCAGTCGTTGACACACCAGGATTTCACTGGTCTCACAAAAGAACAGAAGAAAAAAGCAATTGAACAGCTCAAGATGGTCATAAAGATGGTTGACTCTAAGGGTAGAACTCCGATGGGCTCGGATATTGTATATATTCCGGAAAAGAAAATCGCATGTATCGATTTAACATCATACTATGAAAATGACGAACATCCAGAAGGTGAAGCAGATCTCTGTGATTTTGTAGAAATGTTCACTGATGGTCATACCTCAGATGATTGTGGTCGTATTGAAACCTGCGAAGAAGACGCAATTCTCGCAGAGGGTGATTACGAAGACGACGATGACGTACAACGTAGGTTTGATATTGACCGTTGTCTGGAATGTGCAAGGCAGAATGTTCAGAAATTACAGAATATGATTGAAGCGGTTGAACGAGCAAAGGCACAGGGTGCTACAAGGTTTGCTGCAATCGATTTCAATGACTATGATGGTGATACTGGCGACGACGACTAATCAAGTTAGCTGAAAAAGAATTAAGCTTGATTCATGGTTGACATTCTAATTGAATTAAGCTATATTTACATCGTAAATCAATAAGAACTTAAGGAGACTTAAAATGTCACTCATTAACGTTAACGGTCAGATTGACCAGAACGCAGCGGCTCAGCTTGCCACTCAGCTCGCTCAGATTATTCAGGCGGCTCCGAATACCCCTGAAAAGGCTAATTTTATTCGTGATCTCGCCGCTCAGCTCGGTGTTTCGGCTCCGGCTCAGAATGAAGACAACGAAGACAATGATGAAAATCGTGTAGACTATCGTGACGAACATGAATATGTATGTCACAACGATGGTCATGACGATATTGAACATCGTGGTAAACTCGTGTTCATTGATGATAGTTCCTGGGACGAAGATTTTGCCCGCAACATTTTTGGCGGTGATGACCCCAATGATTTTGCTGCATGTGATTTTGACGATGTTGCATGCGGTTGTGAATCTATCGATATTGACCAAGCAATTGACAATGTTGATGATGCTATCGAAAAGTTGAAGGCTGTCAAGCAAACTCTCAAGGACTGCCAGGACAACGGTGGCGAATACGTTATCTGGAATAATGATGACGATTTCGACTACGAAACCGGTGACCCTGAAGACATTTAACGGTTGACTGAATAAAAAATCATTTCAACCCGGGTTGACAAACCACTCAAAATTAACTATATTAACAACGTAAATCAAAAACAATTAACTCAAAAACACAAAGGAAACATAATATGAAGAATACTGAAGCTATCGAACGTTGCAAGACTCTCATTGCAGAAGAAAAGATGCTCAAGGAACAGAAGGCAATTCTCCAGGGTGAAAAGTTCGCTGACACCGTTCCGTCGGTTCAGACTGTCATCAAGGACATTGACGACTATCTCGCAAAGATTCCGGGTGCAATCAAGGATTCTATTGCGGCTATCGAACCGGAAAAGCCGGCTGTTACCGTTCCGCAGTTCACTGCAGTCTCGGTCTCGAATGACGCTGTTGCTGCTCTCGCAGTTCTCGCGCTCATCAACGCAATCAAGGTCCGCTAATTTAAGTTAGCCGAAAGGCTGTGCGGTGCCTTCATGCGAAACCGCACAAATCTGCTTAGTTGGCGAAACTGGTAAACGCAGGGTAAACCGAAAGGAGCCCTGGGGAGCAATCCCCTTGTAGTTGTTCGAATCCTACACTGAGCACTATACATATCTGCGGTATTGGTGAAACTGGTAAACACGTTTTGACCGAAAGATCGGAATGCCCTCGGGCTTGAGTTGGTTCGAATCCCTCATACCGCACTATTACATTTTTCGCGGTATTGGTGAAACTTGGTAAACACATTTCGACCGTAAGATCGGGACGTCGCAAGACTTGAGTTGGTTCGAATCCCTCATACCGCACTAAAAAATTGACAGCTAAGACGAAGGCTTCCTTTCCATTTCCTATGAAATGTAAAAGGCTTAGGAGTTTGTCAATTCTCCTATAAATTTATGCTCAATTGGTGAAATTGGTAAACACAGACTGGTTAAAGGCCGGTCCGGTCAAGGGAGTAATGCCTCCCTAGCTGGAACATTAGTTCTGGTGACCTTGCATTGGTTCGACTCCTGCATTGAGCACGACTCTGCCGTGTGAAAGGTAGGCTGGTGCTTCAGCCAGCCTACTCCAAAAGTTTTAACTATAACAAAAAGGAAAATAAAACATGAAGAAGACTGTTTCTCTCGATCACGCAATGCTCAAAGCCTCCCGTCACCAGAAGGCATTTGGTGATGGCCGTTCGCTCCGCGATTCGAAGTTCGCGAAGTTTATGCAGGACGGTAATATGATTACCGGCAAGATGGCGTGTCAGTGGCACACTGGTGATGGTGTGAAGTACGGCTGGAAGTCTGATGCGTCGATGCTGGGTGACGCAAAGCACTACGGTGTGCACATGATTCATGTTGTTGACTAAAACCTGTTAGCCATATTGTGATTTCCTAATGCGACCTGAACAAATAGTTCGGGCCGTTTTTCTTTTACATATATACTTGAAATTACTATATTATATCATGTAACAAGGAGCTAATACATGAAGTGTCCAATCTGTGATTCAAAACTGAAAAGAATGATCACTGATGATCCACATATCGAACATCAGTTGGTAGAAGGATGGGAATGTCCTGAATGTGGTTATGATTCCGTCTATGACGATGAAGAACCGGTTGAGGATGATGAGGATGACGACAACTAACCAATTTTAAACTAACAAGGAGAACAAAGAATGCCAGTAACAATAATACTCACTGAAGAAGAAGCAAAAATGGTTAAACTTATTTGCTGTGATTACATCAACGATGGTGATTTCGAAAATCTCGACGTTTCCGAAGAAGATGAACATACGTTCTATGAAGCAGCATCGAAGATTGCCAAAGCAGTGGGTTAGCTGAAAGAAATAAAACATATCACGATGGGTTGACATTTAGAACATAATTTTCTATATTAAAACCCGTCGCTGATAATCATCACGACAATAAATAACTGCGGTATTGGTGAAACTGGTAAACACGTTTTGGCCGTAAGACCGGGATGCCGAAAGGCTTGCATGGTTCGAGTCCTGCATACCGCACTATTTGCTCAATTGGCGAAATTGGTAAACGCGTAGCAACCGTAAAAGGAGCTATGGTGAGCAATCACCTTGAAGTTGTTCGAGTCCTTCATTGAGCACGAAGCGTTTGGTTGATACGCTGAATTCAACCACTAAGGTAATATATGGTATATTAAAGTTCGAGATTTAATATATAAAATTTCCTTGGTTTAAATGGTATTTACTGCTTTGGACCATTATTTAAAGTAATAATAATTAGAGGAAATCTAAAGCGGGAGTTGATAATTATCTATATAAAAATTATCAGGTCGATATAGAACCTAGTTTAATCTATATCCTGGCCGAGTGACGGAACTGGCGAGACGTTGGAGACTTAAAATCTCCTGGAGGTAAGCTCCGTGTGGGTTCGAGTCCCACCTTGGCTACGAAATACAACTTTTTAAAATTAGTTCTTATAAATAAGACAGAAAGTCTGAGAACGAACTGATTTTTCAAAAAGTTTAGTAATTGTAGGAAACTACATTACAAATCCTAGTGATTTCGTTCTCACTAGGATTTTTTTATTTTTATGGAAAATAAATGGATTTGTGAATATTGTGGTAATAAATTTAAAACCAGAAAAGAATTATATGCACATTTTAAAGTTTGTGAAGAAAAATTAAAATTACCACATGATAAAAGTGGACGGATATTAAAACCAGAGCGTCATATTAAACGGTTAATAACATTCCATAAGCATTATATAGAAGGAAAAATTGTTCCTTGGAATAAAGGTAAAAAGAATACACCGGAACATAATGCTCATATTGCAGAAGGAACCATACGATTTTTAAATAAACAATTAGAAGAACAAGGTAAAATTCTGTTCCCCAGAGTAAATACAGTAGGCTGTGCATATATAGATGAATTAAATAAGAAATATAATTGGCATTTACAGCATGGGTTAAATGGTGGTGAAATTCATGTAGGACCATATAGTTTAGATGGTTATGATAAAGAGTTAAATATAGTATTTGAATATGATGAACCACAACATTATATAGATGTAATGAATAATATATTAACTGAGCATGATTTAAATAGAATGCAATATATTAAAGAGCAATTACATTGTAGATTTTTTAGATATAATGAGAGATTAAATTTATTATATGAATGTTGACTGAAAGAAATAAACCTTATTATAATAGGTTGACAATAGATAAAAAAATAACTATATTAAAAATATAAACGAAATCATTACTGGTGATTGAGCCCAGCGTAAAGCCATTGCAGTTAATCGCGCATAAACGGTAAGGATAGGCATGAGCCAAAGGGACCTTACTAATGATTTTTAAGCAAATAATACGGTAGCTCAGCAAGGTAGAGCAGCGGACGAAAATCCGTGTGTCGGTAGTTCGATTCTATCACGTACTAACGGAAATGACAATTCTAGACATGTCAGAGTATGGTTTGCTAATCTTTTTTGCCTGTGTAGCTCAGCTGGTAGAGCTCCGGCTTTGTAATCCGGGGGTCGGGAGTTCGAGTCTCTCCGCAGGCGCTATAATTGCCGCATTATTAAATACTGGTCTAAACAGCGCGGCGGGCGACTTACGGGTCATTCCCGCAGCGAAAGAAGGAAGACGGATTCCCGGCGATTAGATTTTAAGGGTTGACAAATAGAACATAATTTGCTATATTTGTTAACGCAAAACAATTCGGTGAAAAGATGTTAGGCGAACATCATTTGAATTAGCGCAAATTCATTTTGGGCCATAGCCGTTAGGGTCGCACCTCTTTTTGTCCCTTAGCTCAGTTGGTAGAGCGAGCGACTGTTAATCGCTTGGTCCCTGGTTCGAGTCCAGGAGGGACAGCTAAAGGTTTAAGTGCATCGTCCAGTTTGGGTTTTGGACGCCTCCGCAAGGGAGAAACCTGAATGCACTAACAATGCTGGTAGTCCAGCGGTGGTGGAACCACCTTAAAAACTTGCGGAGTGTAGCTCAGTCTGGTAGAGTATATGCCTTGGGCGCATAGGGTCGTGGGTTCGAATCCCGCCACTCCGATAGATATTGTCTAGTCGATCAATTAAGTGGACATAGGACGTAGCGAGTTAATCCTTAACTCACAGATATCGGGACTGTGGGTCGATCCTAGCAGGTGACGAATCGGAATTCCTGCAGTGTGTTTGTTATCGCGGGATAGAGCAGCTGGTAGCTCGTTAGGCGATTGAAATTTGACGCGGGATAGTCTAATGGTAAGATACTGGGCTCATAACCCAGGGACAGATAATGCTAGTACCAGTTCGACTCTGGTTCCCGCTATATTTTAGAGCAGTGGTTAGCTCATGTTATAAATAATACATGGAGTTAAAGTTAAAACACACATGTAAGTATTGTAATGAAGAGTTTGCTACTGGGGCACTGCTTGGAAATCACATTTCCAAACAATGTCTTAAAAATCCAAATCGAGGAATACAGAAGAATTCTAAAATTTGGAAGTGTTCTATATGTAATTGTGATTTTTCATCTAGAAGAATTTTACAAGAACATAGAAAAATTGAACATGAAAGCGAATTTAAAGGTTTTTATGGGTATCATCCAAAAATTGATGCTATTTGTAAATTCTGTGGCAAAATTTGTTCACGTAAGTGTGATTTAACTCGCCACGAGAAATTCTGCAAAGAGAATCCAGATAGATCAATTTGGAAAGGACATAAAACAACCGAAGAGACGAAAGAGAAATTAAGTGCTGCAGCAATAAAAAATTTGCGAAATACTCACTGCAACTGGTTAAATAAACCGAAATCTTACGCAGAAGAATACTTTGACAAAATTTTTATTGATGCGAAATTTCAATATCGAGTTGATAAATATGTTTTAGATTATGCGTGGCCTGAAACAAAAACTTATGTTGAAGTAGATGGAGAACAACATTATACTGAACAAGGTTTAGAACACGATAAAGAACGCACAGAATTCTTGAGTCAATTAGGTTGGAAATGTTTGAAACGAATTAGATGGTCAGAATATCAAAAGCTATCTTATGAAGATAAAAGAAAGTTTTTATATGAAAATCATTTAATATAACCTAAAAGTCGCTGGTTCGAATCCAGCTCCCGCTATTTTGTGTTAAGGTTGTCTGTAAAAATATAAAGAAAACTATTAAGCTTACAATACAGATAACTTTTATTATATTGTAATTATGTGTCCGATATGTATTAAGGAGCTTGTGCGATGGATAAGAATTACGTAAGATATTTAAAAGAGTCAACTCAGAAGATTCAGGCGAGGATTGCCAGTGGAAAATGGCAATTCGGTGATCATCGTCGCTTGAAAGAACAACTTGCTGAGTTGGCCAAATACAGTAAATAATTTTTTACTTTACAAAAACATTTTTATTTGCTATATTATTATTATGGACACAATGAAGATGACAATTATCAATAATTCTTCTTTATCAGGAATTCCTGAAGAGATTATTGATTGGATAGGCTTTCATCCACTTAACGAATTAAACGATGTATTGGATGAACATAATCTGAAAATTTCAGAATATGATAAGATTATGAATGCTGGTCATCTGATTGAACAAAAGATAACTATAGTAGATAAATAGGATTTCGTATTGGTCGGCTCCTTTTATCCAATACGACGAGGCTTGACGGTATTGGCCTCGGGTTGGAAACAATATCGTAGCACCATAGCTGATTTCGCTATGGTGTTTTGCTTTTTTATGGGGAGCCTGAAATAAAAAAATTATTAAGTCTAGTATTTACAACTCTAAAGAATTTAGCTATATTATAAGCATAAACAATTCATTCAAAAGGAAAAACAATATGTCTATTGCAAATCTCGCAGCACAGTTCTGTGCACGTTCCACCAAGACCGTCAATGCCGCAACTATTGACGACGAAATCAAGGTCCAAGTTGCAGCTCTCGATGCGTTCGATCATCAGGGCCAGCTCCGCTCGCTCGTCACCGATGACGTTGTTGATTCTGCGACCATCTCGCAGGCTAAGACGCTCGTTGAAAATCTCGGCAAGCTCAGCTACAGCCAAAAGCAGGAAATTCTGAAGCAGCTCAAGGAAATGACTGACAATGCTGAAAAGCAGATTATGAGCAAGTTGCTCGCTGCATCTGCAAACTCTGGCGAAACCACTATCACTGGTCTCGTGGATGCTGCAACCGCTCCGGAACCGGAACCGGAAGCACCT
>JAFSNY010000005.1 GCA_017447305.1 Bacilli bacterium | reverse complement strand
TATTCTGTTTTCTTCTCTTAAGAGATAATGGTTCATGGTCATGCCATATGGATAACCATCTTCAGTAACCACAGAAAGCACTCCTCTAAGCTCTTCTTCAAGGATTTGATAGCATTCTTCTTTTGAAATAATTTGTTTAATTCTTCTAACTTCGTGAAACATGAGTTTTTTCTTTTTAATGTCCAAATGGACCACGATGTCCACTTGATGGTTTTATATCTTTTATAGATTTAAGAGCTTCTTCTTTTGTTTTGAAGACTCTACTTCTTCTAAGGCGAATCGCTCCTTCACTTCCTTTTAGTCGGACAGTGATAAAATCTCGAGTTTCTTTAAGAACCTCTACTTCAGTTGGGATACGATTGCTTTCTAGGATCCACGCCATAATTATTTTTCTCTGGTTCTAAGTTCTTTAATTCTTCTCTTAAATTCTTTTTTGAAATCTTCAAATCTTAAATCACTTAATTCTTTAAATTCTTTTAGTTTGGTAGCAAGGTGGATTGAGTAAGCAAAGTCAACACACATTGCCCCAATTACTGCTCCAACAAAATATGTATAAATAAGATTCTCACTTATCCATGAAATACCTTGCACTAAGATTGGATTAAGTAGGAAATAATATAAAGATCCGACCGCTAACCAAATGAGAGAAAATGAAGGACAGATAATGCCCATGATATTTCCCTTGCGATTGCTATAATCCCATAGTTTGATTTTGAATCCTTTAATAAATATCAAACCAGCGATAAATTCGATAAGAGTCATTCCAACACCAATGATGACAACTCTAACAACGATATCCCATGCTTGAATTGTAATACCTAAAGGAATGTTACTCACCGCATAGAGCACTACCACTCCAAATCCATAAATAGGGAGATAAGGACCAGTAAGAAAGCCCGGATTCATCCATTTCTTCTGTGAGATGAATCTACGGAAGAATAATTCAATCACCCATCCGAGCAATGAGCCGATAACAAATAATGTGGATACAATGACTAAGTATTTCATAGGCCTATATTTATTTTACAAAAGAATTGTCTAAATTGTATGCATTGTCTAGATAAGTTAGACCATGTAGATAACCGAATCGCCGAATTTGGCTTTGATGAACTCACCGATATTAGGTTGTCTTAAAGCCTCACATAATACATTAGTTTTTGGACTATCTTCTTTTCCGGACTTAACCGCGATGACATTCGCCATTGTTTTAGCGATATCACTTTCCTTATCTTCGGTAATAAGGCATCTATCCACCACTCCAGCGGATAAAGCATAGTTCCCATTGATGACCGCTAAAGAACAATCAGATAACATTAAAGGAATATTTTGAGCTTCAACTTGTGTAACTGGTATATTGTCTAGACCATGTAGACTGAGTAGACTAATTGCCCTTTCATAATTAGATTTATCGCTAGGAACTAGTATGTTGTCTAGACTAGTAAGACCATCTAGACTATTTTTCTTACCAGCATAAATTCCCATCGGTTCAAAATGAACATCAAGAACCGGAACTAAATGAGTGCCATTAGATTCATTGAAATCATTTAAGTATGGTTTATGTTGGAAATAGTTAGCATCTAACTCTCCGTTTTCTAAAGCGTAATTAGGAAGAACATAATCATTGAACACTTTAATTTCGAGTTCATATCCTTGTTCTTTAATATAAGTTTTTGTTTGTTCCAAGATTAATGCATGAGGTGTTGAACTTGCGCCCACTATAATGCGCCTGCTTGAATTATTGCATGCGCTTAATAAGCACGTGAGTGAGCAGGCAAGCACCAGCAAGCAAGTAAACGTGAGTATTTTTAATGTTTTAAACATAGGATTCTCCTTAATAAAAATCGAACTAATAGATTGTTAATTATCTGTATTGTGCAGACAATTAAGACAATGATGATAACTGATTGAGCGATTACTTCCCAATTGAATCTTTGAAAGCCATAGACTATCGCGTAGTTTCCTAGGCCTCCACCACCAACCACTCCCGCCATCGCAGAGTAGCCGATGATATTTATTAATGTGATTCCAATTGCGTTAACTAAATAAGGAACTTTGCTAGCCCATTTAATTCTGATTAGAATCTTAAGATTGCTCGCCCCATCAATTTTCGCGGCTTCAATAATTGAATTAGGAACTTCTGATAATATTTCCTCAATTAATCTAGCTTCAAATGGAATCGCGCATATTGTTAGAGGCACTATCATCGCCGTCGTTCCTATCGCTGTTCCTATTAGGATTCTGGTAAATGGGAAGAGGAACACAACGAGTAAGATGAACGGAATACTCCTAAATATGTCTATTAAGCGATTTAAGACGAAATTGAGGAGTTTATGAGGAATTAATCCTCCTGGTCTAGTTTCGCTGGTTAATGAGCCAATTATCATCGCTATGGAAAATGAGATAACTAGCGAAACTAGTGACATATAGATAGTTTCTAAAGTGGCATTAAGCATTGAATAGTTTCTTGAATATTGCGGTTAATACATTCACAACGATTGCATTACCCGCCATTTTGTAGAGTTGAGTATCGCTGACTCCGCTTTTAAAGGCTCTATCTATGTCATTATCTTTCCATCCCATCAGTCTCCAACATTCCCTAGGTGTTAATCTTCTGATGTTGATGAGATCTTCTTTATCGTTAACCACCACTCCAACATCGCCGCATGTCGTTTTTAAAGTCGGAATCATAGATTTCTGAACGACTCCTCTTTTCCATTTCATGCGGTTTGTATAAATCCCATCTCCCACCTCAGCAGCTGCATAACCAGCTTTAGTGGCTTGAGGAACAAGTATCACATTATCTTTTTGAACTGTCGTTAAGGAATTAGAGATTGGATCTTGCTTAACTTCTAGAGTTTGTTCATACTCGCCTTTCCCTTTTCCTCTACCACGGATAGCAGCGCACGCTGGAAGAATAACAAAGTTATCTGTGGCTCTTCCTCCAGGATTAGTCGTTATTGTATAAGCGATTTTACTACCTTCATCATGCGGCCTAAAACGTACACCTCTAATAAATCCATTTCTATCTTCCATATCGCAGGCATATTTAATGAATCTATCGCTTAGGAAATATCGCTCATCGACTTCTTCTTCTAATAAATCCTGAAGTGTCGTTTCTAAAGGAATCGGTTCAGGGAAAGTAAACTCGCCATCGTAGTTTAAAATAGAGACCATGAAACAGCGTTCTCGATTCTGAGGAACACCATACTCTTTTGCGTTCAAAACTTTATAAAACGATTTGTATCCGAGTTCATTTAATTTATCTATCCACTTTTGAAAGAGTGGCATGAATCTTTTAGAAACGATATTTTTAACGTTCTCCATTAACAAATATTTAGGAAGAGCATCATTTTCTTTAGCGACATTAAGTAGTCTACCAACTTGCCATAACAATGAGGATCGAGTACCGCTATCTTCATCAAAACCGTTCATCTGTCCGCTTATTGAAATATCGGTACAGGGAAATGAATATGTCCATAAGTCTACCTTTGGTAATTCCTCAATGTTTTTAATATCTCCGAAGTTATATGTGAACCCATGGAGTTTTCGATAAACCTTAATCGCGTATTTGTCTATCTCGCTGATGCCGTATACATCATGAGGAATCCCAGCTTCTTTTAAAGCTTGTGTCTGGCTACCGATACCAGAAAATAATTCAATCACCTTTAACATTGGTACTCTCCTTTTCAAAGAAAAAGCACCATGTTGGTGCCTAGGTGACTGAATAGCAGTCTATACTATTTGAGCTCAAATACTGACTTCGGAAGGTAGGCGGTGTATCTAGGATAATCACTACCCTCGCTTTCGATTAGGATTCCATAATCATAATCATCAGCGATGATGTAGATGCAGTGCCAATATCCATCCTTATCTTCGTACATTAGTTCTTTATTATTGTGAACGTAATCTCTATCCTTAAGTGGCTCTTTAAGGAGATCCTCAAATTCCGCTTTTGATAGATGAATCACTTTCTCAATAATGAATTCATCTTGAGGATAGATTTCAGAAGGGGTTGGCTTTCTAACAAAGTTAACTTTCATTTATCTCACCCCCATTTGGTCGATATCAGCAAGTCCTTTTAATGAACCATCTTCATAGAATTCTTTTAATTCAGCGATTGTATAAATAAGGACTTGGCATTCGCTCATGGTCTTAGGATTGTTAGTGGCGAACACCACACTGTTGTTCCATAAGCCCACCGCTACTCTTGGCTTGTTAAACAAGATGTAGCTTCTATTAAGAATGAGTACCTTTTTGTCGGTAATCTTGAGGCTAATTTCTAAGCTATAGTCTTTCATCTTAGTTCTCCCAAGGGCTATTTAGCCAATTCTTTAATTCTTTAACTGAATCAGTCGCGAATAAGGGTTCATCCCAGTGACCTTCGCCATCAGGAGTTCTGCCGTAGACAGCGTATCTAGTTTTGTTCCAGCAACAATCGATTTGAATTGTGAACATCACATCCCCAGTCTCTAGATTAGCGAATCTGAAGTCATCGTAGAGAGGACCGTTTAGTGGGCAGTTGTTTTTGAACCAAACATACCAGTTTTGTAGGTTGACTTTACCACCACTTTTGACGTCCTTGATGATGTTACCCATCTTTTTGGTTTTATTGACTAGGCTAGAGTCTTTACAGAACCAATCGTACCAACCAGCGAGGATTTGGGTTTTAACATCTCTTGAATCATATTTGCCATTTAGGAAATTAGCGATCCATTCGTTTGCAGGGATTCTATCTCTCATCGTTAAGAACCTCCCTAATATCACTAAGTGGAACCATGACATTGATTTTATTTGAAACCATCCAAGCTACTTGGTTATCGTTCATATCGCCACCAGTGACTTTAATGGAAACCCAGGTTCCTTTTAAAGCATGCTCATCAGTAGATACTTCGAATACCTCACCAATTACTTCATGCTTACCGTATTTACGAAAGATGGCTTTTACCTTATCTCCCTTTTTAACTTGTACATTTTTCATTTTCAATTCCTCTTTCGTTACTATATATATCACTCTAAAGAGTGATAATAGCAAGTTAATAAGACTTTATTTGCCCCTGTTCTTACGTTCCATTTCTCTTTTTCTAAGAAGCATTTCCATGACATCATTACTAGGGTCGGTTGCGGTGAAATCGACCGCGCAGTTCTCTTTAACGATTTGATAGATGTTCTGCCATGAAGATTGGGCTTCTTTTAGGAATGTGTTCTCCATAGCGACATAAGGGGATTGAATTGGATTACCACTTGTCGGATGCTTTCCTAAGAATCCGTATTTGGTAATGCCTTCTTGCATCTGTTTCCATCTAGCGCAGCTCATCGCGTACTGTTGGACTAATTCAGAACCAACAATCATATCGACCTTTAAAGACTTAAGCCACGCCATAACTCTTTTATATATTTCGCCTGCGAGGAGATTCCTTCCATCCCTTTGTTGGGCGGATAAGAATTCTTGAACATCAGGCATCTCAATACCTTCTAGTTCTGCACTACCATCTTCTGGTTGTTGGATTATTTTGATTGGCCTATGTCCAGGGTTGTTTTTTTCAAGTTTTTCAAGCGCAGATTTTGATTTTCTGCCCGCTCCAACCCTTCTTCCGCCATGATTATTTGCTTTTTTAGCCATAGGCTACCTCCTCAACTTGATTTTTTGCCTATTACCCTCTTGAATTCGCGATTTTTTTACGCGAAACCCAGCGCCGATGCTTTGATAAAAAGCTGTAGAGATTTGGATTCCCCTACCCCTTTAGCCGTGGTTTGGTTTTCTGTCGCCAAGTTCGATATGGATCTTCTCGTGACAGCTGTGGCAAAGCGACATGAGGTTACTCTCATCATTGCTTCCACCACGATTCACTGGAAGGATATGGTGTACTTCCGTCATTGGAGTTAGTCTTCCTTCTTTTAAGCAACGCTCACACAAAGGATGTTTCTTTGCGTATCGGTTCCTTATCTTTCTCCACTGCGGTCCATATTTCTTGTTGTGTTCTGGGGAACGAATATATTGATTGTAGTTCTTATCCGCTAAGGCTTTGTGCTCATCACAATAAAGCCCATCGGTAAGTCTAGGACAGCCTGGCCATTTACAAGGCTTCTTTGGTTTATATGGCATATATATCCTTTCTAAATAAACAAAAAGAGCCACGTTTTGTGACCCTAATAATATAAAACCTCTAGTAAACTAGAGGCCTTTGATTATTTTGTATAACCAGTTTTAATTAAGAATGCCAACTGGGCTCTATCATGTTCAGAAGCCTTATCGCTAATCTCTTGGATCTCGCCGCATAAATCGCCGATAACAATACCAAGAAGCTTATCTAAGCGTGTTAATCTTTCCTCTTCTGATTTGCGATTCTTTTCATATCCTTCAGCGACTTTGCCAGGCATCATGCTTGGATATAACTCATAAAGGACTTTGAGGTTCTCATATAGATATTCGCTTAAGGCCTCTACATCATGAAGCTCTTCAGTGGCATTCACCACTTCTTCGAATTTCTTCGATGGCTTTTTGCTGAATCTGAAATCGTACAGCTGGATTACGCATTCAAACACAAATGCGTATCTTGAACGCACTTCCGATGCGCTCACAAAATTTAGTTCGTCTGGACTCATTTGAATTGTCCTCCTATGTTGCATTCATTTTACAAGAACTTATATCGCTTGTTAAGTTTTAAAGTTCTACATCATAACCATAACACATCAACATCACTGCCATCGACTGTCAGAGCATGACAGAGCATGTTAACTTTTCAAATTCTTTTACGGCTAGATATTTATATCGATAGGTAGTTCTAACGCTTAAGAAGAGCCTTGAGGCTATATCCTCCATCTTCACCTCGTTCAAATAGCGAAGAATTAATATATTTTGATAGTCGCTGTTATCGATTTGGTTAATCGCTTGTATAAGTTGTTCCAATAAATTATTTAATTTATCCTCAAGCCTTTTTATTTCTTCTTCCACCTCCATCTTCTTATAAATCCATTTAACAAAAGGGGCTTCTTGGCTTCTACTTTTATCCACTCTTGGCTCATCAAATGAACCTGTTGGTATTGTGTTTGAAAGCATCTCAAATTCATCCATTCTTAGATTCAATAAGTGGATGTCTTTCCTTATTTTGTGTGGGAGATATAGCAATTCCTTATCCATCAAAGTTCGCCTTTCTTAAATGGCTTTGCAGGGTTGTGGTTTTTAATCTGCTCATCCAAGGTTTCAATAATCCAGTTTGGATCCATGTTCATCAAGATAACTATTGGGGAAACCATGATGAATTTTTTATTAGTCATCATGTTGGATTCATATCTCTCGACTTCATATCGATATGATTGGCTCTTTTTGATTAGTCCATTCTTCATCTTATATTTGAGATGTTTGAGCTTAATTCCTGCCATACGATAATCGAGTGCGGCGGATTCAATAATCGCAGCCGCTAATCTTCTCGCACCATCATCAGTGATTGGTTTTATCTCTCTTGATGCATCAGATTTATCTTTTATCTTTTTATCTTTTTTCTTCTTTATCTTTTTAAGTTCTTTCTCATCTGGTTGAGGGATTACTAAAAGCCAATACTTCACTTCTATTTTCTCGTTCATGCAAATAATGTAACCGATTATTTTTTTCTTGCATATTGTCCAAGTGGCACCATTTTTCGGTATAGCCAGTGTCTATATCCAAAGAAAAAGACCCGCTGTTAAGTGAGTCTCATTCCATTTTGCTTTAATATTCATATTAAGTTCAATTTGATAGGAAGAAACTGTTATTATTTCGCATTAAGTTTATAGTTCTAAAAGGTAGTAATGTTCTTCATTATCTAACTTACGTTTATCAATTTTAATACAATTTCGTACCCTAGATTTGAAATTGTTTCCCAGTATCCAGTTTTAATAGAGCATCTTCTCTATGATAAAAATAAACGAAAATCCATTAGAAGTTGAATCATTGATTTATTTTCTATAGTTAGAAAAATTTAATTCATCGCTAAAGTACTAATATGAGAAAAATTAACTGGTTTGGTTATGTCTAATTGAACTCTAATACAATATCTTAAACCGATACTATCGGTGACATGTTTTCCAAAACTTGTATAAAATGGGCCATAATCAGGATCTGTCATTCTCCCATATGCTGCCTTAACATAGGCATCACTTTGTGGAGTTCTTGTCCAATACGAAGAATACCAGTAGAAGTCGTTAACAGAACGAGAATTGATATCACTATTCATAGCTCTAGCATAACTTGTTGCTTCTGTTAGCCATATATTCTTATCAACTTCTTCTCCCCACTTTCTAATTTCTCCTAAACTTGGAATATGTAAATAGTCTTCTGTATTATCGCTATAATATCTTTCGCCATAATATGGATCAGCGCCAAGAATATCTCCACTATTAACGACTGTATGCTTCATTAAATATCTTGCAGACTCCATCATATCGCCGTCATTTCCAAATAAAAGATCTAAAGGAGAACGAGATTTCCATTTTGACAAACGCTCATGAAGCTGACTATTAGCGTATGTAGATGCATCATCATCATAAGTGCCTCCGTCTAGAATCCATTTAGAAAGCAATAAGGCAGAGCCGTCATCATATCTTTCGACAATTTCCCATCTCACCCTATTCATTTTGAAATAATAATAATTGCCACTAGTTGTGCCAGTATACCCATTAGAAGTGTTTTGCGCAGCACAACGTCGATAATAGCCACCATTATATTTAAAGATAGCTTCATCACCATATTTATGAGCGGCAAGTTTGGCTTCATCTAAAGCGGCAATTTCATCTGCATCAGTAATTAAGTTATCGGGGTATAAACCATAATGCACAGTATTGCCACTAATTTCAGGGAATCTTCCTAAAGCAATATTAGTGTCATATTGTTCTTTTGTGATTGACCAAGAACGCACATAATTGCAGATTTTACATTCACGGGAAAAAGTTCCATCTACCCATGTATCACTACCAGCATCATAAGTCGGGGCAGTAAATGTAGATTCGAAATCATGTTCTTCTTTATTTATTACTAGATCTTCATATCCTTCATCAGTGCAAACATGATAGTGGTATTGGGAATCCGTTGTCCACTCTTCGCTATAATGGTGTTCTAATTTTGTTTCGGTTATTTCGGTATATGAATCTCCACATCTAGAACAAGTATAAGTGATATATCCATCAGAATCATAAGTAGCTGGGGTTTCTTCTGAGGCATAGTCGTGTCCTAGAGGCTCAAGTTCATGGTATTCTTCTTTGATTATTTCACCACAATCATCGCAAACAACAGCACCATATTCAGAACCCCAATCCGTACAAAATGGCCCATATTTTTCGTATACTTCAAAATGAGTATTCAAATGCTCTCCAGTAGCGGGGATAGTTTTATGTATTCTTGAAATCTCTGTACCACAATCACTACAAGTCGTGACTTCATCATATTGGCCTTCTCGGCCACAAGTTGCTTCTGTTTTGTTTTCTTCTTTCGTTGTTGTATGTACATGATTTTTGTTATTAATCGGAATCACATGTGTTGATCTACTAATCTCTTGTCTGCAAATCTCACAGCGAACAACTTCGTCATACGAACCTTCAGAAACACAAGTTGCTTCTTTTTTATTTAATATTTCTGGTTCGCCAGGAACGTGTTCGTGTTCAAATTCGGTATATTCACAAACACTACAAACACGATATTTTCCTTCTTCTACAATTGTCCAGCTCCCAAAAGAATGTTCTGCCTTATCCTTAACTTCACTGGTGTGTTCGCAAGTAGCGGCGTGCCAGTGATAAGTTTCGTCATAACTCCAATCGTTAGAATAAGTATGAGTATGAGATGTACTTCCACCATCTCCCCCGGATTCATTTCCGCCTCTAGAATTGGTGGTATTACAAGCAGTTAAAAGTAATGTAAAGATGCTTAAACCTGTTAAAAATCGTAAGTGTTTTTTCATAACTGCATATCTCCTTTCATTAAAGAAATATCTGGGCAACGATTAACCCAGACCTAAGAAGATATAATAGTTTTCTATTACCCCCCCCCGAAGTTTTTGAATCGAGAGAGGCAAGGTAGTTGCTTATTAGTATTTTATCATAAAGATATGGACTTAATACAGGTTTTAGAAGATAAGAAAAACTGGCTGTTATAACAATTATCTTTTAATACTTTGTATTAATTCCTTTTCTATGACACATAACAAGGATTATTTCCCATCAAAATTATACCTTATTTTTTGTTTGGGTCGTATTCTTCCGTGTAATCACAACGCGGATAATTATGACAGCCATAGAATGCTCCCCATCTTCCTTTTCTGTAAATCATAAAGTCACCGCAGTGTCTACAGCGCTTGTTTCTAGCCACCGCTCTCATATCATCAATGGAATAATTACAATACGGATAGTTCGAACATCCGTAGAACTTAGTTCCATCAGATTCATTTGTTCTTAAAACTAATCTACCAGATTTACAGTGTGGGCATGATATTTCTGTGGCCTTATCTTCTGGTGAGTAATTAGGATTAACAACGACACATTGATCTTCGATTTCTTTTAAGAAAACAGATGGATTCTCAGCATTAGCGATGATGTAGGTATAGTTTCTTGTTCTTGTTAAAGCAACATACCAAAGACGTCTCTACTCGGCGTATTCATATTCACTTTTATGACTCAACACCATATCAAGAAGCTCATCATCTTCCATTTTGTTAGGGAATCCGATTCTATTGTCATCAGCATTTATTAATATGACATAGTCATCTTCCAATCCTTTTGAACCATGGACAGTGCTATACGTTAATTTCATTTGAGGGAAGTTTGTGCACCTTACCACCGTTTTAGTTTCATCAGAAGAACGGAAATCGATGAAGATTCTATTATCCAAAGCAATATCCTCAAAGTCCTTATTATTTCTTCCTAAGATTAAAACGCTAGCGGCTTTATCCTTTTTAGAGATCTCTCTAAGAGTGTCCAAGAAGGCATAGTATTTTTTCTCTGTGTAATACATGATTTGCACAGGGTTTTCTAAATGCCTTGAAGAATTAATCTTCTTGTTGAATTGCTCTGGATTCTTTTTAATAAATGGACCTGCGATATCTTGCAACTCTTGAGAATTCCTATGGGTAGTTGTTATCTTCGTAATCGCTGAATCACCAAAGTACTTAGGGAACTCTAAGAAGATGTTCAAATCGCAACCAGAGAATCTATAAATGGCTTGCCAGTCATCACCAACAGCAAACAATTTAGAATTGCCATGTTCTATAAGTTTCTTAAGAAACTTCATTCTACTAACGGATATATCTTGGAACTCATCAACAATAATGTATTTGTATCGATAATTGTTAGTGTTATCCAATTCTTGAATTGATTGAAGAATCATGTCATCAAAATCAATTTTTCCTTCTTTGGTGAGATAATCGATGTAGTAATGATAAAGATCTTTAACGATATCTAAAAACAAGAAAGCCCTGTTCTTTTCATAATTGTTTCTAAATGAGAAGCCTTTTAATTCTTCGAATCCACCATCGTTTCTATAAGAAGCCTTGTACAAACTAAGGAATGTTCTAATCAAATTGATAAATGATTTAAATGTTCTGCTTTCATAAATTGAATTAAGAGCGTTCATGATTTCATCATCAGAAAGTGGATGAAACTCCACTCCTCTCTTCTTGAGTTCTTTTTCTAACTTCTCGAAAACTGTTCCATCATCAAATTCGTACGAATAAGTTTCAATGCAATCAGTTTGATATTGTTGATGGATGGCTCTTTTCCATCTCATTCCTTGGACATATTCATTGCCTTCTGCACCATCAAATTGAGATGCTTTGCCATCTTTATTAATGCCATAATGCTCATGATAAACTGGATAATTCTTCAGCTTAAAGTCAGGCATGTATTGTCGCTTTTCAATCGTTGAAACATCATTCTCATATGGTGCTTCATAGATATAATCTATGCCGTTGATAAAATACCAGTTAGCAATTGCCATTTCTTCAAAGCTTTTAACAAGCTCTTTCTTCAATGTTTCTCTTGCGTTATAGTCATTGGTTAATGATAAAAGTTGATTCTTTAAAGTTTGGAAATCCGACTTCTTTAAATCCTCAAACAAATCACCTTCGTTTTCATATTTCTTATCATGCTTAGCACTACTTAAATAAAGACCATAATAAGTCAAAATTGTCTGAAGCATATGAGGTCTTTTTCTCATTTCTTCGCGGAAATATTGCTCAATAATGGCTTTATATTGATCTTCGACCATGAAGGTCTTATGTTGTGTTTCTTTAAGAATGTCTAAACCAATTTTATGGAACGTTCCAACAGTTAATCTGTTATTGATTTTGCTAATCTTTGTTTGAAGGTCATCTGCTGATTTCTTTGAGTATGAAAGAAGCAATATATCATCAGGATTAACTTTTTCTTCTTTTAGAAGGTATTCAACCTTTCCACATATCGTTAATGTCTTTCCACTACCAGCACCAGCAACAACAAGAACCGATGATTCATCAGTTAGGACCGATTTTCTTTGTTCTTCATCTAAGGAGCGGCCATTGATATTATCGAACAAGGGATTATTAACAACGGTAGACAAATAAGAATCGTTGTGTTCTGCCACGATTTCATCGATTCTAGAGTGTTTTTCAAACGGATAATATAAATTATCTTTTTTATTAAATTTGGCTAGAATTTGACTGCTTTTAGATTGAATATCGCGTTTTTGTTTTGAATCAACATATCTAAACCTAGATAAGTCAAACAAACTTTCGTATTCATCAAGCGAATCAAATTCTAAACAAATCTCTTCATAGTCATCTTTAACTGAAATAATTTCTTTTTGAAAAGCCACATACTTGTCTTGAAGTTTTCTATATTTCTTCAGAAGTTCAGCCACTTTGGTACATTCAGAAAAATAGTCAGCTGTGAATTTGTGAGGATTCTCAAGAATTGTTTTAAGGTTCCATCCATCCACCACTCCAATTATGTATTCGACCTCTTTATTATGTTCTTGAATTTTGCCAACATATGCATCGTATCTTGCCTTATCCTTTTTGTATTTATTCGGAGGCAATTGCATCATTAATTCATATATGGCAGCAATATCTTTGTCGAGATTATTATCGACAATTTCTAAAAGAACCATATGTTTATCTCTATTATTAAAATATGGCCTGAAACTATAGACTACTTTAGAGTGCAGAGCGATTCTTTTGAAAATATTCAAAGCCGTTACCTCTTGTTAGTTATTGTGAAAATCTGGAGGTACCAGTTCTAATTTGTTTATAATTCCAAAAGCTGTATTTAAACTCTCGTGAACCATATTGACTTCGTCAAAATCCCAAAGAACAATATTGAGGCCAGGGATAGATTCAGATTCGTTTTTTATATCTTGCAGTTGTTTTCCATCAGATACCGCTATAAGTCTTTGCACAGCTGGATTGTTTTTAGATTTTTGAAGATTCAAAATAAGGCTATCAATTGAGCCTTTGGATTGAACCTCAAAAACATACATAATCATTCCCATGTTTCCGATTTTAACTTTCCAAACAGCATCAACGACAGCGCCTTTAGCAACCTTAACTTCATCTTCTGTTTCAAACCCAAGAGAATTACCTATATCAATTATTTTATCAATCATCTCTCTGTGGAGAGTTTTACTGTTCTCTTTTGACTCTTTCTTTTCTGCATGTGCATTTGATGTCGCTAAGTCCTTATCTTTGGCAACTTCCCATAAAAAGTAATCAACGGCTAGTAGGTTTTCCGTTTCAATGCCACTCTCTCTCATTGCTTTGCATATTTCTTTTTCTACAGAGCAGATTTCGAGATATTTCTTGCTGGTCCAATGGTTTTTGTATTTTGGCAAATCTTCAACACCTAAAATGCCTAAAGCAGCAACTACCCTAGAGTTGGTAATAGCATATTCATTAGGGTCTAGATAGCATAACAATTCGCTCATGTACGATGGACCAAATCTAGATGCATCATTTAAAAACGTACTCCATCTCTTTGAAAAATCTTCTTTTCCATATAAAAAACTAGAAATCTTTTTAGCGATTGATTCCAAACCACCGTTTTCTTCAATCATTAAATCGACAATATATTTTTTATTTCCATACATTAATGAAGCCCAAAGAGTGCCAACATATGCAGTAAAATCATCGTACGAGATTTTTTCAGTTTTATCTTTAGTGTATTCACGATAAAAAGAAACCCTCTCATCGCGTGATTCCATCTCTTTTTTTATATCAATAACACCTGTATCAATTTGTTTTTTATAGGCATCAATATATTTTTGAAGTATTTGTCTATTCATCATATTTTATCTCCATAAGGTAATGACTTTATATAGTTTGACATAAATGCATAATCAGGTTTCCCTCTGTTATCAACAGGAAGTTTTATTTCGATGTGAGGTAATGTTTTGTTTGCTTGTCTACCATACGAATACTTGTATTTTTCCATTTTTATCAAAGTAACAATGAATAGTTTTGCATATTTATCAATGTCGTCTCTTGAGCGTAGAGTATATAAGTCTCTTCCACTATAGAATGGCTCGTCTTGATAAAAAGTAGACAAAACACTACCACCACCAGCAACAGATATAAGACCTGCATCTTGTGGTGTTTTACCCGGAATCGATTCAACCTTTGAACTAACTCCATTGTTTTCTGCTGTCCTTGCTACAAAATTAACTTCTGGAGCATCTTCGTTACAATTAGATAATTCAAGATTGATTCCGTATTTGACTTCAAATAAATCAGATAACATAAATGGCTTCCAATTTGTCGGATCTACTTTTAATGCTTTTTTGTTGCCTGTTACTATTGAATCCCTAAGAGCCCCTTCACTCTCTCTCTCTCTCTCGATTGTAATTCTTCAATATAATTATTGATGAATTCCCAATCGGGATTACCTTGCGAGTCAACAGGTAGTCTAACAATATCTTTTTTAATTTGTTTTTGGCTTCTTTTTCGCCCGTATGAATATCTAAACGTGTCTAAATTGATAATTGTTGCAAAGAAAAGTCCAATGTTTTGATTCATTGCAAATTTAGGTCTGAGCACCTCAACATGATCGCTCGCAGAAAAAGGGAGAGCTTGATATGTACAATATCCTAAAACTGCAGAATCAATGACTAAACAATTGCCATCCTCGGTGTAAAAATCGTAAAACCCATCTACTCCATTGTTTGAAGCCTTGGTAGTAACGTATGGGTATTTCCCAACACCATAATTTTCTAGTTCTTCTACTTTTGTAGTCTTTGATCCACCAATATCAAATAAATCAGACAAAAAGAATTCTTTCCATTTAGAAGTATTAAGCATTGTTTGTACCTCCGTTTTTAATCTTATAAGCGTAAAAATCTCGAATTGTTTGTTCGAAATCTTTTTCTGACAGCATAGAATAATCTGTTTTCATATATGCCTCAATCAGCCATTCATCATCCTCGTGAATATCAATATAAACCGATTTAAGAGGATCGGTTGTTTTACTTTGATAATCTTGAAGCCACTGTTTAACTCTTTCCTCTCCAAGACCTTTCTTTTTCTCTATTCTAGTATTTTTGAGGATTTTGTAGCCGTCATCTTTGCAATACATGAGATAAGTTTTTTCATTAGGAATTTTTAATCCGTTGTCATCAAGCAAAAATTCTCCATCTTGATTGGTTTTGAAATGTGGCACACCAGTTTTAATAATCAATGTGGTAACAACAGTTGATGCTGCAACACCAAATGTTCCATCGGCCAAAGAGAAAGAGGCTAACAAAGTGTTATTCTTTAATAAATCTTTATGAAATTGTGGAGCATCAAATCCATTAGACTTCGAATTACCAATTGCAAACACATATGGCAAAATAACTGCAAAAATACTGCCTTTTGGAAGAATCTCACATCCTTTCAAAACCAATTGTCCCGCCACTTTATTGTCCTTTCCACCAAAAGGAGGATTCATGCAAGCCCCTACCTTATAATTTGTGTTATAAGAAGGGATTAAATCATTTATACTGGATAGTTTCAGCATATCTCCATCTAAAGCTTGAATGAGATTTAAACCGATAATTCTAAGAGTTGTAATGTAAAACAAATAAATATAATCTTCATTTTCTATACCAGATACTTTATTTCCGTTTGGAGAGCCGTAATTATTAATTATGTGTAACAAATACGAAAGGGTGAAGTTTCCAAATCCGCTACAGAACTCAACAAAGAAATCATCTTGTTGCAAATCTAACAGTTTCACCATGAAATTAGTTATATTTGCAGGCGTGGAAATGATACTGTTATTTCCGTTTTTATGAATATAAACATACTTGTAAATGGTTTCTGAAATTAAGAGTTTGTCTTCGTTTGTTCCATAATTAATAATTGGGAATACCTTATTGGCCAAATCTTTAAGAAAACTTAAAAGAGAATAAATCGAACTGCTAAGTTCTTTTTTGCTTTTCATAGCTGTACATGTAGATTTAATCAATGCAGTAACAGATGTTTTGTTTCTTATGTCAGTAAATGAATATTTATCAATTTCACCACCGCTTCTTACGATAATGCTTTGCATCTCATCAATTATTGTATCTGTAGAATCACTATCGTGCATTCCAGCTTGGATGTCTTTTCTAAAATCTTCATTAAATAAAGCCAAAATACAAGTGTTAACAAATAGCAGAGAGTCTTTAACTTCAGTGTATTTGATGTGTTGGTTTAACGAACTTATGACATTTTCAATTCTGTCATCAACATCGTTAACGCCAAAAGAACGTTTGGCGGTTGCGCTTGGTGCAGAACTATAACTAGCTAAAAGATTAGAGTGATAATTAGGGTCATTTTTCCATTTTGTATAAGAATTATATTTCTTATAATCGATAAGGGTAACTACCTCGGAGCAATCTAATTCATTGAGAGAGCAATAAACTAAATAATCAATAGTATTTGAGTTTCTAGCTATTTCTAGTGGTGCAACGTAATATAGTTGATTTTCTATAGCTTTGGTACGTTCGGCTTTATATTTATCTGGTGCTTTTAATTCGATAAACATAAAAATATCATTGCTATGCGGTTTATAAACAATAATGTCAATTCTTGATTTTTTAGTTGTTGGATGCCCTGTAGAATATTCTTCCTCAAAAGCAATATCGCTCATGCTATATCCAAGTTCATTCACTAATTTTGTTACAATATAGGCTCTGACATATTCTTCATCGCCAGGAAGTTTGGAAATAGCTCTTGAGTCTCTTCTTGCGCCATAAACAATTTCATCTCTAGAAAAATCATAAGAAACTACTGCTGGATTGGATGGCCACTGTTTAAGATAATCTTCAACTAATTTTCTAAAAGCATTCATATAAAGCACCTCTATAAATTCAGACTTATTTCAGCATACCATAAATATGCCCTCTTAACTATTTAATATTTAAGAAACCGCTATTATATCTACCGTTTTTCTAACATCATCTCAACATCTTTACACCACTTTTCCATTCTTTCATCATATCCATCCATTTTTCTTAGATTCTCATAGAAGGCCGCTTTGAAGAACTTGTATAGGTTGTAGATGCTATCTTTGTTCTTGTTGCAATAATCCCTAGTGTACCTAAAGCAGCGCTTAACTAATTCGATATCATTGTCTTCCACTACATCATCAAACAGCTGGTTGAATAAGAAGATATCTTTGTCATAAACCGTAATCAAATGATCCTCGATTAAACAAGTAGTAAAGTAGTTCAAATGGAACGGGCAGTTCCTTTTATCGTATATATCTTGTATATCTTTTCTCTCTTTCTTTTTCACTTTCTTATTTCACTTTCTCAAAAGAGAGGAATGTTGCAGAATGTAACATAATGTTCACATAATCTCTTATTTTGTTGACATATTGTTAACATAATGTCGACAGAATTAATCATCATTCTCTTCCTTTTGTGCTTTTAAATACGCTTTGATATCAGCTTCTTCTTCAGGAGTTAAGAGCCAATAAGGTCTCTCCTGTGGTTTTCTTCTTAAGGTTGACTTCACAAATTGCACCTGGATCGCTTTAGAGGTAAAAACAGATTCATATTCATAGGAAAATTTATCGAGCAGTCCGATATCTAGCATCAACTCAATGATATCTTTGATTTCAGCGATATGTTCATCGGTGTCGTTATATCCTAAATCGTAGGCGATATCCTCACTGAAAGAATCGATGTTATCTTTGATAAAATAACCATTTAAATAGATGCGGCTAAGGACATGAATAAAAACACCATAGCCCACTACTTTTTTCTTGTGGACTAGCTTACGAACTTTAGGGCTTTCTAATATTCTTGTATCCACTGGAAACCAATCCAACTTTTGCTTTGGATTAGCCATAAGAATCACCTCCTTT
>JAFSNY010000081.1 GCA_017447305.1 Bacilli bacterium | reverse complement strand
TTAGGACTGTTGCCACTACTGGTTCAGAAGCATAGATGTAATTCGCGGTAATTGTTGAGTCACTATTAGCGACTTCATCGCAAGCGATAAAAGACATCTCCCAAGCACCCTCATAAGCTGTAATAGCCTTAGGGATTTCAAACTCATTATCGTGAACCCTATAAAGGTAAGTCGCGTTTTTATGAGTGAATTTTAAGTAATGATAAGTACTATCGATTTCGGAATCTACTTCAAATAAGAGTTTTACTCTTTTATATTCTCTATAGACCGATATTTCAAATGGCTCTTCACTTAATTCAAGTTTGCCATTTCGTTTTACATTAATGGTAATTTCAAATGCCATATTACACTCCTTTCGCTTTCTTTATAAATTCATCGAATTCGTCATCGTCATCTTTGATGTCTGTTCCTAAAATGCTATTTAAGGTTTTAATGATTGCTTGATAAGTTCCAACACTAGATAAGAAAGATTTGTATGAAGATGATTGCTTGCTACTTCCATCAGAGAAATGTAGTGTCGCTCCAAATTCATCTATGTCTTTTTCTAGCTCATCTAGTTGAACCTTTAAAAAAGCCGCTTTCTTAAGCAACTCATCGACCAGTTCAGCTTTCTTTGCATCCACATCTTTAAAGAGGGACTTCAGTCTTTCGTATTCTTTCTTTACGTTCTTGTTCATGTTCCCTCCTAGAATTTTCTTCCCCGGAATTTAGGCTTTTTTGAAATTTTTGGCCTCGCGTATTTCTGAGGTTCGGCGCATCGGTACTGTGAAATCAATCCGAGATTGAGTGACCGGGGGCCTATAAAATATTTATTTCAGTAAGAAAGTTATGTTAATCTTTCTTTGGAGTCATGTCCGCCGAGCTTGAAACTTGGTATGGGTTGACTCTTTTATTTTTTCTGAACGAGATCACCATTGCTGTCAAAACAATATGGATTATGCTTCCCCACACGATGATGCACTTCATTGTGACAGTAATCACAAAGAAGGATTAGGTTGTCTGGGTTAGTCGCAATGTTAGGATCATCTACGTTTTGAATGGTAAGATGAATCTTATGATGGACTTGAGTGCCTGGCTTTCCACACATGACACATAATCCTTTGTCGCGAATGATGACTTCTCTTCTAGCAGCGTGCCACCTATCGCTTTTATAAAATCGTTCAAGCTTTAAAGGCTTATGAGACGTTGTCTTTTTATATTTCCATTTGCTCATGGACGGATTAATCCCCATTCAGCAAACTTCTCAAAGCCACCAATGGATTTGATGTATTCTCTTGCAATAGCAACGATGCACCAATAAGGTAATCCATCGACTTCTGTATCACCAATTGCACAGCCAAGTTCGACTACTTCATCGGTTTCTTGCGCTTTGATATGAGCGTAAATATTTACAGATACATCAGCTTTGCTGAGGTCTTTACCGTGTAAGCCACCACCAGTAACAGCTCTTCCCATATCGGAACCGAGTTTTCTATTGGTAGCACCACTATCAACATCAGGTCCACCAGTCCAAGGCCCTAAAGGATTAACAGCGGAATAATTGTGGTCAGGAAATTTCCTCTCTATTTCGTGTTCATTTTTAACATGACTTTGACAGACGATGACACCACATTGATCCTTTAGATTCTTTCCATCAAATGGATATTCTTTATAGATTTGTTGTGTTAATTCGGTGATTTCTTTTTCTTCTTCGTTAACAGGAACACCTCTAAAGATTCCATTATCGCCACATTTAAAACCGTCGATTTGGTTCTTTGCTAAATGAGAATCTTGAGGATATAAGGCAAAATCGACATCATCAATATTTGCGATTCTTTTCACTACCGCTTTTATTTCATCTAAAGAAAATTCAACACTAGATTCAGCGATGATGTGGCATTTGCCATGTCCTAATAACACTTCTACTGCGCAGCGTGGATTATCTTCTTTAGAATAAGCAATGTCAACAATCGCACCAGCAATACGGTCTGCTAACTTATCAGGATGACTTGGATTTACTTTTTCAAACATATAATTTCCTTTCAAGGACTTTGTCCTTATTTAAAATGTGATTAAAAAACCTTTATTGATTCTTATTAGAATGAATAAAGAGACAAAAAAGCCCCATTTTTAGGGGTAAAAAGTACGTTTTTCATAGGTATTATTAGACTTAAATCAATTTATTGAATTAAGACAAATAATAAATTAGAGCAAATAAAGAACCGATTCACCGAACTTTGTTTTAATGAATTCTTTAATGTTTTCTTGTTTTAAAGCATTGATTAAGACGCGTGTCTTTTTATTATCTTGTTGGCCATTTTTAACAGCAATAACATTGGCCATTTTTTTAGCGATATCAGAATCCTTATCTTCGGTAACAAGGCATCTATCAACTATCCCAGCTGATAAAGCATAGTTGCCATTGATGACCGCTAAAGAGCAGTCGCTTAACATCAAAGGAACGTTCTGAGCTTCAACTTGAGTCACTGGTATATTGTCTAGACCATATTCGGACAATAAGACCATCGCTCGATCATAATTCGACTTATCGCTAGGAACTAGTATATTGTCTGCACTAGTTAGACCATCTAGACTATGTCTTTTACCAGAATAAATGCCCATTGGTTCAAAGTGAACTTTAAGAACACTAACTAAGTGAGTGCCATTAGCCGCGTTAAATTCATTTAAGTATGGTTCATGTTGAAAGTAATTCGCATCAAGTTCTCCGTTTTCTAAAGAATAGTTAGGAAGAACGTAATCATTGAATACTTTAACTTCTAAAGAGTAGCCTTGGCTTTCAATATAAGACTTTGTCTCATTTAGGATTAAGGCATGAGGAGTTGAACTTGCTCCTACCACTATTGTTTTGTCATTTTTGTTACAGCTCGCTAAGACTAGTAATGGTAAGAAAAGCAAAGCGAGAAATTTTAATGTTTTATGCATAAGCACCTCCGTAATAAGAATCGAACTAGCAAGTTATTAATTATTTGAATAAGTGACACCAGGATCACGATGATCACCACGCTTTGAGCGATGATATTCCAATTAAATCTTTGAAAGCCATAGACAATCGCATAATTCCCAAGGCCTCCTCCACCAACTACTCCAGCCATTGCCGAGTAGCCGATGATGTTGATAAGAGTGATTCCTAAAGCGTTAACTAAATAAGGAACCTTACAAGCCCACTTAATTCGGATGATAATCTTTAGATTAGAAGCACCATCAATTTGGGCAGCTTCAATAATCGAATAAGGGACTTCAGAAAGAATCTCTTCAATGAGTCTAATTTCAAAAGGAATCGCGCAAATGGTAAGTGGGACTATCATTGCTTTGGTTCCTATTGCCGTTCCTATTAGCATTCTGGTAAACGGAAATAAGAACACCACTAGAAGAATAAAAGGAATCGAGCGACCAACATCTACGATTCGGTTAAGGATGAAATTAATGACTTTACTAGGAAACAACCCTCCTGGTCGAGTTTCAGAAACAATCGATCCTAAAGGTAAGGCAATTATCCAGCTGATGGCCAAGGACATAAATGACATGTATAAAGTTTCTATTGTTGCATCAAGCATCTCATTTATCTCCTTTACAAAGTAAAAGCTCCTATTTTGGAGCCTTGTTCTTTTTAAGCATCAATATTCGCGTTGGTATCACAATGTTTTTATTGCACCAATCACAGACCTTTCCTTCGCAATACGGTTGACCGTTATGCCCATACCCTTTGATGGGCTTTTCACATAGAGAGCATTTCATTTCAAATCAAATACTGCTGTTGGAAGGTAAGCTGTGTATCGAGGGTAGTCACTTCCTTCGCTTTCGATGAGGATTCCGTAATCAAACCCTTTGCATACCACATAGATGCAGTGCATGTATCCATCTTTATCTTCGTACATCAAATCCTTATTTTCTTTGACGTAGTTTCTATCCTTAAGAGGTTCTTTAAGCAAATCCTCAAATTCTTCTTTTGATAATCTCACTACCTTTTCGATGATGAACTCATCTTGAGGGTATATTTCAGAAGGTGTCGGTTTTCTAACAAAGTTAACTTTCATTAAAGTTCCACCATTCCTTTCAAATTGCCTTCTTTAGCGAAGTCTTTTAATTCTTCGATTGTGTAAATGAGGACTTGGGTTTCAGATAAGGTTTTAGGTTCAAGAGTCGCAAACACTACAGAATTGTTATTCCAAAGTCCAGCAACGTATCTTGGTTTACCAAATAGGATGACTGAGCGACCAATGATGATTCCTTCTTTATCGGTAATCTTTAAGGTGATTTCTAATTTGTCCATTATTTTAATCCCCTCCATAAAGGTTTGAGTTCATCAGGTGTGTTTTCATAGTCAATTTCGTCCATACAAATCGGCTCATCCGTTTTAAGGGAATCGATGCAGCCTTGAATTGTATCTAGCCATCTAGCTTCATAGCCACCAGTGACATCCTTTGTTTGGTTGGTTACTCCGGCATCTTTATACCTTTGTAATAAGGTTTCTAAGCCTTTTCTTGATCTTATTTCCTTTGCCATATTTTTGACCCTCCTATCGGTCAATGATATATTCGCTCTATATACCATAAATAGCAAGTTATATCAAAGATATAAAGTAAGATAAAACGCCTCATTTCTGAGACGTTGTCTTTATTTAACTTTTCCTTAGTTTTCCCAAGGAGAATTTAACCATTTTACTAGGTCTTTTAATGAATCACTTTCAAATAATGGTTCATCCCAATGACCTTCACCATCAGGAGTTCTTCCATAAACTGCGTATCGGTGTTTGTTCCAACAACAGTTTATTTGAATTGTGAACTGTACATCTCCAGTTTCTAAAGAGGCAAAACGGAAATCGTCATAAAGTGGTCCATTTAATGGGCAGTTATTTTTAAACCAAACATACCAATCATCGAGGTTGACCTTACCTCCTCTTTTAACTTGACGGACAATATTGCCCATTTTCTTGGTTTTATTAGCAAGGCTATAGTCCTTACAAAACCAATCGTACCAACCAGCTTGGATTTGAACTCTTATATCTTGAGAATCAAATTCCCCAGAAAGGAACTTATTAATCCATTCGTTAATTGAGATTCTATCTTTCATTATTTTAGAACCTCCTTAACATCTTTAATTGGAACCATTACATTGATTCGATTTGCAACCATGTAGGCAACTGACCTGTCAGTCATGTCTCCACCAGTGACTCTAATGGAAACCCATGTGCCTTCAAGAGCATGTTCATCAGTGCTTATTTCAAACACTGTTCCGATAACTTCGTGGCGGCCGTATTTTCTGAAAATCGCTCTCACTTTGTCATCGATTTTGATTTCTTCTTTTTTCATCGATTTGACCCTCCTATCGGTCATATGTATATTCGCTCTTAGTGAGTTATATAGCAAGTTATATCAAAGATATAAAACCTTATAATTTAAAGGTATTTTTCATTGAAATAAAGATAGAAGTTAAGACGTTAACAACAATGGAATTGCCAGCTTGTTTATAAAGTTGAGTTTCGCTATTCCCACTAGAGAAAGCGACATCAATTCGAGCATCATCCCACCCCATTAATCTCCAACATTCTCTTGGAGTTAATCTTCTGATATTGATGAGGTCATCTTTATCGTTTACCACCACCCCAACATCGGAGACACTTGTCTTTAAAGTAGGAATCATCGATTTCTGTACGACTCCTCTTTTATATTTCATTCGGTTTGTGTAAATCCCATCTCCAACTTCGGCAGCTGCATATCCAGCTTTAGTGGCTTGAGGAACTAGGATCACATTATCCTTTTGAACGGTGGTAATCGTATTAGTGATTGCTTCTTCTTTTACATGAAGACGTTGTCTATATCCTCCACCTTCAACTGGTCGGCCGCGAATCGCTCCTACAGCTGGGAGCATAACAAAGTTATCAGTCGCTCTTCCTCCAGGATTGGTGGTTATTGTATAAGCAACTTTGGATTCATTATTTAAAGGCCTAAATCTTTTGCCTCTAATAAATCCGTTTCGATTTTCCATATCACAAGCGTATTTGATGAATCTATCGCTTAAGAAATATCTATCTTCCACTTCTGTTTCGAGTAAATCAGATAACTTAGTTACTAACTCTTGAGTTTCAGGGAAGACAAAGTCTCCTTCATAATTAAGTACTGAAAGCATAAAACAGCGTTCCCTGTTTTGAGGAACGCCATAGTCTTTTGCGTTAAGAACCTTATAAAAGCTCTTGTAACCCAAGGATCCTAAATAATCGATCCAGGTTTGAAATAAAGGAAGAAATCTTTTAGATACGATATTTTTGACATTTTCCATTAAAAGGAATCTAGGAAGAGTGTTATTAGCTTTGCTAACTTCGAGTAATCTTTGCACTTCCCAAAGAAGAGAACTACCAGTGTTGCTACCTTTTTCAAATCCCTTCATTTGTCCAGAAATAGAAATATCAGTGCAAGGGAAACTATAAGTCCATAAATCGACTTTTGGTAATCCTTCCACCGTTTTAATATCACCTAGATTAATAGTCCAACCATGCAATTTTCGATAAGTTTTAACGGAATATTTATCGATATCGCACATCGCGATAATTTCATGTTCTATTTCACTTCTCTTTAAGGCCTCGGCTTGAGCACCGACTCCAGAAAATAATTCAATAACTTTTAACATCGATGACCTCCAATAAGGCCACCGACTCTGACCTTTAAGACTTTGTCTTCTCCACTTCATGGGTAGGGAAAAGAAGAAACCTACCCACTACTATTCAAGGAGAATACTTCAGATAATTTATAGAATTAAAAAATCCTCTATTTCGTTTAGAGGAATTTGCTGTCCATCTCTTACTAAGAAGCAGTTTTCATAACTGCCTTTATGGCGGAGATATCTTTTAACAATGACATCAGCGTATTTCTCATCATATTCCATTGCTAGTCCGATTCTATTTAAGTCTTGGCAGCAGATGATAGTTGTTCCACTGCCACCGAATAAGTCCAGTACTCTTTGGTTTTCTTTAGATGAGTTTTGAATTAGATAACCAAATAAGTCGAGTGGCTTCATTGTTGGATGAAGATCGTTCTTTCTTGGCTTATCAAATTCTAAGAAGTTTGTGCAGGTTAAACCGCCATAGAAGTTATGGCTTCCATCTTTCCATCCGTACATGCATGGTTCATAAATCCATTTATAATCCGCGTACGATAGATTTGGAGTTGGTTTTTTCCAAATGAGCATACTTCTAAAATCAAGACCAACATCGAATAAGGAATTGATGATGTTTCTTAATTCAAGAGTGGCAAACCAGATATAAAAAGCACCACCTTCTTT
>JAFSNY010000080.1 GCA_017447305.1 Bacilli bacterium | reverse complement strand
TTCCCACCTAAATACTATAAAATTCTAATTAATATGTGAATATAGAAAAACTAAATGCAACAATCACAAGTAGCAAAGTTGCACTTAGTCTTACAATTTTAGCTTTCGATTATAAAGTTGCGTTTAGTTTTTCAATTGGCGGATCTTCATTACATGTTTTGCAAATCTTTTAGTTGTTGTTTTCTAATATACATTTCTCTATCAGCTCGAGTGAACACTTGAAGAATATTCGTGTCTTTTCCTAGGAGATAATCCGCCATACCGGAAGCAATAATAATTCTATCATTACTTCTTAAGTTTTCACCAATCATCTTATTAAAATCATAAAAGCATTGGGCTCTAGTTTCATAATGATCATCCAATAGTATTGCAGCGAATTCATCACCACCAACACGGTAGATGGATGCTCCCTTGAAATATTCAGAAATGAGCTTGGCTGAATCAACGAGGTATTTATCTCCTGCCTCATGACCATATGTATCATTAGTAATCTTTAAATCGTTTAAATCAAAAACAACAATAGCGAATGCAAAATCCTCATTATTTCTAATACGTCTATCAACTTCTTCTTCAGCATCGACATAAGCATGTTTGCTAAGCACTCCGGTTAACGGATCGACCAAAACCTGATGCTTTGCTTCTTCAAGTTCAATTTGTTTGCTGACCATTTCATCACGAATGACAAAGGTATGGAGAACGCAAATGCCAAATAAATATCCGAGAGAATACATTGGCAAAAGTGGGAAACATACTTGGAGCGTAATAGCGACAATCATGAAAACGCCAAATAAACAAATGGTGATGAAACGACGTCTTAGAGAGCCGTTCACCTTGAAAGAAGACACTAAAGTGTAAATTGAAACAAGTAAATAGATAAGGACTTGAATGCTAAGCATCGCATATCTGAGGAATTCAGCCTTATAAACACACTCCTCATTGACACTGAATAAAACCGGATGGAAGAAGTTGATAACAATCGCAATAACTTGAAGTAAGAAAATTGCAAATCCCATCCAAATGATAGCTTTTCCTAATTTTCCTTTCACTCCAAGGTATTGATAGACAAAGAAAACCCATAATAAGATTGATGCTGCCATTGCAAAGAAATAAATAGTCGTGTCGACAAAGACTGCTGTGGCTAAATGATAATCGTAGAGTATTCCCCAAAATCCATCAGTAACGTGATAGAGGATAACACCTATCAAAAAGAACAAATAAAATAGAGCTCCACGAAAAGCACGTCTATGAGCGATATTGATAAACACATCAATATTTACAATTAGATGAATAAAAATTGCTAGAATACCAACTAATGAGTACGCCATTTTTCACTAATAAAACTATGTTTTCTTCCAAAAAGAAAATATTACTATTAGGTAATTTTGTCAATTATTTGAGTAGAAATTGTTCATCTCACGACTCATGATGCTGATGTCGTAAAAATGAGAAAAGTCGTAAGTGCCATCTCCGTTATCTATGACCATTTTATAGTCGGCTTCCACACCAAATTCGACCTCTTCATTATTAAGGGTAACCATGTGGTCTGGGCAAGATAATCTAATATATAATCCTTCAGCGGAAACAGCGTCGATAATCGCACAAGAACCACCACCGGATTTGTCTCCAAGAATCATAATTCCATTTTCTTTAGCTTGGGTTGGAAGTAAGTTACCACAGGAGAAAGAATAAGATGAACAATGAATTGCGAAGTTATAATCGTAAACTAATTCCTCGTCTTTTTCATCGAAAACACCATCAAAATTCTTATCGAATTCATAATCAACAAGAACATGACGATCTCCGATAGTGTCATAAGTATATTGATATGTTCTTTTTCCCATGAGTCCCATGAAAGCAGCAACAACATCACCATATCCACCACCATTAGTGGTGATGTCAACAACGACATTCTTGACTAATGGGTCATCTTTATATTTATCAAGCATTCTTTTGAAGTTTCCAATAGGATCCTTTGGTAATTTGCTACTTGATAATGTGGAGTAATACTCATTCCAATCATAGATATCAAAATCAAATGTATCAAATCTATAGAACGCTGTGTCACCGATGACTGTATAACTGTTGTCTTTTGTTTTGCATAAATTTCTCGCGTTGGAAAGGCCATTAAGATAGTTGCCGTTATAGTTGCTCTTAGCTTGATAATCAGCACTTCTAAAGCCGATTTCACTTAAGACAGAATTAACTTTACTCATTAAGGCCCTATCTGAATACGTTAAATATCTAACACCATAATCAGAGACTGTGTGTCCAGCATCATAAAGGAACGCTCCTAACATTTCCATACCTGCGCAGTATTCTGCGATGTCTGTTGAAGTAAGGAATTCTTTGGCTTTTTTAGTCATTACACTATGACTTGAAAGAACTGAATCTAAGTCACGGGTGTTATCTAATTCATTATGGATATATTCTCTTCCTGGAAGACCATAATAAACATCAATTAAGAAACATAATTCCCCATAAGAGAAATTGGCTTCATACTGAGTTCTTTTTCCATTTACGTCGAAGAACTTCATCACACTTTGATAATATGATGCCTTGCTAATAACGCCACCGGTTTCAAATTTTGGATCATTTGGATCAATGAAATAGATATTGTCTTTGGTGTAGAAACAAGTAATCATTGTTGGTCCCATAAACATATTGGAAGCAGTCGCTAATGGGAGGAGGATATCACCATCTTTTTCGAATAGGTTGATACCGTATTTTTTGAAATTGATTGAGGTATGCACACTTGTTTGATCGTAAGTGACTTCTTTAATTTTTAAAAATGGGGTACCATCATAATAGACATTTGGGGCGTTTTCTTGACGATAAATTGTTGTAGAAATGAATTCTTGATAATCATCACTTTTCAAGGTGTCTAGTTCGGTATTTATATAAGCTTCTCCAGTACTTGTTGTAACTTTGAAACTTCCATCTTCTTCTTTAGCGATTGATAAATCGTGCTTTGTGAGAAGTTTGTAATATTCACTTAGAGTGACATATGGGAGGTTGGTTAGTCTATCGTTTCTAAAATAAGTGTTTACTTCAATTATGTTAGTCGCTGAATAATAATAAGCATTCATTTTTCTTAACGTGAAAGCGACAGTAGAATCTTCTGGTTCAGGTAATACTTTTTCACTATCACCTTTCGGATTATTACACGCAGTGATAGCGATTGATAAAGTAGCGATTAATGGAAATAAGATTTTCTTTATTTTCATAAAAGGGTCCTCCATATATAAAACAATTATACGAGTTTATTTGTAATAAACAAAAAATAATTCTCACATTTCTAACATGATATAATTTTCTAGACTGAAACGGAGATGGCATTATGACCGCAAAAATCTTAGAAGCAACAATGATAATATTGTTTGGTATTAGCTGGCCATTTAACTTATTTAAATCAATTAGAACAAGAAGCACGAAAGGTAAGAGCTTATTGTTCCTTATCTTAATCGATTTAGGATATATCGCTGGAATTACATCCAAATTCTTTTCGACAACATTCGTATGGGAAAGTGATTGGTGGATTTTTGCAATCTACGTCATTAACTTCTTATTTGTCTCCGCGGATTTAATCATGTATTTCATCAACAGGGCAAAAGAAAAAGAAGATATACCAAACTGCTGTGCTTAAAAACAAGTTCGACTTTACTTCATTTCAATAAAGGATGCGATTTCATCAAATATCTTTTCGTCTTGCTCGGTTAGTTTCTCTATTGATACGTTTTTAAAATACCTTATTTTATCCTCATCAGTTTTGATGATTTTTTTGTTTATTAACTCGTTATATTTTGTAAACACATTATTTAAATACTTAACCGCATCATCCGTATAGTTTGGATTATGCATTCTATTATTTAACGTAATGGTTTTGATTGATGGATTATTTAAGTTATTAATAACCTCTATTGATGATTTGTATGACACCATCGGATCATCCTTTGAATGAACAAATAGAATTCTATCCGTTGTGGTCTCTAAATACTTAACATTATCAATTCCATAATACTCAATGACCGCTTTTCTTTCGTATTTTAGGATTCTGGATGTGATAAATCTATTCTTAACGACATTAAAAATTAAGGAGTCAATTGATAAGAATCCAGACAAAACAATGGAGATACATATATCTTTTCTTAAATTTAGGACATTAAGAGAGGTATATCCACCTAGAGAGTGACCGACTAAAACGATGGGCTTATCTAGTTTTAAATAATCTAGTAAATCCATAACGTCCAAGGTTGGCATATTTAAAGATGCAAGACATTCACCTTTGGATTCCCCACATCCTGTGTAGTCGAGAGTTAAAACTTTATAGCCACGTTTCGCTAATTGGTTGATTTCCGCTAGATATGCGGTGTGACCAGGTCCTATTCCGCTGCAAAAGAGGATGACTATATCATCTTTATAGTTATCGTAATAATAATAGAAATAATGAATCTCAATTCCTTTGGAATTAGTAAAAGTAAATGATTCTTGATGGAGTCCTTTAAAATCTAAATGTGAATAGTAAGGAACTCCAACTTCTTTATTATATCTACGAACAAAATCTTTAATATATCTTTTAGCAATTATTCCCACATCTTGGATTATATCATAAAAAGCCATCTCTATGAGATGACTATTTGGTTAATTCTTTTATTTTTCTTTTGGAAATAATAAACCCATTTGCCTGCGGCATTCATCCATTAATTCCATGCAAAGGATTGTCTTTTCTTTGGTGATAATTCTACTTTCTAAAAGACCATCTTGAATTTCTTTTGCAACATTAGCAAATTGTGTCTCATAAAGATTATTTTTATCTTTGATAACAACTCTTTTTTCTTTTTTGAGAATTACTTCATTTGTTGCGTGAAATGATGGGGCGTCAATAAAACCTCTTTCGCCCTTGATTCGATAATAAATGCCAAAATCTTGATCGACAGCGAAACTATGCTTAACAGTGAATTCATCATAGATGAATAATATTTCTTCGTTTAAATCAACGCCTGAAGAGACATCACCACTACATCTTATCTTTTTTGGCATTCCGAATAATTCAAGACTATAACGTAATCCATAGACACCAATATCCAGCAATGCTCCTCCAAGCATATTTGGATTTATTAATCGTTCAATCGCAAATTCTTTAGAAACACCAATGAAACTGAACGCGCATTCAACTTCTTTAATTGGCCCGATATCTTTTAGCCAGTCTTTTACTTGATAAGCACATTTATTGTGCCAAGTCCACATAGCTTCAGAAACATAAACGGCGTTCTTTTTAGCAAGCTCAAATATCTCTATTGCTTCTTTCTTGTTCATGGTAAAAGGCTTTTCACATAAAACTGGTTTATGATGTTCAATACACTTTTTCATGTATTCAAAATGTAAATCATTAGTCAAAGCAATATAGACTCCATCTACAAGAGGGTCATTTAATGCTTCTTCAACGTTTTTATAGACTTTCGCGTGATATTTCTCAGCGAACTTAATAGATTTTTCATATGTTCTATTCCACACAGAAAAAACACGATTAATTTTGCTTTCAACCATGTCTTTCGCCACTATATCGGCTATTTTACCTGCTCCAATAAAACACCAATTAAACATTTTATCTAGTTAATTCTTCGATTTTTTCTTTGGTGATAAGATATGCACCTTCGAGTTCTTTCATTTCTTTATCTAGATTAAACTCTTTGATATTCATATAATCTCTCACCGCTTCCACGATTACACAGGTTTTATCATAAAGACTAGTTAATGCAAGATTTCCAGTAACACCTTTAAATGAATGAGCGGCCTCAAATAATGTTTTCACGTCTTTGTTTTTAAATCCATCGATCATAAGATCAAATGAATTCTTGAGAACAAACTTTGATAACATTCTTTTGATGAAGTCATCGTTCATCAATCTTCCTAATGCGGTTTTATAATCACCGCCGACTATTTCATAAAATTCTTGGACTGTCATTTCTTTAATTCCTTTACTAATAATTCAGCAAATTCGTTTTCTGGGAGAGGTTTAGAGAAATAATAACCTTGGATAATATCGCATCCCGCTTCTTTAAGGAAGTTATAATGTCTTTCGGTCTCTACGCCTTCCGCGACACTCATAACCCCAATCTCCCTACAAAGGTTAAGAATCATTTGGATAATATGAGCGTTTTTGATGTTTTGATCAAGTTTTCTAATGAACATCATATCAAGTTTTAAGACATCAAATGGGATATCTAAAAGAGAATGAAGTGTGGAATACCCAGTTCCAAAATCATCAATCTCAATAACGAATCCTTTTTCTCTTAAAGAAGAGCAAAGTTTAATGATGATGTCTTCACCAGTGGAATACGCACTTTCGGTGATTTCAATGTAGCAATATTTATGAGGGACATTACGAGAATCAAACGCTTCAAGGATATCTTCTTCTAGATTGGTATTATAAATATCAACACGAGAAACATTGACAGAAACAGGAATATAGGCACCAAATTTTTCTTTCCATTCCTTCATCTTCTCCGCTACTTCATTAAAGACAAATTTATCAAGTTCTTGAATTAAACCATTCTTCTCAAATAATGGAATGAAAATACCAGGAGAAATCATTCCATATTTTGGATGGAACCATCTCACTAAAGCTTCCGCTGAAGCAAGTCTATTTCTTTCTCCTTGAATATTGTATTTTGGCTGGAAGAAGACTTTGAAATCTTTGTTTTTAATCGAATCTTCAAATGAATTGATGAGATGCTCATTAAAATGAACTTGTTCTTCTGAAGATTCGTCATAAACAGCAAAGATCTTATTAACATCTTCTTTAACTATTAAAGAGGCTGCCATCGCTCTGCCGATGACAATATCGATATCCATATTTGGATTAACATTTGGATAAATACCGACACGAACGTGAACAATATTCACATGTGTTAACCCTTTAACGTGTTCGATGACGTTATTAAAGAATTCTGAATAATCATCTTGGTGATGACAGTAGATATAGAAATTATCTCCACTAGCGCGAGCGGCAATTCCTTCATTTTGTCTCACGAAATTCTTAATTGAATCAGCAATATCTTTTAAGATCTCGTCAGCATAATCACGTCCATATAGTTCATTCAACAAATGGAAGCGTGTAATGTTAATCGCTAACAAATCTTTCTTAATCTTTGGGTGTCTTAAGTTGAACTGCGCGCAGTACTTCTTGAAGAACTCCATTGAATAGAGATTAGTCAGCTTATCTCTTTTAACTTCTTTGATGATGCTTCTATCTTCATAGAGTTCAATCATCCTTTTGATTCTTGCGACAATAATATCGGGGTTATCATATGGTTTTTTGATAAAATCATTAACTCCGAGGTGGAAGCATTCTTCTTCAATCTTTGCTTCCGCGGTCATGACGATAAACGGGATTCTTTTTAGTTTTGGATTATATTGTCTTTCGTGAAGAACCTCATATCCATTCATTATTGGCATGAAAATATCAAGAAGAACTAAATCAATCATTCTGTCGTCTCTATTTAAGATTTCTAAGCATTCTTTTCCGTTGTACGCACGGAGAAGATAGAAGTCATGTTCTAAAAAAGAGGCGAGGATGTCACCATTAATTTCATCATCTTCGACAATGAGGATGGTCTTTTTAATTTCGAGTTCTTTTTCTCTTCTAACATCTGTTTTCATAATTATTTGTTCTTCTTTGCGTGTATTTTTCTAATCTCATTAAGGACAAGATTAATATCGATTGGTTTTGCAATATGTCCGTTCATGCCAGCGTTTAAACATTCGATGACGTTCTCTGAGAAAGCATCCGCGGTCATCGCGATAATTGGAACATTCTTCGTATATTCTCTATCAATCTTACGAATCGCTCTCGTCGCATCAAGTCCGTTCATAACCGGCATTTGAATATCCATGAAGACGATATCCCATTTACCATCATTATTAGCGTCTTCTAATAAATTAAGAGCAACTTTACCATTTTCCGCACGTTCACTGGTAACTCCATACATCTCTAGGAGCGAGGAAATAATCTCCCAGTTAATTTCATTATCTTCAGTAACTAATACGTTAATATCGTTGAAATAGGTTTCTTCTTCTTTGACAACACTACTCTTAAGTTCAGGATTAACGACTTCAATAATCTTTTCATAAAGGACGCTTCTAAAGAATGGCTTAAAGATTAAGTCGGTGATATTTTCATCTTTTGATTCTTTTTCAACATCCGACCAATCGTACGTAGACATTAAAACATCTAATTCACCATGAGAAATCTTCTTAATTTCTTTAATTAAATCAAGACCACTCATATCCGTTAATTTGTAATTAGTAATGACAACACGATATTGATTATCCTTAGCTTTTTCTAAGGCATCTTTTCCACTTGAAGCAATATCCACTTTCGCTCCTAGGGAAATTAAAGTATTAGAGGCTGATTCGAGAATCGCATCGTCACTATCAACAAGGAGAATATTAGTTTCTGGAAGGCTAAGTTTTTCATCTTCTCGTTCGGCAATCTTGATATCAAGTGTTACCGTGAAGGTTGTTCCTTTACCTAATTCACTTTGACAGTCAATTGTCCCACCCATGATATCCACCATACGTTTGGTGATAGCTAAACCTAGGCCGGTGCCTTGAATGGAATTAACTCTACTATCAGTCGCTCTAGAGAATGGTTCATACATTCTATCTACAAATTCTTGAGACATACCAATACCAGTGTCTTGCACTCTATAGATAAGTTTTACATATCCTTCTTTGTCACTTGGTTGTTCTTCAACGTCGATAAAGACATTGCCGTTTTCAGGTGTGTATTTCAAGGCGTTGCTTGATAGATTGGTGAATATTTGACTAAGTCTGAGTTTGTCTGCAAACAACCATTCGTTATCACAGTTATGTACTCTAAATGAGAAATTGATATTTTTTGATTTCACCATTGGTTGAGAAATATTTAACAAGTTTTCAAATATATCCACAATAGAGAAATCAATATAATTGATATTGATTGCTCCGCTTTCAATCTTAGATAAATCTAAGATGTCATTAATCAATGTCAAAAGATGATTGCTTGCAAGTTCAATCTTTTTAAGTGAGTCTTGGGTGGATGTTGGGTTGTTTTGCTCATTCTTCGCTAAAGCGGTAAAGCCAATAATCGCATTGATTGGGGTTCTAATATCATGAGACATCGTACTTAAGAAATCTGTTTTAGCTTTGTTGGCGCTATCGGCAACCTTTGCGGTTTCCACTAAGTTTTTATTAAGTTTGAGCAAGAATGAAAGGTCGATAATAAATAACGCTACTAACCCAATGGCCAAAATTGAAATAAGCAACCAGTCCGTTGGAACGGATGTGATATCACTTGCGGGGGTATAAGTAAGAATAATCCAATCAACAGGGCTAGAGAGATGAGAATAAGCGATGTAACATTCTTCTCCAACCGCATTAAACATCTTCATAATTCCACTGTTTGTGGTAACTTCTTGTTTTAAATTCGCAATCGTTTCATCATTTGCTTTGTTATAGGACCTATAAAATGCAAAAAAGTTGGAGCCTCTAAATGATTTTCCGGAGATGATATAGTTACCATCCTTATCAATAAGTGTAACTTGAAGATTTTTAAAAGAACCACTTGGGAATGTCCATCTTTGCTTGAAATTATCTCTTAAAACTACACGGAGTAAATAAGCATCAACTTCTTGTGAATTATCATCTGGGTCTTTTAATTTGATGTCGTTATAAAAAGCAATTGATGGGGATCCATTAATTGGATTGATATAGGAAGAGGAAACTCTAACACCCGATTCTTCAGAAGTGAAAACTAATGAGCTAATTGAACTATAATCAACTCTAAAATCTGATGGGTTAGAAGAACTTGCTTTTGTCGAGTATCCAGTCAATTTTGTTTTTGTTTTGTAAACAATATGACCCATGACATCAGTATCGGTAATAGCAGTTCTAACAAAATCAATGGCGTCCTCCATTGTTTGAACATCGTTATTTAGATAATTAGACCATGATCGGCATAAGTTTCTTTCTCCAACTAGATAATTATTGGTCATGCTAACGAGAGAGACATTGGTGTTTTTAAAACTCTGTTCGTTTCTATCGATGGTTTGTCTTCTAGTCGAAGAAATATATTGGAATTCCGCGAAAAATAAACCAATGACGAAAATAACGTTAATAGCAACAATCAAAAGTGTTGTCAGTTTGTTCTTTCTTTGGTCTTTCATCTTTGTTGTTATTCTAACACAAAATCTTTCATATAAATGACAAATATCATATATTAGAGGCAAAGAGAGGTATGCGTATGAAAAGATTATTAATGCTTTCAATGTCAATGTTTATGACGATGTCTTTTACCTCATGTGGAAACAATAATGGTGAAAGAGCTTTTAAGCCAAGACTAGACACAAATATTGAGATGGAATTAGAAGTAAGGGGACATTATAGTAACTTTGAAGCCCTAGATTTTGCAGTAGCAAGATTCCAAAAATATTATCCAAACGTTGAAATTAATTACGTTTGTGACCCAAGCCACAAAAAGAATTTGATTACCACTTTATCAGGAGATACCCCACCAGATATCTTCTTCACATATTCATCTTTAGATTTCTCTTTATACGATGAATACACTGAAGATTTAGCAACGGAAGATCTAGATATTAATTTAGATTGCATCAAAGATGCATATATTTATAGGGATGCGAACGGAAAAGTTCCGTATGTTCCTATCTTTACCGCAACATATGGAATGATGGTCAACGAGGATCTCTTTAAGAACAATAATATTAAAATTCCTGAAACATATAACGAATTAATTACCGCTTGTGACAAATTCCAAGAAATGGATGGCATTTATCCAATGCTCGCACATAACAGCATGATTGTTTATCCAATTTTCTTCCCTCATTTCTGCGCATCTATCCTTGGCGATCAAGAAAAAGTTGACAAATTAAACAGCAAAGATAAATCCGCTGGAGAATACATGAGACCAAGTTTAACTATGTTAAATGAATTCATGTCCCACGACTACGTCGATCTTGAAGCATGCGCAGCCATCAAAGATGACTATGATGCAACCATTAAGAGATTCTTCGAGGGTGATGTTGCAATGATGCTTGCCAAAGGCAACACCTTCTCCGGCACAGAAAAAAGAGAACCCAAAGACGAACATGGTAACAAGTTACCATTATTCAAATATAGTTTTGCCCCTGTTCCAACCACCGATGAGGGTGGATATATGTATAACACAGTCGAATTATGCTTCTCCGTTAATAAGAAAAGTACTAAACTCGATATGGCCAATGAATTCATGAGATTCATCGTCTCCACTACCGAATTAAACAAGATGAACAATGATAAACGTATGACATCCCCTTGTAAAAAGATGTCCTTAGATGGATTGTTTGCAGGATTTGGAAAACTTAAGCAAGAACGTTGCTTCACCCCATCTCAAATTGGATTGTCCGATTGGGCTGATAAGCAAGTTAGAAAAGCGGGCGATTCAATCATCGCTTTAGAAAACCCATTAACTATCGACGAAGCTATTGCTAAATTCGGCGAATTCCCAGATTAATAAGCATTAAAAAACTAGAAAAGGCAAACCTATAAAACATAGAAGCCAATTCTAGTTTTTTTATTTGATTTTAATTAACGATTTATATAAATACTTATTTAACGATTACGAACTAGAAAATGATGAGCAATATCATCAATATCTAGAAAAGTATGTCGAATTTATTCCTAACGATGCTGAATAAAAGCTAACCTAGAAATATAATATTTCTATCTTGGCGCTTTGTGTGACATCATACTCATTACCATGGTCCCAAATGATTGTTGAAGAAAATGTGGACTCATATTTTTTGGATTCGCCTCTAGGGGCTACAAAATCGATGAATTTACCATGGTCAACTTTAGGGCCAACAAAATCAAACGTTAATTCATTATCGGTAACTTTTTTAATTCTAAATAAGTAATTAGACCAACTATGTGGTTCTAAGATGATAGATGGCAAATCTTTAAAGGCGTATTCTCCTTCTTTTGCCTCGATTATATCAAGATGAACTAAATCGCCATAAATCTCACCAGCGTAAACCTGTAAAATAACAAACGATTTTCCTAATGGCTTATTTATTATTCGTATCGATTTAAAGTCTGGTCCTCTTCTCCACTCCCAGTCTGCTTCGAAAGTAATTCCACTAGACTTTGATAATATCGACCTATTCCATGAGGTTCGTACGGTGGATTATAATAGGCAGCGCCCATTCCTTCATAAACATCACCATTTGGATAATTAATTTTTATCTTTTTAAGCTTACAGCTTTTTCCTAAATCACTCGCTATTTTTATTCCCTTATTGATATTTTCATTATACATAATTAATTTGATAATGTTTCATAACAAAAAAACACCCCTTAAAAAACCAAAACCCACTCAGAAGAGTGAGCAATTTTGGGGTTTCTGCACCACCATTATCTAAGTAGTCAACTTTGGACATTTTTGGATAAGCGACTTTGGCCAACTACAATTGTGTGTTATTTGGTGGATCCAACGAGGCTCGAACTCGCCACCTCATCGTTGCGAACGATGCGCTCTTCCAGATGAGCTATGGACCCATTGCAAACATTATTATAAAGATTTGTTTAAATAATTCAATTTAAAGTGTCTTTTCTTAATCATTTTTCTTCTCGATTAGGTTTTTTGAAGAAAAAAGATATTTAAGTAGCGTTTTAATAATAATTTTTAATCTTGTTCTTTCGTTTTCACTATATCTACTTAGTGATTTCTTTCTAAATGCGACGTTCTTTCCAAAGTTTTTTAAAAGATCATAGACTGTCTCGTTTTCTTTTATCATTTCGAAAAAGGCATCAGTTGTTAAAGCGCGGTCATCATAAGATAAAGAATTCAGCCACGCCATAAAACGCGCGGAGTATTTCTTTGAAGGAGCAGAGATATCTTTCGCATACATGAACTGGCCCTTCGTACCATTTATTTGCCAAAAGAAAGGGTCATGCCCCCCAAAAAGAAGGCCTGTTGAGTGGACAACTTTATATCTAGTCATGTTATTGAAGAACGCTCCAATAACATCATTGTATGTACGATATTTAATCATCTTATCGATAACTTTTTCATAGGATACAAAGTCTGTTATTCCATCTCTAAATCCTGGTCCATCAAAAGAATAAGCGAGGATTAATCGATCTTCGTATTTCTTCCCTAAATTCAAAGCGGTGTAGAAAGCGAGGTTTCCACCTTTGGAGTGACCACCTAGATAAAATCTACAGTCAGATTTACATAATACTTCATCCGCATACTCTAATGCTTGTATCTGCGATAACATCGTTTTCTGATATGTAATGAGAAAATCTTCTTTCCAGCCAATTAAAGTGATATCTGTTCCTCGATAAGAAAGATAACAATCACCATTAGGAAAAACGACATTTAAAGCATAAAACTGATTGATATCCTTGATAGAATACTTCCTAATGACATCTTTAATAACTAAATCTTTGTAACGAACAGAGTTAATCATGTTCTTAAGCATTGTCTTGTTATATAAGGCATCAACACTGCTAGAAAACGTGGATTTCTTCGCGTTTTTAATATCGATATCATTGATACATATCTCTGTTTGTCCTTCTTCAAAAAGCGTATCGATGTCGATATATGAAAGCTCCGCTAAAATTAAAGCATCGATATCATTGAAGCTTAATTCTTCAAAACTCTTCTGTCCAAACTTACGAATGTAGGAATTAATATTCATGGATATATGATAACTTTTTATTGATTAAATATAAAGTTAGTTGAATAGAAAACTAACTGATTATAGATATAAAAAGCCACATTCCTAGGTATGGTCAGTACTGTCAATGGAATGTGACTTTTCAAACTATCTTCTTTTATCGCAGAAAGTTGAGAAATTAGATAACAAGATAGCCATGGAATTAATGAATGGAGTAGGTCTTATTCATTAAATGATCCTTTTGAGATCTCAATCCGTATACTGGCTGGACATAAAGTCCTTAAAGAAGGAAGCCTCTCAACGGAAAGTCCAACACACAATAACTAATCACTCCTAGAGTGGATGCATATGTAGCTATAGTGTGTAGAGGATGATTCTCCTCCCTTATAGGTTCTAATCGAGAACCCATAAAGGAAGAACCCAGAGGGTGGTCAATTCCTATCTGGGTTAATCCTATAAATGTTTATTAGTTTTCTTTACGTCTTCTAATTAAGAAGTAACCACCGACGGTAATGAAACCGACGATAGAAAGAATAATAACTAAAGTAGTTGTGGATGAACCTTGGGAAGCATTAATAGCAGGTCCGATGGAGTTAGAGGCTTTAACTGCTTCAACTCTGGATAAGAAGTTGCTCAAACTGAGCGATGTTCCATATACACCATAAATGTGGTTGTATTCAGCAAGCATCTTTTCGACTTTGTCGCCAGATGCGTTAGCTGATTTAGAAGCGATGTAAGCTTTTGCTTCACTGCTTAAACTTGCATATGTTTCTGCTTCTAATTCCCAGAATTCAGCCATGTCTGTATCAAATGATGCATCATTGACAGCACAAATATTGTCGACGATGTATTCTTTGAAATCGTCAGCAAAATCTTCTGCTGCAGATTGTCCAGAAGCACCATTCAATTTCCATAATTGAACTGTTGTTGCGGTAGCGTTATCATATGCAGCAAATCTATCACCATTGGCATATTTAATTATTCTCGTATCAGAGGCAACGTTTGTGATAGTTGCAATATTTGTTGTGATGCTAACAGTCCATGATGATTCAGCATTCAATGTGGTAGAAGTTAATAATTGGTTGTCGCTACCCGAGAAGCTTAAATAATTAGCTCCTTGCTTGAATGCGACTGTTCCGTCGGAACTCCCAGCGACAATGGTGTATGTATTATCGGTTGATGGGTAGATACCATTGCCGAAATCAGCTGCTATTCCAACGGTTTTTTTATTAATATCACCAATGGATTGTAAATATCTTGTTCCAGCAGCAATTATTACTTTATCGCCACCATTAATTGAAGAAGCGACTGAGTATGGGAACGCAACAACAGAAATTGCTTGAGTTGTTGATTTTGTAGTTCCGCTAAATGTGTACTTAATTGTTACAAGATCGTTCTCAGCTACTAATGCTTCATCGTCATAAGCGGATCCAGTTCCATCGCCAAGATAAATAACACAATCTTCAGTGACGTCAGTTGGATCTCCACTACTCCAAGATGCTTTAACAACCATTCCACTTAAATCTAATTTATTGCCAACATAGAAAGTTGTGTTGGTTGGAGCGGTTGTGATACTAATGCTTGATAATGTTGCAGCATTGTTAGCAACCGTAATTGCAATTGTGCAACTACAATTTTGACTACCATCAGTAGCGTTAACTGTAATTGTTGATGAACCAGTTACACTATTTTGACTAATGGTTAATGTTTGATATTCATTTGTGAAAACGCAATTTGCAACAGGAATAACCGAAACATCACTTGAAGTCACAGCGGTTCCACTTCCTGGAGTAATATTCTTATAGGATAAGGTTACTTCAACGGCAGTTGGTGCATTTGGTGTGTAAATTGTAGCTGATGAAACTGATGGGGTGACTTGTGGAGCCAAAATTGCAAACATATATAGTGAATCTTCTTGCACACTGGTATAGTTTGTGATTCGAGGGTTAGTTCCACCATTATAATTAAATTGAAGGTTTCCGCCACCTAATTTCGTTGCCATAACAAGCTTGTTAGAACTAAACGAGATGGTCCATAAATAACCAGTATCAGAGGCAATTGGTTCTGTGGCTTTTGTAGCTAATTTGTTGGAACTAGCTGATGAAACACCATAGTAATCATCTCCATTTTTTAATGTCCAAGCACCGCTTGTTCCGCCTAAAGTAAAAACTAACGCAGAACGTGTTTTGATTGTATTGGTAGAAATCGTTACAGATGTTGTGGTCAAGAAAGTACCACTCTTAGCATTAGCTGCGAGCGTTCCGTTTGTTCCATCATAAATAAGGATCAATTCAGACCCAGGAGTTAAGTTAGCTGTAGATGTAACCTTAGAATATGTTGGTAAATCTAAAACACAAATTGTAAAAGTGGTTGACGCCGAGCCTTTTGTTGCAGTAATAGTTGTTGGTCCTCCAACAGCAGATGCAGTAAAGACTCCGGCAGTGATTGTGCCATAAGAAGTAGTATTGGCGCTAAAAGAAAGCGCACCACTTCCAGTTGTTGTTACGCAGGTACTTAATGTTAATGTTTCACCATTGTAAACGTCAAAAGAAGCAGCTTTTTCTGTGATACTATCTGCAGCACCAGTACTATAAGTATAAGAAAAATTATATACTTTAATTCCTTTTGCTGATGGAAGAAGTTGAACGGTCAGCACAGTTCCTGTCTCAGTAGTATTTGAGGCATTGACGGTTACATCACTGGTTGTATTAAATGATCCAGTTCCAACAACGGTTGACCCAACCTTCAAATTGATTGTACCTGCAGTACCAGAATACCCACCAACTTTGGTTGAAAAGGCACTGATGGTTTGTGAACTTGAGAGTGTGGTTGTAAAGACTACACTACTTGCAGGGTTTGAGCTTGTACCAAATTGAATAAATGACGCATTCGCGCTTCCACCATAAGTGCTAAAACTATAAGTACACGTCCAAGTGTTTCCCAAATTATCAGTGAACGTATCCACTGCTGGCGAAGAAGGCGTAGACCATTTATCTCTTGGGTTCCAATATCCAGACCCCATGTTTACCGTACCAGTATACGTATCGGCCTTTGCTATTCTTGTATTGGTTCTGTTTCCAACAGCAACACCCACACCGATTGCCATAGTGAGACCCAATGTCACACCGACAATCTTTGTTAATAATTTGTTCATATAAAAAATCTCCTTTCCTTTATCCGCCAGTAACGTTAACTGTGCGGTATATGAACAACATGAAGTAAGCTAATCTTTCATCTCGTGTTTTTTGTGAATCCCATTTCATCACACACGGACTACTCAATTAGTATGTTGTTTGTCAGCTTATTAGCGATTTTTTGTGTCCACCAATTGGACAAATGCTAATTCACTGACGTAAGGAGAATCATATTGATAGAAAATCATGCATTCATTTTCTAAACGTAACTTTCCTTACAGTAACCTCGGAAATCTCATTCCATGTCTAAGTCGTCTTGACCATCAACGACTATCCATTACATGGATTTCCGAAATTCACATAATAGGAGTATATCTTCTTCTTCTTGCAAGCACTCTACGCGTGCGAGTGCTAACTCAATACTACGTATTGACACCCAGATATTTTATTTTGCAGCCACGTTTATTAATGATTTTTTGCGAACAAAAAATCCCTCTCTCTGAAGTGTTTCATCCAGAAAAAGGGGTACTATTTAATTTGGTGCTCGAGACCGGAATCGAACCGGTATGATATCACTATCGGTAGATTTTGAGTCTACTGCGTCTACCTAGTTTCGCCACTCGAGCGTAGCGAGTTAATTATAATGATTTATCCGTGAAAATAAAAGATTTATTATTGCTTAATAATCGCACCTGAGAATGAAGGGAGAAGATTGTCTTTAACATCTTGGGACGCAATTAAAATGTTACCTTCAACCTTATAGTCATTATTTGATAAATTGAGGACAACTTTGAGATTATCTCCACGAGTGATTTCAATGACCTTTTTATCTTCTTTTATCGCTAAATTTGATGTACGTAGTCCGCTATTTTCTTTTCTAAGAGCGATTAAACGCTTGATGAAATTATACAGAGATTCCTCGTCTTTAATCGCGTCTTCCACTGAAACTTTATTTACATCGTAAAATGGTAAATATGTTTCTCCTTTAGTGTTCGAGAATCCATGATATTTATCTTGGTTATTCCACACCATCGGGATACGAACACCAGTTCTTTGATAACCGCCATCTTTAGAATCTAGAGGCATTGTTTTCATCATTAATTCATCACCATAATAAATGAATGGAGTGCCTGGCATACTTAATTGATAGAGATAGAACATTTTCAGTCTATTTAAATCTAATGAATCTGCAATTCTAGGAGTGTCATGATTACCACTGATAAGAGCGATATAAGCATCATGCTTATTTGCTTCTTCAAAGCGATATTTCATATCTTTAATGACATATTCGAAATCATCGCTACCATTCAAGAGTGATTTGCCTCTCGTGTTTTCATTACTTCTGACCATGTGATGATAGAAGTTATCCCAGTGGTCTAAGACAAAGTCAGCGTCAAAACCAGCTTCTAACGCTCTGGAAGGGTTGGACCATTCGGAAACGAAATATGCATTTGGATATTCTTTTCTGATAATTGAGAACATACATTTCCATACTTTGATGGTTGCATCTTTTTCGTTATCGTTTTTGACAAGGGAGTCCGCCATATCGACTCTAAAGCCATCCGCGCCTAACCCTAGCCAATGTCTCATGACTTTAAGCATGTATTCTCTTGCTTGATATGTTCTTGGATCTTCATAAGACATTTGCCATGGGCGATCAATGATATTAAATCCGTAATTAAATGCTGGTTGATGTGCGAAGAAATTAACGAGGAACGCACCACTTCTTTGATAGATACCCGCCATTAAACGGAAATTTGGGTTCCATTCCCATACCGAATCATTCCAGACAAATAAATCAGAATATTCATTTCTTTTTGGCTCTGTACTTTTTTGGAATTCTTTATTTTTTATTGAGGCATGTCCTGCGACTAAATCAAGGATGATTTTGATTCCTTTTTCATGAGCGGTTTTAATGAGGGATTTAAAATCTTCGATATTGCCAAATCGAGGATCGACATCAAAGAAATCTTCAACGTCATATCCGCCATCGAAAAATGGGGATTTAAAGAATGGATTTAACCAAATTGCGTTACATCCTAATTCTTTAACATAATCTAGTTTTAATTCGATTCCTTTTAAGTCTCCAATTCCATCATTATTAGAGTCATAAAAAGAAGTTGGGTAAATCTCATAGAATACTAAATCTTTAAATTCTTGTCTGCTCATGATTCTTAATCCCTCTTTGATATATATTTTAAATGCATTCGAATTATCTTTTGGAGCGCCTGGCACGACTTGAACGTGTGACTCTAACCTTCGGGGGGTTATGCTCTAATCCAACTGAGCTACAGGCGCATATTGCAAGATTATTTTACACGTTTCATCGAATATTATCATTAGATACATTTGTAAATGAATATATAATATTAGTGAAAAAGGAGAATATAGCGTATGCAACATCTACTTTCACGTGGTCCTTTGCTTGATGAGAAGGGAAATCTCAATGAAGCAGGATACGCTTTTGAACTTGTTAAAGAATATAATCGAAAAGCCATTAAAGGTTTAAAAATAAGAATTAAAGAATGGGATTATTACTACATCGGAGATAAAGAATTCGGTGTTGCTTTAACCATTGATGATAACTCATATATGGGTCTTGTTTCTGTCTCTGTCATCGATTATCAAAAGCAAAAAGAAGTAACTAAATCGCATATGCGTTGGCTCACCTTTGGTGAAATTAAATTCCCCTCATCTTCTGCGGATGGTGACGTCTTTTGTGAAGGAAGAAAATACTCAATGTATTTCTCTAACAAAAACGGAAAAAGACGTTTAGTGTGTCATATGAAGAACGTGAGAAAGGGAGAAGATTTTGACTGCGATATTACCTTGGAGAACACATTAAATAAATCGATGGTTATCGCTACTCCTTTCTTAAAGAAAAAACATTTCTATTACAATCAAAAGATCAACTTACTAAAAGCTAAAGGCTTCTTTAAATTAGGGAAACAGTTCCATCAATTTAAGAAAGATGAAACATTAGGAGTTTTAGACTGGGGAAGAGGCGTTTGGACTTATTCCAACACTTGGTATTGGTCTAGCTTAAACGCTTATACATATGACGGTCATCGTATTGGTTTTAACTTAGGATATGGTTTTGGTGATACCTCAGCAGCGTCAGAAAATATGTTCTTCTTCGATAAAGAAGCCTATAAGTTAGAAGATATTGAATTTATTATTCCAAAAGATTTAAAAGATAAACCAAAATTCCTTGAAGAATGGGAAATTAAAAGTAAAGACGGAAGTGTTGATTTATTATTCCGTCCAATTATTGATCGACACTCCAACACGAATGCATTAATCATTCAAAGTAATCAGCATCAAGTCTTTGGCTACTTTAGAGGTGAGATAAAAGTCGATGGAAAAACATACTTAATCGATAATCTCATCGGATTTGCTGAGATGGTTAAAAATAGGTGGTAGTAATTAATTAATGAAATATGTTGTTCTATCCGGTGTATCTGGTGGAATGGGCCTTGCAATAGCGAAGCGATTAACCAAAGATGGCTACACAGTTTTTGGTTTAGACATCAAGCCAGTTAGTGAAGAGATTGATAATCTCATTTTCATTAAGACAAACTTAAGAGACTCTAATTCCATATTGGAAGCTTTTGATAAAGTTAATGAAGTTACAAAAGAGATAGATGCGATTATAAACACCGCGGGGATTTATGATCTAAATTCACTTATCGAAATTAGTGAAGAAGATTTCATGAAAATCTTTGATATAAATGTCTTCGCGATATATCGATTAAATAAAGTGTTTGTTCATATGCTAAAGGAGAGAGGAAAAGTCATCATGATTTCTAGCGAACTCGCTCCATTAGATCCTTTGCCATTCACTGGGCTTTATGCGATAACAAAATCCACGATTGAAAAATATGCTTATTCATTAAGAATGGAACTTCAATTGCTCAATAAACAAGTCGTGGTCATTAGACCAGGCGCGGTCAACACGTCATTATTAGATGTCTCCACTTCTCGTCTTGATGAGTTCACAAAGAATACGGAATTATATAAATATAACGCAGAAAAGTTTAAGAGTATCGTCGATAGTGTTGAAAATAAGAAAATACCCCCAGAGAAGATTGCTAATCTCGTTTATAAAATACTCATTAAGAAGAAACCAAGATATGTATATAAGATTAATCGCAATCCGCTTTTAATAATGCTTAACATCACTCCAAAGAAATTCCAAAACTGGGTAATTAAAAAGATTCTTCTTTCAAAGAAAAAAAGCCATTAGAGTTGATTCGATTTAAATAAATAACGTGGGTTTTAAATGTAGAAAGTTGTGGAACACTTTTTATTTTGTAACGCATGGAAACAATATCTTTTCCAACCTAATCATAATTGTTTTAATATAGTATTTTTTCCTTTGACTGCTCATCACAACAACATTTTGATAAGATTCTGGTATTTCGTTAATAAAATTTGTGATTTCGCCCATTTTGTTTGAAAATAGAGTATAAACTCTATAAATAGAATTGCGGAGTTCTCCATTATTCAATTTAACGATATCTTCATTTCTAATTCTTTTTTCTTCATCGTCCTCGTAAGCTGTTATTCCATTTAAGGCACTGCTTAACAATCTAGCTTCATCAGAGAGTATTTCTAAAATTCTTTCTTCGCTAGTCTTTCCATAAAAGCAATTGCCGCAATCATAAATTGGTGATAGACGATATGTGCTGTTAGTTTTATCTTTGATAACTCCCCAATTATCTTCGTTTCTATCATTGTTATTAATGAGCATATCAATGAGAACAACATCCCAAAATCTTTCTTTCGCATTTTTTATATTTTTCAAAACCGTGTTGTGGTCGAGTTGAAAAATAATCTCATTAATATTTGATGCAGACAATGATGATTCTTCATCTCGGCCCATTACCTCTGGGTTTGTGTCATTTCTTAAAGCGGTGTATGGGATTAGCAATTCGGTTTTGTCATCTTTAATAAAATCTTTACAAGCGCAAACAACCTTGTATCTTTTCCCATCAAAACAAATACCCAAAAGAGTTTTGTGGACATCATATCCAAGAATTTGATATATATGACTGCCTATATATTCACTTAAAGGAGATGTTGCATAGGACAATCCTTTGATATCATTCATTCCAGAGGTACTCTTTGGAAATTTTAAAAACCAAAACTCGTTATTATAAAAAATACCCTTCTTTTCTCCAGCTCTTCCACCATATTCAAGGTTTCTCGAACTCAATTTGCAATTAGAAAAATCTATCATCTTTATCATAAGCAATACCTCTTAGTTAGTTTTTTCCATTGACTTTCTCTCAATAAATGATGCGCAACTTCTTTTTTTCCTTGAGAATCAATAGCGTCTGCAAGATTCATATATAAGCCGTAATCTTCCAAGATATCAGCGATTTCAGCTTCTTCAACGAGATTTTTCATTGTTTTCGACAATTCGAAATCTATTTTTATTTCGTTATTAATAAATTTATATGAACGATTCTTGTAGATATCATCCAATATCAAAGAAACAACATATCTATTGATGTTGTCAACACTAGAAAGTTTATAAATAAGCAATTTATTATCTTTTCTAATTCGTATTTTTAATGTCTTATATTTATCTTTGATAAAACCATTAATGTATTCTTGCTGATTGAACATATCAATAAATCTCCTAAATGTATTTTAGTACATTTGGGGGCAAATGTAAAATATTTCTTAGTTTTTTTGCATCCGAGTTTTTAAAAATATTTATGTTAGTTCATAATACAAAAAAGGTTCGACACTTTTATGTTGAACCAATTCTACCTTTTTGGTGCGACCGAGAAGATTTGAACTTCCATGACTAAGTCACTAGTTTCTGAGGCTAGCGCGTATACCAATTCCGCCACGATCGCATTTAGAGAAAACTATATGTTATCTCCATTACTTTTTAGATATTCCTCTTTTTTCGTCTTCCTCTTCTTGCAGTTTTCTAAAGTCTACTTTTCCAAGCTGAGTGAGAGGGAGAGAATCTCTAAATTCAATTTCTTTCGGCATTGCCCAACGAATTAGATATTTTGAGCAAGTATCCATAATCGCTTCCTTCATTCCTTCCTCATCAAAGTATTTCGCGACCACTAAAAGTTTTATCGCGCTTTGGAGTCTTTCGTCAGGAATGCGAATCGCGCAGACAGCTTCAACACCAGGAACGGTTTCCACTAATCTTTCTATTTCAGTTGGGAAGATACCAACACCAGAGACTTTAACAACTCTCTTTTTTCTTTGCTTAAAGAAAATAAAGTCATCTTTGTCCATATAACCTAAGTCTCCAGTATATAGCCACCCATCAACAATGGCTTTCTTTGTATTTTCTGGATCCTTAAAATATCCGTTCATCATCGCTTCAGATTTTAATGTTACTTCCCCGATAGTGCCTCTAGGAACTTCATTACCTTTTTCATCAACAATTCTAAAAGTTACGTCTCTCGCAGCTTTACCAAATGAGCCAACTCTATTCGCGGAATATGTATTAACGGCGTTAACACATACCGCCTCAGTAAGTCCATATCCTTCAAAGATTTGACAGTTAGAGCCATTTTCTTTCATCGCTTTATCCCATCTTTCTTTTAAAGAAATAGGCATTGTATCTCCGCCACAGAAACAAACATATAAATCTTTAAGATGTTTACTCTTTGTGAATTTATCGCATTTTAATAAATTCTCATACATGGTTGGAACACCACAGATAGAAGCGACTTTAATACGTTTCATAATCTTCGCTGTGCCTTCCGCGCTAAACTTAGGCATTAAGATGGAGGCAAAACGATTTACCATAGGTGCATGCATGGTCATACATAAACCAAAACCATGGAATGATGGAAGAACAGAAAGCATACCTTTTCCTCTAATGAACTCAGGTTCACAAGATAAGAAATCACACGCTCTTTCGGAAAGGAAATTGAAATTCCACGATGATAAGCATATGGTTTTTGGATCTCCGGTGGTTGATCCACTATGAAGGAGAATTGATGTTTCTTTATCGTTTCCTTTGACAAATGGTGAGCCTTTGCCTGTTGGTTTTAAATCTTTGACATATTTAAATCCAGGGAACTTACCTCTCCACTTTCCAAGTTTTTTTCTAATTTTGTTGTTATAAAAACTATGGTAGATAATCTTTTGCGCTAAAGGTAAATCATCTTCGATTCTTGTGACATAGATTTTATCCACTAATTTACGATAACGATCAACCTCTTTAGCGATTCTTTGTTCAAAGAGGAAGGCGACTTTCGTATTTGTTTTTTGCATGATGACTCGAACTTGGTTAAACGGGGTAAATGGGTGAACAAAGTTAGAGATTGCCCCAATCTTGTTTGCAGCGTAGAAAATAACTAAAGTGTCAGGGATATTAGGTTGGGCGATTAAAACAACATCATTTCTTTTGATATCAAGACGATTATATAAAATATCCGCCATACGGTCGATGCGTCTAATTAAGTTTCTAAAAGAAATCTTCTTCCCTTGGTAATAAATTGCCGTACCATTAGGGAAGTCGTTCGCACTCTCTAAAAGCGCTTCATACATCGTTTTTCCTTTTAAATCTAACATTTGATTATGCTCCAACAATAATAAGTCCTAATAAGGCAAAAATACCTAGAAGGATTGGTTCATGTAATAAATAAACCCAGATGGTATTTCTTCCAGTGAAGCAAATCCATCTTTCCCATTCATGTCTCTTAAATAATGATTTCTTATCTTTATAGATAAATCTTGCCGCTACCGCCCCCATGAAGAAGTAACAAATATACGGGAAGAGAGGCATCCAGTCTCCCTTTGGCCCTGTCGCACCTTCAATTGCTGGTCTCACAAGTGAAGCAGGAGCCCACATTGAAGGAAGATAAATCTGATTTCTAATAGAAGCTGGGATTGGATAAATAACTAAAACCGTAACAAGGAAACATATTAATCCTGCCGCGGTTAATCCTTTCCAAGAACAATTCTGCATGAAACAATAAATAAGAACAGACCAAGCAAGGACACCGATAACATTAAAATCGATAATCCATCCACCAATACCGCCGTTAAATAAACGGTCACCAATATTAGTGACAACACTTAATACACCCCAAACAACAATCATTTTCGCTGCTCTTTTCCAGTTATTTCTTGAGAAAGAACAAGAAACACCAGAAATAAAGACAAAGAAGAATAAGACAATTTGTCTAATTACTTCTCTTGTTTGGCTAGTCCAATAGAAGTTTGTAACGCGGTAAATGCCGTTAAAGAATTCTGCTCCTGTTTGGTCATACCATGCCAGGTTATTAGTTTTAAGGAAATAGAAAAGATGATCGAGAATAACGATTAGAATCAAAATACCTCTAATGAGGTCCACTTCGTGGATTCTTTTTTCAAACGCTCCTACTTTTCTACCCATTTTTACTATTTGTTATCGTTATATGTTTGAACTTTAGTGTTCATATATGTTTCAGCACTTAAATTTTGATTGCTATAAATGTCTGTTGATTCATTAATTGAAAATTCAACGTATTGACCATGAACCTTACTTGAAAGATTGATGTCATCCTTGTAATGAGCGTAGAAAGCTTCATAATACTCGCGGAATTTATCAATACTCATCCACCCATCATCGATAATTTCGCCAATACGGGTGATATATTCTGGACGGATGGTTGTGGAATTAGTTGAGAAAATTAATTTATTAAATAAATTGGAATCATTTTCTCCTCCATAACCAGTTGCTTTATCAAATGGTTTGCAAAGCGCACCATGATGTCCGGTTGGATTGCCTCCATCACCACTCGCGCCTAGAACACGGTCATTATCAATTGGGATGATATACATTTGATTAGTGTCACCAGTGAAATAGATATAAGCGTTGTTATAATTGCTTCTTAAATCATCTGGATCGCCTAATAAATAACTGATTGATGCATAAGTGAGGAATTGCTGATAATTCATATATTGATTAGCGAATTCATAAGCAGTGTTACCATGTTGTTCATTAAGTACGGAAATAAATGTTTTAATTGCTTCATGGGTGCTAGTGTCTTTATTTGTCTTTAACTCATAGGTGTAACTACGTTGCCAGAAAGAATTATCATTTCGATATTGTGTTTCAACACCGAAGAAGTCGTCGTTAACAGGATTAAATTTCGCTCCTTGTCCACTTCCCCATGATAATTTGTATAAATCACCATTTCTTGCCGATTTAACAAAGTTACGTTTGATAAAACTCTTAGTAATAGTTTCAACCGCGAGATAAACACCATGATTTAAAACTTCACCATCAACATCCATCATGAAATGAACTGGATTTGTTCTTGCAGCAAGATTACCGTTGCCACGATACATTTCAAAGGCGTAGTATTCTTTCATGTATGTCGCATCAGCGTTACGATTCCATCTGAAATCAATCTTACTTAATCCAAAGAAGTCACGATCTTTACGATATTCGTAGGCCTCATCATCAACCCAAACCTTTGGATCATCGACATATTCATCATCAAAGGTTTCTTCAAATGAAAGTTTATAGTGACGAGAATTAACTCCATCACCATTAAGGATAGAGCCACGTGATGTATTACCTTTTTGTCTAATACCGACTTCTTCATAATGGAAGGTCATATCTAAGTAAGTGATGTCGATGGAGCATGCTCTAAACGATTCTTTGTTATTTGTTTCGTGATCATATTGAAGATCTTCGAGAGTATCTCTAGAAATATTTAACTTAATATCGACTTTATTCTCGTAATTAAAGAATTCCACTAATCCTTTTTGATAGACGGACTGTAACACTCCGTTCGTGCTAGATTTCACTGTTTTGCATAAATCACTATATAAACCAGGTAATGAACTTGATTCTTTGGTGGTTGTGACATAATCACCATAAGGATTTAAAAGAAGCTTATCTCCACTTAAATATGGGTAGTCAATCTCTTCTTCAGACTCAATTACGGATTCTTCTTCGGAAGCAACAACACTTTCTTCTTCACTTGGAAGGGCGCTCTCTTCTTCAGATTCTTCCTCACTAGGGAGAATGCTTTCTTCTTCGGAAGGCTCAACAGATTCTTCTTCTGCTTCAGATTCTGATAGATCTTCAGCTTCGCTTTCTTCTAGAGAAGATTCTTCCGCTGGAATTGATTCTTCTTCACTTATAATCTCAGGAGAATCCAATTCACTTTCTATTTCTTCTTCCGAACTATACGTTTCAGTTGAAGTTTCTTTAGATTCTTCTTCGGATGGTTGGGTGAATGCGTGTGAGCTTTCTGTTTCCATTTCAGACTCCTCTTCTGAAATAGACTCTAATTCGCTTTCTTCTTTACTTTCGGAAACAGGTTCACTCTGATTTGATGACTCCTCACTCGTTGGTGTTCTTCTATTGAGAGCACAAGCGCTGAGAAGGAATGGTAGTAGTAGCAAACAATAAATCTTTTTCATACGTGCATACATAATAGCATAAAAATTCAAATACATAGAAAAAAAGCGATATCGTTGATACCGCTTTTCATGAATGATTTAGGTTTTATTTTGCTTTGCCTTGATTGGCAACAGCGTCCATTTGTTTTTTGAGTTCTTCTTCGTCCATTAAGTAGTAATGGTTGACGGCTTTCATATTGTCATCAAATTCATACACTAGTGGAACACCAGTAGGAATGTTAACACCAACGATGTCTTCATCCTTCATGTTATCGAAGTATTTAACGAGAGCGCGAAGTGAGTTACCATGAGCGACCACTAAAACGCGTTTCCCTGCTTCCATTTCTGGTTTAATTACTTCTTCGAAGTATGGAACCGCTCTTCTAACAGTTAATTCAAGTGATTCACATAATGGAAGATCTTTTGGATCTACTTCACGGAATTGATCTTGAAGAGCTGGGTTTCTTGGATCATCTTTTTCAAGTGCTGGTGGTGGTACATCATAGGAACGACGCCAAACCTTAACTTGGTCTTCTCCATATTTGGCCGCTGTTTCAGCTTTGTTAAGTCCTTGGAGAGCGCCATAATGACGTTCATTTAGTCTCCATGACTTATAAACTGGAAGCCATTCTCTATCGAGTTCAAACAAAACATTATTCATTGTATGAATGGCTCTTTTTAATAATGAGGTGTGAACGACATCAAAGTCATATCCGTTTTCTCTAAGCACTTTACCAGCGCGATGTGCTTCTTCAACGCCTTTTTCACTAAGTTCAACATCAGTCCAGCCAGTAAATAAATTGAGTTTATTCCACTCTGACTCGCCGTGTCTAATTAAGACTAATTTATGCATATATAGTCCTCCGCTTTATGAATGCATTATACTATTTTTTTCATTTCTATTAAAGAAAGAAAAAACTTTTGGATTAAAAAGAGAGCAAGATTATTCTTACTCTCAGTGTTATTTTTATAAGAAAACTATATGATATCCCGCTTCTTTTTAAACAAGTTTGTACATTTGGACGTTCTGCATAGTTGAAGTGTTGTAGTACCTAAACATTGACGCACTTGAATTGTATTTAATTAGATAATCACTTCCACTAGCGATATTTACATTGGTTCCACTCATTGTAAACGTTGTTGTGGTAGTTCCTCCAGCGGTAGTGATAATATTTTTGCTGCTGTTAGAAATGGTTAATCCAGTGGATGTCTTCATAATGTAGTTATTCCCACTCTTCTCAACCACAACTAACGCCGCTAATAACTTGTCAGTCATTTGAATCTCATTATTGCTTATCGAGACGCTTATCGCATTCGCGCTGCTATCAATCGATGAAGCGGACGAATCAAACGCTTTGGAATTAGATTCATTAACAATTAAATATTGTCCCTCCCAGTTCGTTTGATTGCTTGTAACTTTCTTAAATGTTGTGTTATTAACGACAGTAACGTCGCAGCTTCCATATCGTGTAATGTCGTTTTGTTTCGCTTCGACGGTAACAACCGCTGAACCTTCACTAACTCCTGTAACAACACCATTATTATCAACTGTAGCGACACTATCATCATCGATGCTGAAAGATAATGTTGGACGAGGATAAACGTTGGACGGGGTGTATGCAACATCAATTTTTCCAGTAGATCCTACCTTTAAAGGTAAAGATGAAGTAACAGTAATTTTTGTAAGAGCGACATCTTCTGCTTTAACAGTAACAGTACATGTCGCGGTGATTTTCTTATCAACCTCTGATGTTGCAATGATTGTGGCAACTCCCTGGTCAATAGCTTTAATATTTCCTATATCATCAACAGTGACAACACTATCATCACTTGTTGACCAAGTGACACCAGTGAATGCATCAGCAGGAGATACGGATTCTACTTCTAATTTATATTGTTCCTCTAAACCTAAAGTTAATGATGTTTTATTCAAATGAATTTGGGTAGGGGCTTTTCTTTGCATATGCATCTGACAAAGCGCGCTGATATTACTATTTGTATTGCCCCAAATCTTACATGGAAGAGTTCTATCATCGATGAATGGATTTCTATTAAAGTGATAATTAGATCCTTTAACGCTTCTTTCACCAGAAAGAACTTCATTTCTTAAAATTTCATATTTGCTAATCGGGTATTCAAAATTCCATTTAATGAGGTCATATAATTTACCCATTGTATAGTTACTAGTAGTGTCGTTTGTTTTGTCAACAAGTGTAAGTTCACCATATTTTGCAATAGCGGCATAGAAAATAATTCTAGCGGAATCACCACGGAAATTCTCATTTAATCCATCTTCTTTTGGATCCCATCCATCTTGAGTTGAGCATCTACCTTCAACATAGAATGAGTTGCCACGTGAAGAGTTATCACTCGTTAATGTTGGTCTAGTCATATGTGGGTCACCCTCAACAAGGTTTCCTCCACGAGAATTTGGCCAAACATGTTCTTTATTCATTGAACCAGAATCTGATGGGGTACCACGGTAGAACGCGATGACCTTATTGCTAGATGGATTGTCTGGATCAGCGTCACAGTATGGATAATAACTCCAAAGTGAGCCATATCCGGTTGTGCATCTATTCTTATTTACGAGTGTATATAAAGCACTAGCGAGACTATCGCCAGTCGCGGTGCTTGAAATATTTTTATAATAATCTTGAGCGACAGCGTCAGTTCTAATTGGGTCGCCTTCTAGACCTTTTTCATAAACTGGTTGTTCGCTTTCGCTTTCTTCTTCAGAGATGATTTCACTTTCTTCTTCAGATTCAGCAATTGATTCCTCTTCAGAAGGAAGCAGACTCTCTTCTCCGGACTCACTGGAATCAGTATAAATTTCAGTTTCGCTTTCTATTTCAGACTCTTCTTCTGAAACAATTTCAGTTTCTGATTCAACAATAGATTCACTAACTTCTTCTGCAGAAGATTCTTCAACAGGAATGGATTCTTCTTGAGATTCTGCTTCACTTGGAAGGATGCTTTCTTCTTCTGATTCAAAGATTGATTCTTCTTCTGATTCTTGAGGTGGAACACTCTCTTCTTCGGAAGGAATAACACTCTCTTCTTCGCTTTCGATTGTGCTTTCTTCACTTGAAATTAAGCTTTCTTCTGATTCTGATTCTTCTGGTTCAAATGGATGGGTTTCAGATTCTTCACTATCAGCAAACGATTCAACGCTCTCAATTGGAGACTCTTCTTCAGGAGCGGACACTTCACTGCTAGTTAAAGATTCGCTTTTTTCTTCGGATTCTGATGTAGGTTTTTGTTTATTACATGCAGAAAGAGTTAAGAAAATAAGCGGTAAAAGGATTAATAATTTCTTTTTCATAATTTATACTTTCCGTGCATATATATTTTATAGTAAATATATTTTTATTCAACATGAAAAAAAGACATCAACGATGCCTTTTTTGTTAATTGTTCTTATTTCTAATATAAGCCTTTTTTGTATAACCCTTTATCAGTTAAAGCTTTCAAAGCTTTGACAACCGCTGGTTTATCTTCACGATATGTCACTCCATACCACACTGATGGGGTTTCGAGAAGTTCAAGGGAAGCCTTACCGCCATTAACGAGTTGGCTGACAACTTCAGGAATAAGATATTCAGCTTTTGAATTATTAACATTATCTTTTAAGAATTCAGGGAATTTTTCCATTAACTTTTGAATGATATCTTTTGTGAAGATAAATAAGTTCATGGAGACGAGTTGATTTGGATCGCATTTGAATGGTTCAAGATTTGTATCAAGAGGTGTCGCGATGATATCGCCATTCTCTTTTCTTTCAACGCTTGATTCAATCATCTTAGTTAATAATCTACTTCCATCATAGAAGCAAATACCACGTTTTACTGAACCATTTTCTGCAAGTGTATTAGACACTCTAAATGCGACGTTTGCGTATCTTCCTTCGCTACCTGGTTTGAGGCTTCTTAAATATTCTGTGGCGACTTCATATGTTTCTTTTCCATAATAGTCATCACCGTTGATGATAATGAAATCATCATCGATAAGGTCACGGGCCGCTAAAATAGCATGCGCGGTGCCCCATGGTTTTTCACGATCTTTTGGGCAGACATATGGTTTTGGTAAATCTGTTAATTCTTGGAAAGCATATTCCGTTTTAATTAATGGTTCTACACGTTTGCCAATTGTTTCTCTAAAGATATCGAGGTGTTCTCTTTTAATAATGAAAACAACACTGTCAAATCCGGCTCTTATTGCATCATAGATGGAATAATCAAGAATGAAGTTTCCATATTCATCCATTGGTTCCATTTGTTTTAGTCCACCGAAACGCGATCCCATTCCAGCAGCGAGAATTACTAGTTTCATTTCTTATAAACTCCTACTTATTTCCAAAGTATTTATACAACAAACAAATCGTTTTTGCATCCTTTATTGTGTTATCTTTGAGATATTTTTTGATTACATCATGTGATAAATATTCAACATCAAGGACTTCGTCAGAATCGAAATGTTGCTCTCCGTGTTTTAATCCTGTCGCAACATAAAGATGAATCTTTTCATTCGTGTATCCTGGACTTGGATACATCACTCCATAATCCTCGAGTCTTTCCGCGACTAATCCAACTTCTTCAGTTAGTTCTCTTAACGCGGAATCATATGGATTTTCCCCTTCTTCTATTTTTCCTGCAGGAAGTTCTAATACTTCTTCTCCATAGGCATAACGATATTGTTTAACAAAAGCAATTTTCCCGTCAACTTCCGCAAGGATACAAACCCCTCCACGATGATGGATGATTTCTCTTTTGGTTTCTTCCCCGTTAGAGCATAAAACATCGTCACAGTTTAAAGTGAGAATCTTCCCTTTATATATGACATTGCTTTTAATACATTTTTCTTTTTTATCCATTTTATTATGACCTTAGCATGATTATATCATGAAGAAGCAATAAATTATCTATTTTGTTTTAAGATTTCTGCGGACTTCACCAGTCCTTCAACTTCTTCTTTACTATATTCTGGGCGAATAATTCTTTCAACACCCATACTACCAACAACAACTGGTAAAGATAAATAAACATCATTTACCTTTCCATTAAATTCATTTTCGAGATATGTCGAAATGGTGAGGACACTATGTTCATTGTTTAAGATAGCTTGGATAATTCTTTTTGTTGAAGCGGCAATACCATAATATGTCGCTCCCTTCTTTTGAATTATTTCATAAGCTGCATGTCTAACATCATCTTGCATCGCAGCGAACCCACGTTCCTTAAATCCTTTACATCTCTTACATCCTTCGCAGAATTTCTCAATCGAAAGTCCAGCGATAGATGTAACTGAAAAGGCTGCGATTTCACTATCGCCATGTTCTCCAATAACATAAGCGTGGATATTTCTTGGATCAATTCCTGTATCCGCGGAAAGAAGATATTTTAATCTTGCAGTGTCCAACACTGTTCCGCTACCAAAGACTTGTGATTTAGGAAGATTTAATTTTGTAGATGTGTAATAGGACAAGATGTCGACAGGATTAGAAACAACTAAAACAATTGCTTCTTTATGGATATATGGTTTCATTGAGTCAATAACTGAATCGAATACCCTCTTATTTCTTTCTAATAGTTGAATTCTTGTTTCACCTTCTCTTTGACCCACTCCACAAGCCAAGACAATGACTTTCGCGTTCTCGATATCCTTATATTCTCCTGCGATAATTTTCTTTGGGTGAGTCAAGGACATGCTATGGTTTAAATCAAGGACATCTCCTTCTACTTTAGCCTTGTTAATATCGATAATAACAATCTCACTAACGAGGTCGCTAAGCGTTAAAGCGAAGGCGATTGATGATCCGACCGCGCCATCACCGATAATTGCAATTTTCCTATTAATCATAAGATCCCTCCTATATCATTCCCTCATTATATCATAAAAGATTCTACATTGTTTCAATGTAATATAACTTATAGGCAACAAAAAATCCCACCATACAAGGAGAAAAAAGACTATGAAACTTTAAGCTGGTGGGATTAAATTATGACTGTTCTATTGACCGCAGCAAAAATCTAGACCCTAATTAGACTTTGCTTTAATCAATACTTTCTGAACTTGTCTATATTATAAATTATCTACTTAAAAAATAAAAGATTAAAAAACACAAAAAAACGAGGTTTTCACCTCGCTTATAAGTTTATATAATTTTATGCTTTCCAAAGACCATGGAGATTGCAATAAGCATAGCAGGCAACAACCTCATCACCTGGGAGAAGCGCGAAGTCTGCAACAGGAGCGTCACCTGGTTTTAAAACTTTTCTTTGATTGCCATTTTTTGTTTGAAGAGCAATCCATTCGATGAAATGAGCTTCAAGCATTGGGTGCAATGTCGAACCTACTTCAACATGGACGATATTGTCTTTAACGGTGACAACAGGAATATGTTTTTCAAAAGATGCTTCTTGAGTGTTTGCAACTAGTTCTTCCATTGGTTCACCACAGCAAATAGTTGGACATGGACATCCTTTGACAATGGCGATAATTTTTCCACAGTGTTTGCATTTAAAAAATTGCATATGTTTTCCTCACTTTTTAACTATCAATATTATATCAATTTCTTTGTTTATTTTTCATTATATTTATATATAATAGTTATGTTTCTTATGGGACCTCATATGAGGCCTAGAGGGAGGACAAAATGGATAAGAGAAAACTTACTAAGAAGATGGTAGGCACCGCAATGCTTGCCGCCTTAATCTTCATATTTCAAATGATTGCTAATTTCATCCCAATCACTGGGGTGACACTCAATTTATCGCTTATACCTATCGCAATTGGCGCAATATTATACGGACCATGGTCCGGTCTTTTATTAGGTGTCGTGAATGGATTATCTGTTTTACCAGGATCCGCAGCGTTTATCGCTATCTCACCATTTTGGACGGTTGTCACTTGTGTAGTGAAGACGGGACTTGCTGGTTTTATCGCTGGATGGTTATTCAAATTATTTAAGGGAAAGAGCTTAGTTCCTGGAATGATTATTTGTTCGTTAATCGTTCCTGTTATCAATACATTTATCTTCTCTATTTTTGCCTTCACCGTTTTTAAAGAAGGCTTAGGAATTAGCGGAAATTATATAGCATTCCTCATCGGATTGGTCGGAATCAACTTCCTCGTTGAGATTATAACGACAATTATTCTATCCCCAAGTATTACTTTCGTTATTAAACATGTCTTAAGAAAAACCGACATCGGAGATGATATCGGTGATAAACTATATGTAAAGAGCGAAACCGTTAATCAAGAGGAATAATATGGATGAGAAGTATGCAAAACTAAAATCAGTTATTAAAAACGCAAGATCAATAGTCGTCTTTACAGGAGCGGGCATCTCCGTTCCATCTGGCATCCCTGATTTTAGAAGCGCTTCTGGTTTATATTCAGAAAAAACAAAAACAGGGTATTCCCCTGAAGAAATTATCTCCCACTCTTTTTTCATGGCTTATCCTGATGAATTCTTTGAATTCTATAAAGAAAAGATGTGCTACCCAGAGGCTAAGCCTAATTTAGCGCATCTTTATTTTGCTGATTTAGAAAAACAAGGGAAAAACGTCACTGTTGTCACCCAAAATATCGATAATTTACATCAAGCCGCAGGTTCAAAGAGAGTTTATGAACTACATGGAAGCGTCCATCGCAATTATTGTATGGACTGTAATGCTTTTTATACTCTCGATCAAATAATGAAAAAGAAAGGCACTCCAAGATGTGATAAATGTGGGGGAATTATCAAACCTGATGTTGTTTTATACGAAGAAGGCCTTGATAACCTCACTGTTGAATACGCTTTATCCGCAATTATGACCGCTGATGTCATGATTGTTATTGGTACATCCTTAAGAGTGTATCCTGCTGCAGGATATGTCCGCTATTTTAAAGGTAGTTCCTTAGTTTTGATTAACAAAGGTAGAACTGCTTACGATAGTGAGTGTGACTTAGTCTTCGATGAAGATGTTATCGAAGTTATCAAAAAGATATCATGAAAAAACTATTAATCTTTGATTTAGATGGTACTGTGCTTAATACACTAGATGATTTAGCCAATGCTGTTAATCATGCATTAACAGTTTTTGGTTACGAAAATAAAAGCAAGGAATTCGTTAGAAAAGCAATAGGAAATGGGGTTGCCGTTCTTATTTCTAGGTGCATTGAAAACGGGATGGATAATCCAAATTATAAAGATGTCCTTTCTACGTTTAGAAAACACTATTTCTCTCACTATCTCGATAACACAATTCCATACGAAAACATGCTACATACCCTCACCAATTTGAAAAAACACGGGTATAAACTCGCTGTGGTCAGTAACAAAATTCATGAGGTAACCAGCAACTTAATTACACATTATTTTCCGGGTATTTTTGACATGATTCAAGGTGATGTTCCTACACTAAATAAAAAACCAAATCCTGATATGGTCAATCGTGTTTTGAATGAATTAAAAATTGGCAATGATGAAGCTTGCTACATAGGTGATACGAATGTTGATTATGAAACCGCGAAGAATTCCAATATTGATGTTTTATTGGTGACATATGGATATCGAACCAAAGAAGAAATGAAGGAATATCATTTCGATTGTCCAACTGTAGATTCCGTCTTAGATATCGAGCATTATTTCATTCGAAAATGAGATAATGAACGATGATTTAATCGATGAAAATTGAAAAGATTATTCTTTGAATAATTTTTTTATTTGGAATAAAAATGCATTAATAGTAAATATGTTTGTGTATATAATATTGCATAGAAAAAACCTTGTTTTTGGAGGGGATTATTATGGGTAAAAAACATTATTGGTGGCGATATTTATTGTTCACATTACTTGGTATCTTTATAGGCTTAGGCGGGGTCGTTGGTGGCATCGCTGCAGCGGGTTTTATCATCAAAGGAAGCGATATTGATAACTGGGCAAATCAAGATATCTTCACAGACGAATATGAAAGTAAGAGCATTGTTGAAATCATCAAAACAATCGCGACAAACGAAAATGATGACATTGACACTCTTGGAGGTCTTTCAAGAATTTCTCCAATGGTCGATATGCTTGTTGATGAAATCAATAAGATGTTTGAAGAACAAATCGGATACTCTTGGCCAAAAGAAGAACTATATAAGATTAAGTTTGAAGAACTCGGCGATTGGATGGTTCAAAACCTTAAAGATAACGCTACCATCGCTGCAATGATTGGCGCCGATCGTTATTCTGACGCAGTTTTAAAACTCTTCCTCTTCCCAAAAGATGAAAATGGTGAATACAATTATGAAGACCCATACACAATCACCGACTTCATGACCGAAGGATTTTTCGATGACATTATCAATCAAATGAAATTCCGAGATGTTCTTGGCGACATCGATCCTAATGATGAACTTCTTAACGCTATCGCGGATTGGGGTTTAGAAGATTTCAAAGATGAAAGCAAACTTGATAGTTTGACTATCTCCCAAGTCATGGGTGACATTAGTTCAGAAAACACTTTGCTTTACTCAATTAAAGACTGGTCAATGAAAGACCTTAAGGATAAAGATAAACTTTATAACACTTTAACTGTCGAAGATTTAATTGGTGAAGTTGATCCAGATAATACATTTTTATACGCAATCAGAGATTGGACCATTAGCAAGTTAATTAGTGATGATGGAATTAATAGTTTAACCATTGAAGAATTATTCGGAGAAGTTAATCCATCTAACTCCATTCTCTACGCTCTTAAAGACTTAACTATCTCGGAATTTAAGGACAAAGATAAACTTTCTGCAAAGATTAATGGTTTGACTATTGAACAAGCAATTGGTGAAATTCCTGCAGGTAATACCTTCCTTGAAAGCGTTAAAGATTGGCTTATTTCCGATCTTAAAAACCAAGACAAAATCAATTCTTTAACAATTAGACAAGTTCTTGGTGATGATGGATTAGGCGCTTCTAAAATCCTTTCTTCTATCGCAGACATTCAAATCGGTAACCTTAAAACTGAAATTGAAACATTACCACTCAATAAATTTATTGATACAGAGGGAAACAAGATTTTAAGCCTTGTTGCTGATTCCCCAATTAATCAACTCGCTAGCGCTGTTAATAACTTATCATTCAAAGACATCATTGATAAGGATAGCCTTGATGGCAACGAATCCTTATATAATTACTTAAGTAATTACAACATTAGTCAAATTGATACAGCCTTCAAAGAAATGACTATCGGCGCACTTATTACCGATGATTCTGGTCTCTTCAAATACTTGGATAAAGATGAAAAGATTTCAGACTTAGGAAAAGCTGTTAAAAAATTAAAAATCGTCGACGCCTTTGAAGATGATATCTTTACTAAAGATCCATTGTCTGATGACCGCGATGATTGGACGATGAAGTCCGTTTGGAAATTCTTGTTAACTCCAGGAAGCGTTCATTTATCCGGTAAAGATGTTAAGTATGGAGAAGATCCAAATAAAGAATATTATGAGTCATACACTATCGGCGAAGGTATGGCGGATGTTGTTACTAACTTCGAAGAACACACTAAAAACGAAAACCTTTCCACATTAAAAGATGCCGGCCTCCTTGTTGTAGATGATGCATTCTTGAATAAAACAATTCCAGCCGCTGGGGTTGTCGCACTTGAAAACGCTGGCGTTGAATTAAATGGCAGAACAAAATATGGTGAATTAACCGTTCGTGAATTAACCATCGTTCTAGCCGCTATCGGATAATATTTAGACAAACAAAAATCGGCTTGAAAAAGTCGATTTTTTATATGCATTCCAAAACGGAATTACTTTTTATGATAGAGTTGGTAGTCTTTAATATAACGAGCCTTTTCCACTCTTCCTTGCAATGAATAAATCTCATACCAAGCATCTAAGGAATCAAGTGGAAGATTCACACCATCGATTTCCATATGTTCCACTCCTTCATTTTTGAAAGAACAATCATATGTATTTCCGTATGCGGTAATAACTAAACCAGAGATAACATCAATATCAAGTCCATCAACTGTGAATTCTTCAAAGATTTTGGCATCTGATTTGCGATCGCTTGGATGATATTCGCCAATAGCTTTTAAAGCTTCCCTAGCTTTTTCTACATCTTCACCATCAATCATGATGTCTAAATCATTAAAGCTAAAGACGATTCCTTTTAAATATAGTAAAACCGATCCGCCAATAGCCCATTTAACATTCTTTTCATTGAGGGCTTTAGCGATCTTAATAACGATTGAAATTCTTGAATCCATAACATTATTCCTCCTAGTTTATTTAAGCATCGCTTTAGCGAGCTCTTTGATTTCTTCTTTGTTTTTATCGTTAACCGCACTGAGGATTTTCACCATTGGTTCAACATATGTAATATTCTTTAATTCTTGAAGTTTTTCCTTCATTACTTTTCCCGCTGCTGGAGCCCAGCTACCATTTTCAATAAATCCGATGGTTTTATTTTGGTAGTTACGTTCAACTAAGGAATTAATGAATTCATTCATATATGGGAAGATTTGCATATTGAATGTCGTTGTAGCAAGAACGATTCTTCCATATTTAAATGCATCTTCAACACATTCCGCCATATCTTCTCTTGCTAAGTCGTTAACTGCAACATGTTCACATCCAAGTTTTAGGAGTTCTTCTTGAAGCAATAAAACGGCTTCTTTGGTGTGGCCATATACTGAAGTATAGAATATAGCGACGCCTTCTTTTTCCACTCCATAGGATGACCAAATATTATATAAATTTAGATAGCAATCTAAGTCTTTATCAAGGATTGGACCATGGAGAGGACAAATAATATCTATTTTATAGGGAGCAAGTTTCTTTAGCACTGCTTGAACTTGAACACCAAATTTACCAACGATACCAAAATAATATCTTCTTGCTTCACAAGCCCATTCTTCCTCAACATCTAATGCGCCAAATTTACCAAAGGCATCAGCGCTGAAAAGAATATTTTCCTCTTCTAGATAAGAGAACATAACTTCTGGCCAGTGAATCATCGGGGCGCCAATAAATCTAAGTTGATGTTTACCTAAGGGTAAAATGTCTCTTTCTTTGACAATTAACTTATTCTTTGGTTCAAATCCTGGGAAGAATTGTGACATCATTTTGAACGCTTGCATTGAAGCCACTACAGTCGTATCTGGATATACTTCTAGGAAGTTTTTGATATTCGCGGAATGATCTGGCTCCATATGATGCACAACAAGATAATCAACTTTCCTGTCTTTGATTACTTCTTTAATATTCCCCAACCACTCATCAAAGAAATGAGCTTCAATAGAGTCCATTACGGCAACTTTGTCATCGAGGATAACATAGGAGTTGTAGGCCATTCCATTAGGAACGATATAATGGCCTTCAAAGAGATCTAATTGGTGATCATTAACGCCAACATAAAAGACATCATTTTTAACTTTTTTCATATGTATCTCCATTATTTCATTAGCCAAGCCTTAAGTCTTTCATCACAGCCAAGGACATCTTCACTCTTACAGGAGAAGCCATTTTTAAGTGTCGCGCCTTTAGCTCTTCCTTTGAGTTCTAATTCACCAATACCAAATCCGCCTTCTTCATTCGTGCAGAATGGTTTAATAATCTTACCTTTTAAATCAACACTATCGAGGAATGTTCCGATAATTCTAGGGAAGCTACGATACCAGTTAGGGAATCCCAAATAGATTAGTTCATAACCACTGACATCTGGAAGAGCTCCACTGATGGCTGGTTTAGCGTTTGTTTGGCTTTCTTCTTTGGCTCTTCTATCACATTCCATATCATCTTGAGAATATGGTTCAACTGGAACGATTTTATAGATGTCGGAACCAGTTAATTCTTGGACTTTCTCAGCAAGAATTTGGGTTTTGCTTTTGCCTGACACAGCAGCGGCTTTTCCATCTCTAGAAAAATAAACAACTAATGATTTCATACGTATCCTCCTAAGTTCATTTCAATTATATTCTATTTTTAAATAGAAATCTTCTGTTATTCGTAAATTATTTTGAGAAATAAATCTTTTTTAAAAAGATTTATCCTTATTTATCTTCGAACTGTAGTTGATAAAGTTTATAGTAATGACCGCGCTTCTTTAATAATTGTTGGTGATTACCTTGTTCAATTATTTCTCCGTTTTGTAAAACAATGATATTGTCGGAATGCTGAATTGTTGATAAACGGTGTGCGACCACTAGCATTGTTCCAATGTTTTTAATCTTCTCTAATGAGTCTTGAATAACAACTTCGGTTTCAGTGTCAATATTCGCGGTGGCTTCGTCAAGAATCAAGATTTCTGGAGAATGGACAACACATCTAGCAAAGCTAAGCAATTGTCTTTGGCCAGCAGAGAAGTTCTCTCCTCTTTCAATTACTTCTTCATCAAGTTTATTTGGAAGAGTATTGATGAAATGAGAGGCGTTGACATAATCGCACGCAGCGTTAATTTGTTCATCGCTAATATCATCATCATGCAAGGTGATGTTATTACGGATATTTCCTGAGAAGAGGAAAACATCTTGAAGCATTTGCCCCACTGACTTTCTAATTGATTCAACTTTAATATGGGTAATATCTACATCATCGATGAGGATTTGACCTTTTTGAATCTCATAGTTTCTAACAATCAACGATAAAATCGTTGTCTTCCCCGCGCCTGTCGCACCAACAAACGCTACAGTTTCTTTTGGATTAATGACAAAGGAAACATCTTTTAAAATCCAGTTTTCTTCTTCATAAGCAAACCAAACATTTTTAAATTCGATTTTGCCTTTGAAGTGTTCGATTTCAATCGCATCTTCCTTATCTAATACTTCAGGAGCGACATCCATAAGATTATATAATCTTTCACAAGCTGTAATCGCTCTTTGAATCTTATTAACTTGGTCGGCGATGTTTTGAATTGGGTTAAAGAATTTAGATAAATATAAATAGAATCCAACGATTTCCGCACTGGTAAGTGAAAGCGATAAGCCAACACCGAATGTTGTCGCGATCGATCCATAGTAAAGAAGATTAATCGTTGGTCGATAGAAAGCAAAGGCCATGATAACGTTATATCTCGCTCTTCTAAGTCTCCAGTTCTTTTCATCAAACTCTTTTTGTTTACGTCTTTCTTGGTTGAAAACTTGGATGATTTTCATACCTGATAAATTCTCACTTAAGAAAGTATTTAAGTCAGAAATATATTGTCTTTCGCGTCTAAAAATCTTTCCAACGATATGCCCGAAGACATAAGAAATGACTCCTGCGACGAGAGTAAACGCGAGAAGGAATAATGATAATTTTATTGATAGGAAGAGCATGATGATAAAGACGATAACCGCAGTTAAGAAGTCTCTGATGAGAATAACTAAAACATCAGTGAATAAATCACTCATTGACGCAGTATAGTTGGCAACACGAGTCACTAATGAACCAACCGGCATTTCATTGAATTGGTTTTGTGACATTCTTTCAATATGCTCAAACACTTCCATTCTTAAAGCGTAGACAATTCTTTGGCCTGCTTTTTGAAGAATCATTGATTGGAAATACATGATTACTTGGTTTGCAAGTGATAACCCAATATAGCCAATAACAATTCCTAAAAGGATGGAGAATGTTGAATTCGCCGTTAAGGCATCGAAATAATCGACAAATAACATAGTTAATCTTGGTAAAACAACATCAATACCAACACAGACAGTGATGAAGAATAAGGAAAGAAGCAACCACCACACTTCTTTTTTTACATACTTCCAAGATCTCTTTAAGATTTGGGAAAGTTTCATTTTATGATCGCCACGTAATTTATCTAAGTCTTGCGCTTGCGCCATATTACTTACCTCCCTCCACTTCAGCTTCGAGTTCTTGGAGATAGACCATTCTGTTATAAACTTCAGAGGTTTCTAAAAGCTCTTTATGGGTTCCAAAAGCTTCAAGTTTACCTTCGTTTAAAACGATGATTTTATCCATATGCATAATGGTGGAAACGCGGGACGCAACAACTAAAGTTGTTAATCCTTGACGTTTCTCCATAATATTTTTGAGAATTACTTCCTCTGTTTTGACATCAACCGCACTAACAGAGTCATCTAATATAAGGATTGGTGCTTTCTTAAAGTAAGCACGTGCAATAGATATTCTTTGCTTTTGTCCACCAGAAAGGGTGACGCCTCTTTCACCAGACACAGTGTTATAGCCATCAGGGAATTCAACGATATTATCATGAACATCCGCAAATTTAGCGGCCTCAATAACATCTTCTTCACTTGGATCTGAAGATGAGAATCCAATATTGTTGGTAATTTTATCTGAGAATAAGAAATTATCTTGAGGAGCGTATGCAATATTTTGTCTTAATGAAGTGATGTCACATTTCATCAAATCAACATCGTCGATGAGAATAGTGTTCTCTTCAATGTTATATAAACGTAATAAGGAATTGACTAATGTTGTTTTACCGCAGCCAATCTTCCCGACAATACCAACCTTTTCACCAGGATTAATTGTTAAGGAAACATCGGTCAATGAATCGTATTCATTGCTTGGATATTTAAATGAGAAATGATTGAAGGTAATTTTACCTTTAACATTTTGTAATACTATCGCGTCTTTCGGACTCTTAACATCTTCTGGAGTGTCTAAGAAGTTTGCGATACGTTTAAGTGATGTTTTCGCTCTTGAACGCATTGTGACAATTTGACCCAAAGCAATCATTGGCCAAATTAAGATATCGATATATCCAACGAATTCCATTAATTTACCAATACTTAAATCAACTTGGTGACCCCAAATAAGAACAGGAGTTCCCATTGCAAAATTAAAAGCAAACCATCCACCGAAACCTAAGATACAAGCAAATTCTATAGCGATAATTAATTCGATTAAAACATCGAAAAGAATTGAGACTCTAGCGAAAGTAATATTGACGTCTTTATTTCTCTTAGCAACTTTAGCAAAAGCATGAATTTCTTTTGTTTCTTTAACGAAAGCTTTGATAACTCTAATACCAGTGAAGTTTTCTTGAGCGAAGTCATATAAATCATCATAGGCTTTTTGTCTTTCTTCCCATTTGATTGACATGTATTTTTCTACAAGAGCGCCCCAGATAACAATTAACAGAATTGGCGCTAAAGCAATAAGTGTTAAATAAATATCAACGTTCATAATCATTTGAACGACAACGATAACAGAGAGGAAGAAAGCATCAACCAGCATGATTGTTCCCCATCCATAGAATTCACCAATGGTTTCAATATCATTAGTGAACCACGACATAATCGTTCCTACTTTCGTGTCATGGTAGAAAGAGGTTGGTAATCTCTCTGATTTTTCAAACATTTCCTTACGAAGATTAGCTTCAATTCCTGTACTTGCGCGGAAAATTGATAATCTCCACGCGACTCTTCCAACAAACATCAAGCCAGTGTAAAGCATCATCATTCTGATGATTTTCCATAGTTCACTCATATCATTTGAAAGAGCGTCAATATTATCAACAATTTGCCCTAAAAACTTTGGAATCTGTGTTTGAACGATATCCACCATAATCAAAGCAAAAACACCTATTGCGAAGAACAATATGTATTTGAGGTAGTATTTGTTGATGTATTTGTTAAAAATCATAAGTTTATTACGTATGATTTTACCATAAGTTTATCTTATTTCAATCAACCATTGATTGTATCAAGAAAAAATCTCAACAAGTGTGAGATTTTTTAAATATTATTTTTTGAATAATTGTTCAACGCTATCGAGTTGATCTAACGCAGTAGCAATTTTGATTAATGAATCTAGAGAGATATCTCCTGTTCTTTCAAATCTTTTGATCGATCCTAGCGAAACGCTAGAGAGCAACCATAATTGTTCTTGTGATACTTTTTTCTTTCGACGAATCGTTCTAAGTCGAATAGCGATTTTTATTTTTAATGGAGTGTCTTTTTTGATTGATATCGCGGTCATATTTGCCTCAAATTTTGGTTAATATATTATCTATTTTAGTCAAAAGAGGCGGAAATTCAATGATTTAATATCATTCAGCGATTGGTCCAGTTTTTCTTACAAATACTTCTTTGACATTATCAATTCCATATTTATCTCCCATTTGGGTGATAAATGTTTCTAGAAAATCGGTTGGAACAACACAGATGATGCTTCCAGCGAATCCTCCGCCATTGATTTTAGCAGCACCGTGCCCTTCCATGACTTTTAAGGCTAATTCACATGCTTCAAGAGGTGATCCTTCGCGCTTATCTCCCACCATCATGTTTCTCAAATTATTTGTGGAAGAAATACATGATTCATTGATGCAAGAAAGGAATGTTTCTTCATCTTGTTCTCTAATGGCTTGAAGAGCAAGTTCCACTCTCTTATTTTCTTGATAGAAATGGAGAGCGCGTTTAAACTCCATGACTGACATATCATGAACCTTTTCTTCAAGTTCTTCTAAGGTTCCTTCTCTTAAGAAGTTATGGCCCATTATCTTTGCGGCGTTATACATATCTTGTGGAATTGCAGAATATAAATCGCTAAGTTCAGCGTGACTTCCACCAGTATTAACGATAACGAAATGTAAATGTTCAAATGGGAATTTAACTTGCTCAACAACTGGCTTTTCGATGTCTTTAAAGTCGATAGCGACAATATTTCCATATCCCACACCAATTTGGTCTAAAAGACCAGACTTTTTACCAAAATAATTGTTCTCTGCATATTGTCCTGCTTTACAAAGGACCATTTTTTCAATTCTATCGTGGTTATAGAAGTAGTTATAGATTTCCGCGACTAATAATTCAAACGCAGCACTTGAAGAGACACCAGCGCCTGGAAAAATCGTAGATTCTGATATCGCATTAAATCCACCATATTTATAACCATGTTCTTTTAAATAAAAGGCAATACCTCTAGCAAGTCCTGGTGAGGAATTCTTTTCTTCTTCTTTAACATCAAGTTCATCAAGATTGATTTCAAATGGAGAATATCCAACTGATTCAAAGTGGATGATATTATCATCTCTTCTACTTACCGCTGCGGTGATTGATAAATTACAAGTCGCCGCTAAACATAAACCATGGTTGTGGTCAGTATGATTACCTAATATTTCAAAGCGACCTCCACAGGAAAAGATTTCTTGTGGTTCTTTTTCAAATTTTTCTTTGAAGAGTTGGCTCACTCTTTCCTTGATGTCTGGCATATAAATTCCTCCTAGAGACGTCTTTATTTTACAATGATATTTGTATTTAACAAATAAAAATCCTGGTCGCCCAGGATTTTCGTTTCATTGTTTTTTGATTATTTGAAGAATACTTCGCTTCTGTTTCTATCCTTAATCTCTTGAGAGGTTGAGAATGGAATACGGCTTGTGTATCCAGCTTTGGCGGCAACGATCATCTTTGTTGGCCATTTGAAAATTTCTTGGTTCCAAAGTAAAACGGTATCGTTATAGATTTCTCTAGCAGCAGTAATCTCTTTTTGTAAATAAGAGTTTTGTTGCATAGCATCCGCGATTTCTTTGTGAGCCTTTAAATCTGGATAAGCTTCGAAAGCAACATTGATGGTTCTAGAAATTGATTCGACAGCGCTTCCGATTTCACTACGTTCAGCATCAGCATCCGCTCTACCACCACCACGATATTTTGCGACTTTTGTCATGGTGTCTTTATCTAAATCGACGGCTTTATCAAGTAAAGCTGCAACGTTTTGAAGAATAACAACACGTTGTTCGATGTAGTTATCAATTTGTGATGCATTGTGGTTGATCTTTTGTTGTAAACCTCTGAGATAGTTTTGCGCTTTAATCTTCATGATGAGGAAGATAAGTCCTGGAATGATTCCGAGAACCCAAAGCATGATTTGGAAAACAGTGCTACCTGGGCCAACCTTAACTGGGATTTGTTTTTCGATGACGTGGGTTTCGCGTCCTTCCTTATTAACTAGCGATTCATCTAGTTCGTCTAATTCATTAGCCATAAAATTTCCTCCGACTAAATATTTATTCTTCCTTACGGAAGTAACCGTCTAATTCACTATCGGACGAGGAACTATATGATTCCCCACCAAAAATAGCGAGTAGACCGCGTCTAAACGAGTATGCGCCACCAGTAGCATATCTTCTGATGAACTCGTCAAAACCATTATTCCTTATTTTATCGTTAAAATCAAACCTTGATGCGCTTGTATCAGCAACTTCCATGGTCGATTCTTTTTCAACTGGAATATATTCGGTCCAGTGAACAGGAACGTTATGAGTTCTCCCATCTCCTCCAAGTTTTGGAACGAAGGTAACTCTAGGTTCTCCACGATAAGAATAAGCTGTGACATTAACCTTATCAGCCTTCCCATCTTTTCTAATACAAGAAGTCTTAAGAATAACGTCGGTTGTTGTATCTTCGTGAGCGAATATCCTTGGATCAAAGGAATTCGCCATCGATTCGTGCTCATAGTATGAATAGTTTTCAGGAGTGTCATCTCCGTAGATGAACTCAAGAGATTTGGTTTGTTGATATAAAGGAATAGAAAGTAGAGGCGCTAAATCGAAATATAAACCACTGCAGAATAAGATACAGTAATTAACAAATTTACGCTTCGCAGCTTCATAATCGATATCAATATAGTCAAGTGGGTTACCACTATAATCGATAGCTTGACTATGTCTAGAGACGATTTCATTTATCATCTTATGTTTATAGAAACTAAAGTCATCGCCAAATCCATCTGTTTTTGTTACTAACTCAACTTCATTTTGTTGAGCTAATGGGGTGAACAATAATCTAAATTGTTGCTCATGATTACGATTCCATGCATGGAATAAAGCTTCGAATTCAGAGTTTGCCAAAGGAGTGAAGTTGCCACCTCTAGAGATGGACTTTTCAGCGAGTTTAGCAATTTCTTTTTCTTGATCTCTAACAAATTTAAAGATTTGTTTTTCATTTTTGCCAGTCATGCCTTGAGGCTTACGAGAAAACACTAAATCAGGAGCGGCTGGATTAGCAAAGATAAGTGTTGTTTCATGATGATAATCAGGAGCAGGTCTTGTCACAGTGGCCACTAAAGTTTGAGAATGGGTGACCGTATAAGAATTACCCTTAGAGTCATGAGAAATGGTTGTCCACGTAATTGTTAAGCTACCAGTGTATGTCTTATCAATAATCTTATGGACTTTGGCTCTTTGAACAAGGAATGGGTTTCCTAAGATAGAACCAGACTGAACATATAAAGCGGAGATATCTGGATTACTAGTTCCATCAAGACCATATTTTTGCACCATTAAAGCGTGTTTCTTTGAATCGAAAATACGATCTAATTGAGTTAATGGAATAACGCTGGTGAAAACAGATGCTGCCATATTCCAGTCATATAGGGAATTGAGGGACGCCATTTGACGTTTAGCTTCTTCGGTTAATTCCGCTATTGCTGCATCCCTTTTAGCAATTTCCTCATCTAGTTTCTTAATTCTCGTGTTAAGAATCTTAACAACGATGATAATGAATCCAACTGCGACAATAACCGCGCCAACCGCGGATAATATTGCAGGTAGATATGGAATCTTCTTAAGAACTGGTCCAACGATAACCATCGCGATAGAAGCAATAAAGAAGAGAATGATGAGAAAAATGACAAAACCTTTAAGACCTTTTTGCGAATTTCTCTTCTTAGCAAGAAGCGCTCTCGCGGCTTGTTCTTGTTTCAATCTTTTAATTGTTTCTTTATTAAGTTCAACATCAGTGCCAGCTTTATTTTTGAGTTCTTCGAAAAAGAGTTCCGCTGTTTCTTTGAACTTTTCGCGGTACACAGTGTTATATGCTTTTAATGGTTGAAGTAAGATATCGTCAGACATAAGTTCACTCCTTATTAATAAGGTAGCCCTTTATTGTATTGTATATGAAATAGTAAAGATTAGAAAGAGTCGATTAATTCTCAAGAAGTTTTTTAAGTTTTTTAATGCCTTCAACGCTCTTTCTGTCAATCTCTTTATTAATTGCATCTTCACCTATGTAATCGAAGTTAGAACATGATGTAACATCAAACTTTTTGATTCCCCAAAGCCAACATAACGCTTTAAGGTATGGGGTTCCTTGTTCTAATTCATCACCATCATGGATATCCATACCTCTAGTGGTCACATAATACATGAATGGACATTTAGCGATACCAATGCATTTCTTATCATCGCTGATAAACATGACATCAAATAATGAAATTTTCTCAAGGAATGATTTTAAAAGTGAAGGGAAGGACATATCCCAAAACGGAGAAGCAATAACTAAACCATCACTCTCAGCAATAAGCTTTGAATAATTAAAGAAAAGATCTGGGGTTCCATTTTGTACTTTATCGTCATATGAAATTTCATTGTATGGAGTTAAATCTAAATCATTAAGATTAATTTCGATAAGTTCAGCCTCATCTTTCACTCCATTTAGAATGTTATCGATGAGTCTTTTGGTTCTTGATTCATCTTTACGAATAATCGCGTTAACATAGATAATTTTCTTCATTTTTTCATTCACTCCTTTTGAAAATAAATGCATGTATCTCCATTAGATTGCTATTTAAACTGGGAAATGTACATTGAATAGTAGAAACCTTTTTTCTTAAGTAGTTGTTCGTGATTTCCTTGTTCAATGACATTACCATCTTTCAAAACAAGAATCATATCAGCGTTAACGATCGTTGATAATCGATGAGCGATGACAATTGATGTTTTGCCCTTGGTCATATTGTCGAAGGAATTGATAATTAATTTCTCTGTTCTTGTATCAACGTTACTAGTTGCTTCATCTAAAAGAATAATGCTTGGATTAGCGAGCATCACTCTTGCGATAGAGATCATTTGTCTTTGTCCTTCGGATAAACCGTCGTTTGAAGAAATAACTGTTTCATATCCTTGTGGTAAGGAAGAAACAAATTCGTCCAAATGCGCGCGTTGACACGCTTCGATAACTTTTTGGTTAGTAGCATTTCTTTTCGCATAACGGACGTTTTCTAAAATCGTCCCCTTAAATATCCATGTCTCTTGAAGAACCATACCAAAATTACTTCTTAAAGAAGACTTTTTAATTTCTTTTCCATTGATATCGTTATATTTGATGATTCCAGAATCAGGATCATAGAATCTCATCAATAGGTTGATAAGAGTGGTCTTGCCCGCGCCTGTTGGCCCAACAATCGCAACTTTCATGCCAGATGAAATATTAGTGTTAAATCCTTCGATTAGTGTTTTGTTCTTATCATAAGAGAATGAAACATTATCAAAGATAATAGATGATAGATTATTGAGTGTTTTATCACCTTCATCAACATCATCTTCTTCATTTAAGAATTTCATCATTCTATCAATTGAAGCCTTCATTGCTTCATATTCTCCAATAATCGAAGAAATATCATTAAATGGTTTGGAATATTGAGATGTATATGAGAGGAAGGATGAAAGTTTTCCAACACTCATTATCGCAAGTAGTGAGATTAAAACATTATTTGATGAATATGAAATCATGATGATTCCTGCGATACCGATAATTGCATAAATCGTATTATTAACTAAACGAGTGGATGGATTGATCCAAGAGGCAGAAAACTGTGCGATTTTCGCTTCTTTTGATAATTCTTCATCCTTAGCGATGTATTTCTTAATGCTTTCTTCTTCATAGTTAAATGAACTGAGAATATCACCATTAGAGATAGCTTCCACTGAGATGGAATTAAGTTCAGCTTGGAGTTTACTCTGTTTCTTGAAATATGTATGCGAGAATTTACCAACAAAGCGAGACATAATAACGCTTAATGGGGTGAGAAGAATGACACCTAAAGCAAGTAGCCAGTTGATATAAAGCATGATGATAATTGTGACTAAAATCGCAATTATTCCTTCTAAGAATGATTTAAATAAGGCAAATATTCCATTTGAAACATTTTCCATATCATTAATTTCAAGTTGTAATAAATCACCTAATGAATATTGATTCATTTTCTCAATAGAAATGGAATTATATTTTCTAAATATATCTTCTCTAACTTGATAAATAACCTTTTGTGTAATCACACCAGATAAATATTCAAAGGCAAAGTTAGAAAATACTCCAACAAGAGATAATGTCGCTAAAACAACCATCTCAATGACGAATGTTTGCTTGTCGTTCATCAAAGCGTGGTCGAGCATGTTACCAATAATGAATGGCTGGGATAGTTGAGAGATTAGGAATAAAACAACGAAAAGACAAATAAGAGCGATGTCTTTCTTGTAGATGAATACATAACGCTTTAAGAAGGCTTTGTTCATAATGAAGCACCCTCCTTAGCGATTTGGCTTTCGTAAATCTCTTTATACACAGGAGATAACTTTAATAATTCGTTGTGACTTCCCCTAGCGATTATTTGTCCTTTATTTAACAAATAAATCTCGTCACAATTCATCACTGAGGAAATACGTTGAGAGACGATAATCTTTGTCATATCTTGATATTCTTTATCGATATTTTCTCTCACTCTTTTTTCCGTTAATAAATCTAATGCGGAGGTTGAATCATCAAAGATGATAACTTCTCTTTTTTTAAGTAACGCTCTTGCGATGGATAATCTTTGTCTTTGGCCGCCAGAATAGTTCTTTCCTTGGTCCACTACTTCATGATTAATTCCATCGTCATATTTAGAAACAAATTCATATGCATCGGATATAGTTAAAGCGTGAATCATTTCATCTTCACTCGCATCGAACCTTCCAATTTGTAAATTAGATTTTATTGTGCCATTAAATAAAGTGGCTTTTTGAGAAACAACACCAACTTCATCCCTTAGTTTCTTTAATCGATATTCTTTAATATCCATTCCTTTATATAAAAGCTTTCCATCACTGATATCATCAAGACGATTAAATAAAGATATTAATGTTGATTTACCAGATCCGGTTCCACCGATAAATCCAATTGATTGACCCTTCTTTATATCAAAAGTAATTTTGCTAATTGCCGCGTTACCATTTTCCTCATATTTATAAGAAACATCATTAAAAGAATATAGACATTCCCCGTTATTTATCTCTTTTGTTAACGCTTTTTCATCATCGATAATTGATGGATTAATCATGAGAAGAGAATCAATACGATGACGTGACACTCTCGCTTTAGTGAAGATTAAAACAACGTTGCTTAACTGCATAACAACAAAGAGAATTTGTCCAAGATATTGAACTTCCGCCATAATGGTTGAAGCAAGCGCACTAGCGTCAGGATTATCAAACATCGGTGTTCCGCCAAAGAAGACAACCATAATCATCGCTAGAGAGATAATTGCAAATGTTAAAGGATTGACTAAAGAAGTAATCCTCACTGCGTTCATCGCTCTATATTTATAAGAATTATTAACTTTTTTAAATTCGGAGGATTCTTCCTCTTTCTTATCAAAGGCATGAATGACTTTATTACCAAGTAATGCATCTCTTGTATAACTAGAAACGTTATCTACTTCTCCTTGGATCCTTGTGTATGCATTAGAAGAACGATACATTACAAAAACAACGATTACTGAAATGATTGGAACAATCATAACAAAGATAAATCCGATTGAAACATTAAGAATAAAGGAAAAGACTAATGCACCAATAAGGACTAAAGGTGCTCTTATGATTAATCGAACAAAAATAAGGACTCCTTGTTGAACCTGATAAGTATCGTTATTAAGAATGGTGTTAATTCTATCATTCCCAATCTTTTCTCTTTCTCGTTTAGATAATTTCATCGTATGGAGATAGGCTGTATTTCTAATCTCAGTTCCAACTTTCACGCAGGTAATGGCGGCGATAAACTGTGAAACCATCGTGATTAAGAATCCAACAATTCCCATCGCTAAAATGAATGTTCCGCCAATCAACGCATCGCTTAAAGCGCGATCACTTACCCAAGGACTAAAACTCCTAATAAATTTAGCAATATATCCTGTTAACTTATTTGGAAAATCATCGATAACCGCATAGTTTTGGAGATCGATAATAGCCTTCATGAATAGGGGGATAAGCAAATCAAAAAAAGCCTCCACTATTTTTAACATTGGGCCAAAGATCATCGCAGGTAGATGTTTTTTATAAATTGACACTACTTTCATAGTAAATATATTCTATCTACTTATCGTTTGTTGTAAAACAAAAATTAGATAATAAGAAAAATCAACAACCATGAAACATTTAGACATTTTTACCCGATTTGTTTATTTGTCTACACACTGAAAATATTGTAAAATACATAATGTTTATGGAAAAAAACGTAAAAGAAAAGAATAGTAATTATCATCGTATAGAGCGCTTGATAGTTAATGCTTTCATCAACCTCTCATCACAAAAACATTACAGTCAAATTAGTGTGACTGAGCTTTGTGACACCGCAGGAATTAATAGAACGACATTTTATAAACACTACCGCGGAACATGGGAGATTAAAGATCATATTTCTAAGGATATCGTTGATTCTTTCGAAAGACTTCACAATGAATTTAAAGGCAAGACTTTCGCGGATAATTCCTCAGAACTCTTTGCGGGAATTAATAAGGAATTAAAACTAAAAGATGATTATTATCACTCCATTTTCAGGATGAAGGGGTCGGCAGCGTTTGTTGAAGTTATAGTTAGAACGATGAGAGAGCAAATGAAAAGGGAAGAAGGCGTCTTTATAAGAAATGAAAAGCTTGCCAACATTACGTTTAGCTATATCATCGGTGGCATATTAAATACTTATCGCGCCTGGTTTAACGGAGAATTAAACTGCGACCTTGATGATCTTGCTAATATCTTGACTCTCTTCGTTGATAGTTACAAAAAAACAAATATCGTAGATTTAGTTAAATAGAAAAACATCCCCAAAGGGAATGCTTTTTTTACTTTTTACTTGAACTCTTCTTTTTTGAAGAGGATTTTTTAACAATCTTCTTTGCGCTCTTCACCATTTTCTTTTTTTGTTTTTTGCTTGCGTTAGCAAAGATGACAATCAAAATGATAACGACCGCCACAACGACCGCACCAATAATGATAATCATTTTCATATCAAATTTAGGTGATTCATCTTGAGGTTCTGGTATTGGAACAATTGACTCGCTTTCTGATTCTGATGTAGTTGATTCGTCTTTAGTGCCAGGCTCAGGTGATGGGTTTTGGCTTATAGGGTCGGTTAATGGGGAAGCAAATCCCTTACTAGTGTTGTCATAAACACCATTTTCTGATGTTCCCCAAATGTAATCTGCCCATTCTGGGAAATCAATGAACGGGTTTCTATTAAATGTATAGTTATTGAATAATAAGTTATTACGATGGATTTCAAAGTCATCAACAGGATCTAATTTATTCCATTCAAGTAAGTCTTGAAGAATACCTAGGCTGAACGATGTGGTCGCCGTCGATGTTCCAGTGACATTATTCCCATCTAGATTATTTTCTAAAATGAGGTTTGGCTCGTTCGCGTCAATTCCAGATGTTGCGCCTGCGTAGTTGTTATATCTTGCAACCATGTAGAATACTGCACGAGCGATATCGCCTTTATCTGAGTCTTGAGGTTCAAAAACTGTGCCTTTTCCTAATGTTTTCGATGTTCCGAGATAATTGCCCACGGAATAAGAAATCTTGTCTTGGCAGTCGACATAAGTTTTTGAAGTATCAACATACCCATAGAAATAATTATTATGAATATTATTGGTATATCCATCTGCGGCCCAAAGATGCATTGGGTCTCCCCTAGCTCCGTCAGAATCACTTAATTCTTCATCAAAACCATGCGATTTCGGCCATATGTGCTCTCTATTGATTCCTCCATATGTTTGATTGTGGTTGCCCCAAGCTTTCATCGGATTTTCTACTGAGCGATCAACATAAAGCGCTCTGACATATGGATTATCTCCTGGATTACTGGCGCTTTTTCCATATGTATATCCAGTAATCGTTTTTGTCGATTCATCATATGTGCCAGTGGTTATCTCATTTGCAGGAGATAGTTCCCAATCGCGATCAATGATTTCATATAACTGCCAAATTTCTGTACCATTATTTCTATCATATGAATACATTCTTTGGTTATTAGAAAGGATTGGTTTTAAGTTCTTTAAGAGATTTGTACCTTGAAGTTCACTTTCAGCAAGAGAATTAAGGTTATTGTAATAATTCCTAATTTCTGTTTCTGTATTATCTCTTAACGATATTGTTGTGGGAAGCGCGCCACTAGCTTGAGCGATAACAAATTCTTTACTTTCAAAATCAACAAAAAAGGACAATGTCGCTCCTAAAACAAATGGTATTGTTAATGCTTTAATGAATCTCTTCATAACGCTTCCTCCAAACCACAAATATAATATAGCATAATCTTTTAGATTATATGAAGAAAACTGGTGAGGAAGCACCAGTTTTTCTTCAATTAATTAATAGATGGATTATTTTACTTAAATAGCGATAACCTTCGATCCATCTTTCTTATAGACATCAATATATAATCTTCCGTTTGTTGGATTAGAACTTATTTCATAAATTCTTCCACAAGTATTATTTGCCACCACGAACATTCCTTTTATGAAGCCCATGACGTATGTGAGGAAGACGATTTCAACTTCTTCGTGTGTAATATCTCTTCCGTATACATCCTTCTCAAGTTTACAAAGTTCATCTTTCGCGCGCGTTCTAAAAGCGTTCGTGTCTCTTAAAGCCATAATAAATATCCTCCAATAATTTTATAAAAGATCATTGCTTATATATATTTTACATCTTTACTATGTAAAACGTATAGTTATTTTGGGTTTTTGATTTAATCATCCTTATACTCTCTATGAGAGAATAAAAGCACATCCATAAGTTTTCCAAAGAACTTCTTATTAAATAGATAAAGCGGATACGCAGCAAGAAGCCATCCTACGAGGAATAGCCACTGTTCTAAGGACATCGTACGATAAAGAATTAGAGTAGCGTTTGGTCCAAGGTGATCTATTTCATATTTGAAGATATTAAGTAAACCTAATTTGCTGTCCACGACTGTTTCTTTAAGCATTTCTGTTCCACTGACAATGAAGAATTCAGGAATGAGATATAGGACAAGTAAAACAAGTCCTAAGATACAGCCAAATAAGATTTTTCTAAATTTAGTGAATGGACGGCAGTTATCAAAGAAGATGATAAATCCAGCTATGGTTACACATAAACTCATGACAGGTACCCATCCAAGGTTAGTAATTTCTCCATTATTAAACTGTGTCATCATCTGACTTAAATCATAAGACTGCGTTTGGATAATCTGACTAGTTAGGAAATATGTCATGATTAAAAGAATCGGGACAAACATATAAAATCCTGCGATTATCGCGGTTCTTACAACGTTCTTGAAGAAGTTACCTTTCACTCTTGTCTTGTCTGGCTCTAAGGCAACAAAGAGTGAAGCAATACCGGTAATGAAGATATTAACAATCGACATGACTGTCGGCTGGATAACATGGTTGAGACCAAGAAGAATTGGAAGGATGGTAATGAATAACCAGAGGAAGTCTTTCATTACAAATAATGATGATGATCTTTGAATGTTATTGACCACTCTTCTTCCTTGGAAGACAGCTTCTTTCATATTAGCAAAGTTGCTATCTAAAAGAATCAAGCTCGCAACATTTTTAGTCGCTGCCGCACCATTAGCGAGAGCGATAGAACAATCGGCTTGTTTGAAGGCTAATAAATCATTTAATCCATCACCAGTGACACCAGTGATTCTTCCGTGTTTCTTTAATACTTGAATGATATCGGCTTTTTGATCTGGATTGACACGTCCAAATATCGCATTATTCATGACGATTTCTTCGAAATCATCTTTATCAGTAATCGTGCTCATATCGATAACCTTATCCCAGTTTTCAATACCGCATTGCTTAGCAATGTAGCTAACTGTTCCAATGTTGTCGCCAGAGATGACCTTAATATCGACATCATTTTCATGGAACCATCTCATCGTGTCGTATACTTCTGGACGGATTGTGTCACGAATGATAAACATCGCAACATTATTTCTCTTTTCAGGAAGTTTCTCTTCATCGACAAATTCTCCATCAATATTGGATAGAAGCACTACTCTTAATCCATGTTTAGCAAATTCATCGATTTTCCCTAATACATCCTTATCCTTGGTTAGATATTCTGGAGCGCCCAAAGCGTACCATCCACGTTCCTTAAATCTCACCGCGGAATACTTTCTCGCACTTGAGAATTGGATAGTCTTATCAAAATCAAACGCTTTTTCATTACCAAACTTATTTGTTAAAGCGATGGATGTTTGGTTAGAGGCTTTAAAAGCGGATAAATATGAACTGATGAGTTTTAACAATTCTTCATCTTTAACTTTCTCATCGAGAATCGTGTAACTTTCAACACTCATTGTTCCATCTGTTAATGTTCCCGTTTTATCTAAACAAAGAGTATTGACTCTTGATAATGATTCGACAGAATATAGGTTTTGCGCAAGTGTTTTGCTTTGGGCTAATTTAACAACACCCGTGGCCATTGCTACGGATGCTAAAAGAGCCATTCCGTAAGGAATCATGTATGCGATAGTGACTCCACCATAGAATACTGCGTCAGATACTTGGGAATCTTGTCCCCAATATGTTGGGAACATCGGAGCGATATCATTTGTCTTAGTGTCTAAGATTGGATTAGAGATGTTATGTAAGAATTCGTTTAAGAAAACAACAAACGCTAATGGGATAGCGATAAGTGTCATAACGCGGATAATCTTGCTAATCGCAATCATCAAATGCGATTTAGGTTGTTTAGATAATTTTGCTTTGCTTTGAATTGATTGAATATATGTGTCATTTCCAATCTTATCTGCGCGGATATAGTTAATTCCTGAAACAACAAACGATCCAGCGTATAACATATCTCCTCTAGTTTTCTTTACAGGAACTGACTCACCAGTTAAAAGGGATTCATTGACTTCGACAATTTCATCATCAAGAATAACTCCATCAACAGGAATTTGATCTCCAGGAGAAAGGATAATGACATCATCTAAAACAATCTCATTTGGAAGAATTTCTATGTCTTTCCCGCCTCTTTTTACTTTGCTCTTGTTGTTATTTAAGAGTTTTAACTTTTCAATCGTGTGTTTTGATTTACATTCTTGAATTGTTCCAATTAGCAAATTACAGAGAATGATGACAAGGAATAATAAGTTAGTAACAACCTTTTTACCAACGACTAAAACAAGCACTCCTGCGATGATAAACATTAGGATATTAAAGAATGTGAAAATATTTCCAAAGACAATTTGAAGATAAGACTTATTCGTGGGGTCTTTAGCTTTGTTGACTAAACCACTACTAACTCTTTCAAGTACCTTTTCTTCATCGAGTCCTTCTTCGATGGTTGGATTATATCGAGGCGCTTCTTCTTGGCGATGATTGATAATACGCTTTTTCATATCACATATATTCTATTACTTTCTTTTTGTACTTTCATTTAGATAATAAAAAATCGATACATTTTCATGCATCAATTTTTTCGGTTATAAATTTATCTTATTCAGTGACCGCAGTTTTCTCTTTATTGTTAAGAATAAAGGCTAGGATTAACCAGATGAAGATTCCACCTAAGACAGTCCAAAGGGAAATCCAACCATCGGTTGGGAATTCAAAACTTAAGAATCCCTCTCCACCAGCAGCGGAAAATATGCAGTCCACTAACCACATTAATGTAGCAGCGCCATAAGTGATAGCTAAAATCTCTAAATGGAGATTCTTGCGATCTCTAAAGAAGAACCATAAAAGGGTAGCGATAATCGTGCAGCCTAAAGCTGTTAAGAAATACATTATTCATTCTCCTTAGCTACAATCTCTTTGTGTTTACGGAATTTGACAAAGTCAACAATCAATACACCAACGGCCCATGCAACAACGAGTAACACGAACATCAATACACCAACTGTACCCATTTCTTGAAGCATTTCCATTGTATCTTCCGCACTATTCATCGCTGTCAGGAATGGTGGATATGGAACAACTTCTCCGTGAAGGATATGTTCACCTGCTAAAAGGAATGAACCTGTCCATAATGTAAGTTCTAGATAAGAAAGTTTTTTGCTCCATTTAACATCTGAACCGAATTTATATTCTTTTGGTTCTTGATGTTGAAGTTCAATCTTCTTTTCGTGATGTTTGACGATGTGTTTTGCAACGCCAACACCAATCGCACCAATCATACTAACAGTAAAACATGCCATAATAAATTCTCCTTAAGAATATTCGCTAACTAAATTGTATTATTTCTAACAAAATATTACAAACCAAAATGGCTATTATTTTATTTATCAAACATTGCAGTTGATAAATATCTTCCGCCTGTATCTGGAAGAAATACGACAATGGTTTTTCCTTCGTTTTCTTTTCTACTAGCTAAGATAAGTCCTGCTTTAATAGCGGCTCCTGAAGAAATACCAACAAGAGGTCCTTCTTTTTTCGCAGACATCCTGCCCATTTCAAAGGCATCTTCATCATCAATGGTAATAACCTCATCATAGATGGATGTATCTAAAGTATTAGGAACAAAACCTGCTCCAATACCTTGGATTCTATGTTTACCAGATTCGCCTTTTGATAAAACTGGTGATGTCTTTGGTTCCACTGCAACTATCTTAACATTAGGAATTCTTTCCTTAAGATATTTGCCCACTCCACTGATTGTTCCACCAGTTCCAACGCCAGATACAAAGATATCAATTTGACCATCTAAATCATCGTAAATTTCTTTGCTGGTTGTTAAAACTTTCAACCTTGGCAACGAGTTTAGCTCTTAAGCTAAATTCTTTTTCTAAATTAGTAAGTTCCACTAATGGAGTGTTACCAATATTTTCATAAATGTGTTTATAAACTTTCATCTTCAATCCCCTTGAGTAAATGTTTGATTTGTTTTTCGAATTTAACACCATACCAATGACTCTTATCATCAATGGTGTTTACGATACATCGATAAACAAAATCAGCAGCCATCTTAATTGCAAGATGAATATCGTTCTTTAATAAATATACACCGACGAATGTTGAGGAGAAAACATCCCCAGTTCCATGTATTCCATTACCAATCTTTTGATGTTTGTAATAACTATACTTTCCATCAATTAATGAATACACTCCTGTCGTATTTTCTTCAAAACTGACATCGGTGAGGATGATTTTTTTGCATCCTTTTGCTTCTAATTTAACTAATAAATCTTTGATATATATTTCATCATATTTTTCAACGTAAGGAGTATCGCTTAAGAAACATGCTTCTGTAACGTTAGGAAGGATAATATCAGAAAGAGGGATGAGTTCTTGCATCTTCTTTGCATATTTTAAATCAAAGGCTGGATATAATTTCCCTTCATCACCCATCGCTGGATCAATGATGATAGAAGCACCTTCATTCATAAAGTTATCCTTGATAAATTTGATATATTCAACAAGATTTTCGCTTCCTAAATACCCAGTATATAAGCAGTCAAAAGTAATATGTTCCTTCTTCCAATGATTTAATATCGCGTCAAACTGATCAGTCAGGTCTTTAACAACAAAGTTTTTAAACCCTGAGGTATGTGTTGATAACACTGAGGTTGGGAGAATAATGGTCTCATGACCTAACGCGCTTAAAATTGGAAGTGCGACAGTAATCGAGCACTGACCATAACAAGATATATCTTGCACTGTTAATATTTTCTTATCCATATTAGTTAATTGTCGTAAGAATTACTTTACTCTTTCCGTTTATATTCGCTACTTTTCCTGCAGGAACAAAGAATGTATCGCCCTTTTTAAATGCGATATCATCAACTCTTCCTTCACCTTCGATAATCGTAAAGGACGCAAAGGAATCTAGAGGTGCTTCAATCACGCAAGGATTTGATAGTTTTTTAACTTTGAAATATTTATAATCCGCAAGAACTTCATCTTGAATATTGACGATTTTTGCTTTCTTGTAATCCATGACTTTTAAGGCTTTTTCGATATGTAGCTCGCGTGGATTGTTATTTTTATCACGTCGATCATAGTCATAAACACGATATGTAAGATTGGAGTTTTCTTGAATCTCGATGACCATCACACCTTTACCAATCGCATGAAGTGTTCCACTTGGAATAAAGAAGCAATCTCCAGGCTTAACTTCAATATGATTCATGATATCCATGATTGTGTTATCTTTGATTCTTTCTCTCACTTCTTCTTCAGTGACATCTTTGTTTAATCCAACATGTAAGAAAGATCCTTCTTTTGCTTCAAGGACATACCACATCTCAGTTTTTCCATAGGAATTTTCATGTTCTAAAGCGTATTCATCACTTGGATGAACTTGGACAGATAGATTATCATTCGCATCAATTAATTTTATTAAAACTGGGAAAAAAGGATATTTTTGAACATTCTTTCCAAGGTCTTTTTCACTAGCAACATCAGAAAGCTTTTTACCTATATCTTTTCCTGAATCGATAAGGGATTCCATATCTTTAAAAAATGATAATTCCCATGACTCAGCGATGATGTCGGTGTCAGAGACTTTTCCATAATTAAATAATCTATTACCACCCCAGATGTAATCTTTAGTTTTCGCCTTTAATTTAACAGTTTCCATACACTAGATTTTAGATAAATATTCTTTCTCATTCAAGCAAGGTGCTTGATGTTTTTTTATTTCAGTAAAAGTTTACGTTTGATGTCCTCGATGAGAAGAGACGCAAATTTGATGTGCCCTTTATCATTAAGGTGGAGCCCGTCTGCAAGATATGGATTATTAATTGCTTCACCCATCTCTTTTCGATAATCAAGAGTCTCAATATCATATTCTTTGCACACTGACTCAATGATTGAAGCATAACCAGATAGAGGAAGTGAAGCCACTTCTTTTTCCCCATTTCCATAGACGCATGTTTCCCATAAACGATGAAGAGGCAAAACAAATAGTAATTGTTCCTTTTTATAATGTTTTAATAACTCGTTTATCAGATGATGAGTTCCACCGTAGAAAGTATCTGGACTTCTATCGTTATCATTTCCAATTGGAGCGTCTCCATGACCAAAATCATTTGTTCCCCCAAACACCACGACCAGATTAGCATCAGGATTCATATCTTTGACACGTGATCCAAAATATAAATCATAGCTAGGAGATAAAGACGGGACAATTTGTTTAGCGAATCTTGTCCCACTTATTCCATAATTTCTTACTTCCGCAGGTAATGTTCTTCCGATAATATTAACAAAACAGTTATTCATATCCTTAACTGCATAGCCATAAGTTATCGAATCACCGAGGAAATTTATTTTAATCATGCCGCATGTATTTTAGCATATGCAGGCGTATATTCGCATCGTAATATAGAAGAATTTCAAAAAAAGTAGTAAACTCTTTTTGTATGAAAAAAGATGCGGTCATATTGATACCAAGTTATGAACCGGATACCTTATTAATTCAAACGGTCAAAAGCGCTTTAGACGAAGGTTTTAACGTTCTTTTGGTTAATGATGGTTCATCCGAAGAATACGACTCTATTTTTAATGAGGTCGCTCCTCTAGTTAAGTATTTAAAGCAACCTGTTAATAAAGGTAAAGGCGCAGCGTTAAAACTTGGATTTAGTAAAATACATGAACTATTTCCTGAAGCGAAATATGTCATCACCGCGGACGGAGATGGACAGCACCTCACTAAAGATATCGTTAGAGTGTATGAAGCCTTAAAAGATAAAGATGAACTAGTGTTTGGAGTCCGTCACTTTAATCGAAAAGTTCCTTTTAGAAGTAGATTTGGTAATGAATGGTCTAAATTCGATCGTTCGCTTCTAACCAAACAATATATCCCTGATGACCAATGTGGATTAAGAGGTTTTCCTGTCCGTTATATTGATGAATTAGTGAAGATTAAGGGGAGCCGTTATGAATATGAGATGAATCAAATCACCTCATTCCAACTAAAACAATACCCAATCTTCACTGTCACAATTGAAACGGTTTATCTAGATGGAAATTCTCGTTCTCACTTCTCACCATTTTTGGATACAGTGAGAATCCAATCGATTATTTTTATCCACGCTATTCCATCAATCATTTGTTTCTTCCTACTATTAGGCTCACTTTTCTATATGTATCATATCGGTTATACATTCTATAACTCTGTTATCATCCTCTTATATAGCCTTGTTTCATTGATATATTTCCTTGTATCCTCGTTGATTTATAGATCTAAAACCCCATTTAGAAAGCTCGCTAAAGAAATGTTGTTCACTGCGGTTAGGATGCTTTTCTGTTTTGCTTTCGTCTCCTCGATAACATTATTAAAATTTCCATATCAGGCATCGATTCCTTTAGGAATGGTTCTTGCTAGTGGATTTAATGTATTATTATCTTGGGCGTTTAGAAAAATGTATAGAACGGAGAGAAACTAAAATGGGTGACATTTATTCTACCGATTATTTAACCGCTTCAAGAAGAGTGAGAGATATGAGAATACTTAAGAGAGTATTCCTTATTGTTGGACCCACTCTTGCCGCTGTAGGAGCTTTTGTTATTGTCGCTGTTTTAGCGATTATATTTGATAACCCAAGTAACGCTGACCAGGAAGAATTAGCGTTTTTACTTGGCTTTGCTCTCTTCGCCATTGTTATGGGAGGTATCATGATTACCCTTGCTTTAACAATTGTAAGGAAAAGCATCAGAAAAAATGAGAAAATATTAAAGATGGAGCATATGTGATGGATTATTACAAAGCGAAACGTCGTAGAGGTGCATATAAGGCCTTTAGGGTTCTATTTTTAATCTTTGGTATCCTTCTCACTCTCGGTGGAGGAATAACCGTCTATAACGTCTATAGACAATTCATCAAAGATCCAGATTTATTTAATCAAACGGAATTAAATATTATTTCCGCAGGTGTATCTGGGATGGCCTTTGTCGTGGGAATCATCATGTTTATATTAAGTTTTGCTCTCTTTATGAGAAAACAATTTAAGATGGAAAGGATTATGGGTATTAGGTAAATATGGGAAAAATCAGAATTAATATGTTGTCTCAAGCCACCTCTGTTGACGGACAAGGTGTCGCAAGTGCGTATATCGAACAACTCGCTTTAGTCAAAGAATGCGATGATATTTTTGAAGTTGAAGTTAATTCAAGAAAATCTAATTTCGATATTTATCATATGCACACAGTCAACCCTTCCTATCGTGCGAGATTTAATAATCGTCACGTTAATGTCGCTTATGTTCACTTCATTCCATCCACTCTTGATGGCTCATTAAAGATGCCAAAACTATTTTTCAAAATCTTTAAGAAATACGTTATTTCTACCTATCGTAAAGCGGATGAAATCGTCGTTGTTAATCCTTCCTTTATTCCACCACTAATGGAACTTGGAATTGAAAAAGACAATATCACTTATATTCCTAACTTTGTTGACCACGAAAAATTCTATAAAATCAGCCAAGAAGAAAGAGACGCTCTTAGAAAGAAATATGACATTCCATTAGATAAATTTGTTGTCATGGGATGTGGTCAAGTTCAAACAAGAAAAGGTGTTTTAGATTTCATTGAAGTGTCAAAAAGAAATCCAGATAAAGTCTTCGTTTGGGCGGGTGGTTTTTCCTTTGGAAAAATGACTGATGGTTATCACGAATTAAAGGCGATTATGGATAATCCACCTGAGAACGTTAAATTTATCGGTATCATCCCGCGTGATGAGATGAATGGAATCTTTAATTTATGTGACATGCTCTTTATGCCTTCATTATCTGAATTATTCCCAATGTCCATTCTTGAAGCGGTCAATTCTTATAAACCAGTCTTATTAAGAGATTTAGATTTATATGAAGAGATTCTTTTCAAAAATCAAGAATGCTATGCGGTTGGCAAAAATGTTGATGAGTTCGACGCTGAAGTCAAAAAGCTCGCCAGCGATAAAAAGTATTACGAAAAATATTCCAAAGGTTCCAAAGTCATCAGTGATTATTACAGCAAAGAACACGTTAAGAATATTTGGAGAGAATATTACCCACGTATCGTCGAAAAATGGGCGCCTAAAAAGAAGCTTAAAACAAGAAAGTAATGGAGATACCTATCATTTTTATGTAAAAAGATCACCGCGAGATGATCTTTTTTTCTTTCTATTTATCCAACCATACTTCCATGATTTTTACAACTTCAAATTCTCCATCAGAGTCAAGTGTTGAACTGCCTTGACAGTGATTTCCTTTAAGTATTTTGAATTCTACATCAGCGTCCTTATCAAACGACTTTATTGTTGATAGTAATAATTGGTTTTGTTCAATACGGTTTGGTAAATCGTTTTCATAAGCAAGGAGTAATAAACGAGAAAATGTGGTCTTCTCATTAACATAATATAGAGGAGCACATTCATCGATTCTTTGAATCCATGGATGAAGATCCTTTTCAATCTTTAAGATGTTAAAATGACTCGTCGTTTGCGCAGCGTCACTCACCCAGCCACATATCATCTTGGTGTTAATACCAACAGATTCTAAATAATCTTTATTAAAGCAAAGCATTAACGTGATCCACGCTCCCGCGGATTGGCCAGAGATAATAAATCCTCTCGATTTACCATGCTTAGATATGTTATCCATGACATATTTAACCGCATTCGCCGCATCATATAAATAATCAGGAAACTTGGCTTTAGGCATTAGACTATAATTCGCACTCACTACCGCATAACCAAGCTTGCATAGATGTTCGCAAAATAAATGAGCGTCTCCCTTATCCCCTTCAACTAATCCACCACCATGAAAATGAATGATGGTAAAAAAACTCTTCTTGTTCAGGAAGAAACATGTCTAGATATAAATCTTTATAGTAATTATGATTAAAATCTTTTTTCATGGATTAGTTTCTTGGTTCTAAGATAAATCCATCAGCAGGGACAAATAATTCAAATTTAGGCATCTTATAAACGGAGAAATTGTTGTTCACAACAAATGATGCATAATTATCAAATCCTTTGACTTCAACATAAGTAAGAAGCTTATCGCCAAGGACATCTTCGTCATACGCTGAGACTTTGATTCTGTTACGAGGTTCATCCATTTCTGGATTCTCATAACCCTTCTTAAGAAGTTTTTTGGAGAAGATTGTCATTAACTTATCTTGTTTAAAGATAATGTCATATTGACCATCAGGATATTGACCATTATCTGGATAAGCAAGTGTCGAATCGCCGACTCTAATAATGGTCATACCATTCTTATTAACGACATTAGCAACACCACGATTCTCATGCACTACTTCTCTTGAGAAGGCTTTGTTGTGGTCTTCATCATAAACGGTGAGTCTTAAATATGGGAGATAGAGATTAACTTTGCTTCCAAGTTTAATTTGTTCTTCATTTCTTATTTTCATCGCAAAGTAACCTTCAATTCCTTTTATGGAGAAATATAAAGCTTGGTAGTCTGTCTTTTGTTCAACAAATTCTAATTTAGCTTCAATCTTTAAGGAATTAGGAACTTCTTCAAGTGTCACATAATCTGGTTTAATCGCAAGGTGGACTTCTTTGTCGAATGCGCTATCGAGAAGGTGAGAAACAAATTCGTCAGAAAGAGTAAGTTCTTGTTCCCCTATCGTTATCATATTCTTATGAATGGTAACTGGAATTTCATCTTCATTTGGGATACCCATAATCGCTTTATGAGTGTCGCAGTCGAATAAATAAACATGATCCATATTAAATTCAACACTGATGCTCTCATTCGCATGAATCTTCGAATTAAATGGCATCTTGATGATGAATTGATCTTTTCTATTTTCCATCTTTGTGTAAAGGATGGATTCATCTCCTAAATGTTCAACAACATCGACATAGGTCTTTAAATTACCAGCGTTAGGTCTAACGTGTTCTGGTCTAATACCTAAGAGGACTTTACCGCCAATATATTTCTTATCAGCGAGTTGTTTCGCCTTAATATCAGGGAAAGAAACGATTAAATCATCACAGTCATTAAGTTTGGCCTTAAGGGTTTTTCCATCCATGAATAATTCAGCGTCGATAATATTCATTTGAGGAGAGCCAAGGAAGGTCGCGACAAATAAGTTACATGGATCTTCAAATAAGGTGATAGGAGTGTCAGCTTGTTGAATAAATCCATCTTTCATAACGACAATACGATTCCCCATCGTCATCGCTTCGGTTTGGTCGTGAGTAACATAAATAAAGGTCGTTTCAAGTTTTTCATGGAGTTTAGTAATTTCACTTCTCATTGAAACACGTAATTTCGCGTCTAAGTTAGATAAAGGTTCATCAAGAAGGAAGACTTTTGGATTACGAACGATCGTTCTACCTAAAGCAACACGTTGTCTTTGACCACCAGAAAGGGCTTTTGGCTTACGTGAAAGAAGTTCGGAAATTTCCAAAATCTCTGCAGCGGCTTTAACACGACGGTCGATTTCATCTTTGGGTGTATGTCTTAGTTTTAATCCAAAGGCCATGTTTTCATAGACGGTCATATGAGGATATAGAGCGTAGCTTTGGAATACCATCGCGATATCTCTATTTTTTGGTTCAACCTCATTCATTAATTCACCATCAATAAATAATTGACCAGCGGTAATTTCTTCAAGTCCAGCGATCATCCTTAAAGTTGTGGATTTACCACATCCAGATGGACCAACGAAAACAACGAATTCCTTGTCTTTAATATCAAGATCAAAGTCGTTAACCGCTCTTACGCCTCCATCATATACTTTGTAAACATGTCGTAGTGTTACATCTGCCATAAAACTAGGCCTCCTTGTCTTTATTTATTTCGTCGTTATCTTCGACTTTATATAAACCCCTTCCGACCAAGTGGGGGTAATTATCCATATTAATGTATTTATCAAAGGCGGAATGGGACACTAAGGTGTAGAGAATAACCACTACACTATTAAGAACTGCAAATAACGCCATTCCGATAATTAATGTCACCATATTGAAGAAACAAAGGGTGACAACAACTCCTGTAGATAGAAGGAAGATTACGAGTAATCTCCAGTTTAATAATCCCATGAAGCGGAAGGAGTTTTTTAAAATCGCTCCATAAGAGTTTTGGTAATAGGCATCTTGAGTGTAATTCATCACAATCGCCATTCCAAAGAATAGGAAGAAGAGAATCATCGCACCCATTCCAACACCAATGATAATTGAACTTACTGGCTGGTATATAAGTAAGAAACAACTGCCAATAACACCCGCGGAAAGAATCACTCCAAGAATTAGTCCATTTGTCAACGCGTGAAGCCATGTTGTCTTAATTCCATGGAAGAAATCACTCGCGAGCATTGTCCCTTCTTGCCAAACCATGTTTTTTGCCACTTCAAAGGCCCCAGCAAGCCCCAAACATCCGATGACCATACATGGAATCAAAATAATCATTTCATAGAAAAATAGGGAGAATAAATAGTCCGTCTTATCACTCGCAATTGCGACGTTTTGTAAGAAGTTAAAGAAGATTAAATCCACTGCAAGAGGAATAAAAAACATGAAGGTAAAACAAGATAAAGCAAATAAACTCATCTTTCTGTGTTTAAGCAAATCGAAAAACACTTCTCTTCTAGTGTGCGGAAGAGTTCTCATAACGTCTTTGTCTGTGATGTGTTTTTCTTCTTTTCTTTTAAACATTACATCCCCCAGTCTTTAGCGACACATAAGGCTACATCGTGTTCTTTAATTTGTTTCTTTGAATATTCACCAAGATTAACGCTTGTTGCATTTAAGAACATATAGCAATCTTCACTAGGTAAATAGACATATTCCTCAATTATCGACTTATCGAGTTTAATTCCATAATTAATCTCTTCTTGTTTATAGAATGTATATCCTGGACAGTACTCGTTGATTAACGAATCTTCAAGTTCTAAAGCGAAAGCAGAGAGATTGAGATTCTCCAGTTTTGACACTGGAATGATTAAGACATCCGCGGAACTATAACCAGCGACAGATAGTTTCGTATAATAAGTGCCTTCTGATGGATCCGCTTCAATATAAGTGACACTTTTTAGTTCCTTGTCCTCATATTTAGCAAGAGTGTCTTTTTTGAAGGCTTTAAGATCTTTAACAATACCAGAAACAAATACCGTTAAAGTCTTATACGCTGGTGTTTTATGGGTAATGGAGAAAATGAAATTTAAACCAAACCCAATGATTAATGCGGAAATAATGTAGAACGGCCAAGTATATTTAAATGCGGCCTTAATCCTTTCTTTTCTAAGCGTATTCATGAATGTTTCTCCGCTTGAATAAGGATTCTCTGATAGGTGGTAATTGTTAATTTATCACCATTTTCATACTTTAGATTCGGCTCTAAGGTATAGATGATTTTCTCTTTTTCGTTAAGGTTTTCAATATATTTAACGTATAAGCGATAAACATATAATCCGTTAACGTAATGGAGTTCATCTTCTTTTTTTAGAAATACAATTTCTTCAATTGGTTTGATTCCGCTTTCAAAACCTTTGAAGAAACGATATCTCGTATTAATCTCACCATATACATTCACGAAGTAATAGATAGCGCCCCACGCAAAGATAATGGTGAGAATAATGGAAATAATAAGATTAACTGTGAAGTCTTCACTTGCGAAGTAAACAAGTAAGACATCACCGATGATGATTAAAGCGAAGATGAGTGAGAAGATTAAAGAATGTCTAAGGAATTTAGATTTAGCTTTCTTATACTCATCACTCACATCGACGCTATAAAACATAATTACATATTCTCAAGTCCGTTAAGGATTGATTCTTTAACGATTTCTCCCCAAACGACATATCCGTAATAGGAAAGATGGAGACCATCGGTTCTAAAGTATGCCGCGTTAGGAACTCCGTTTTCTTTGACTAAAGCTAGTCCTGGATTAATGAGAGTCAACCATGATTCATTGCTCTTTTGATATTCGATGACTTGATCATTAACGGCGTTAATCGTATCGAAATAACTTGTGTAGTTAGGAATTAAATTCATCAAGATATATTGAACCTTGGTGTCTGGAAGACTCTCATGAGTGTCATCTAAGAACTTCTTAAGATTTGTCCAAATGGTGTCTTTATCTTGCTTGGAGTTAATAACGTTATTAATACCAACGTAATAAACAACCATCTTTGGTTTATATGGGAGAACAAGTCTCGCATTGAGTTTTTCATCCCATTCTTCAATCGTCGTGCCACCAATACCGTGGTTATAGCTAACGATTGGGGCTAAGTCTTCTTTAGAAGATTCCCAGAATTCAATTGAGGAAGATCCAGCAAGCATGACGTGATAGCTTTCTTCTTCTAGAGCCTTTTTCTCATAATTCTTGGCTTTGGTTTCATAAGAAGAAGTTGAAAGAGTTAAGTTTTCACTATCATCTTTGACTTGAAGAACTCTCTCCTCATCGCCACATGTAATGGTGATTTTATTGTTGTTATATGTCGCAGTTATGCTCTTGCTAGCTTTGACTTTATATTCCATTAGTGGAAGAACGTCGTTTTTATTAGCTTCGAGTTTTTCTAATGCTGCTGTTGGAAGCTTAACTTGATCTAAATCATTAGGAACAAAGTTCATAACGGAATTAAGAACATATTCAGTTTCCGCACTTTCTTCTAACACCGTGGATGGAGGTGTATATTCTGGTTCCACCATCTCTTCTTTGCTAGAGATTCCCCATTTGGCAAAGATTCTCGTGTTTTTAATGACCTTGTCAGTATCAAAGTTCCACGCTTCTAAGCAAGCTTCTTCTTTATACCAGCCTTGGAATTCATAATTTCTTCTTGTTGGATCTTCTGGCTTATCCACTAAGGAGTCTTTGGTGACTTGAACGGTCTTATAGATGACATTATTGCCTCGACCTGTAAACCCACTAGAAAGAGTGAATTCTTCTCTTAAATAATTATTGAAGAAATCAACGTAATATAATTCTCCTTCCACCGCTTTAATTCCTGTTTTATTACTTTTGACAGAAAGCAAAGAAACAGAAGAAAGGATTAATCCTGCGGTGACGAATAATTTAATCTTTTTATTCATGGCATTCCTCCTTTAAATATTTAAGAAGTTCATTTTCTTTACATGTCGCTAAGCAGATAACTTTATCTCCCGCGCCATAGTAGATGTATAAATCACCATCTTTAGGAACAGTCGCGGTTGGGAAGACACATCCGTTATAATAGCCATTCGTCTCATATTCTTCTTCAGGTTCCATTAAGAAATCTTTAGTTCTCGCAAGAATCTTGGAAGGATCTTTTAAATCGAGAAGAATCGCTCCAACACGGTAAGCATCATCTTTAGTAGACACTCCATGATAAAGGACTAACCAGCCATCACTTGTTTTAATTGGTGGAGTGCTTGTTCCAATTTTCTTATCTTCCCAAGAAGTTTTGCCTTCCATGAGAAGTTTATAATTGTCCCAGTGTAATAAGTCATCACTTGATGATAACCATATCGCTGGGTTTTTATTTACATATCCATCTCCACATCTTTCCATCGCTCTTGAAAGCATATAGAATTTGCCGTTGATGGTTTCAGGGAAAATGACGACATCACGGTCATCGAAATGCGCATCGGTAATTGGTCCAAGCTTTTTCCAATTTCTTAGATCTTTAGAAATCGCAAGATGAGTAAGAGTGTTGTTATACACTAATACTTTTGGGCCAAATTCAGGTTTAAAACCATAATATCCCTTATCTTCTCTCCAATATTGTCCTGGTGGGAATGGACGAGAAGCATATGTTAAATAGAAGTAATCGCCCATCTTCACAAGTCTAGGATCCTCACATCCTCCCGAGTCTAATCCATTTGGATCTCCGCTGATGAGTGGTAAATCGCTTTCTCTTTTGAAGTTAATTCCATCTTTACTGGTCGCTAAACCAAGATGAATAATATGGGTTTTATCATTCCCCGCTGCACGATAAATCATGTAGTAAGTTTTGCTTTTTTCATCGTATATCGCCGCTGGATTTAAAACACAAAGCTCTTCCCATTGATTTTTTGGGTTTGGTTTTAAGATTGGATTTTTATCACATTTTTTAAATCTCATAATTCTCCCCTTCCTAACCAACTAATGGGATTGGTGTTTGTTCATCGACGTTATATTCGACGTTGTTAAGCAAGATCATGTTATCGACATAGATATCACTTTCTAAATCCTTACGGACAATGCCAAAGGAGATAGATTCAATATCATTAGCCTTGTCCGAAGAGATGACCTTCATTGAACCATTTATATCTTTAAAGAGTTCGAATCCGATAAGGTAATTGACCCATCTGTTCTTAGCGTTATAGATGGTGTATCTCATCTTGTATAAAGTATTGCCTGAACGCCAGTTGAGATTGAGGTAAATAGTAGCCTTGCCATCACCGCGAATATCAATTGATAACGCTTTGGCTTTAACTTTACTAGAGAGTTGAGTGGTTCTTACGTAAGATACAGAATCAGAACCCTTGTAATGCATCTTGATGGAGTGGCTTCCGCCTTCCTTAGAGACTTCTTCTGCTAACGCTAATTCGTTATAGTCCCAATCAAGACCATAACTCCAATAGTTGAAGATTTCTTCTGAAGAAGCATAGCTTTCCATATCGTCGATATGAACGATATCAGGATCTTCTTCGCTTGGTTTAATCGTTCCTTCAATCTCTTCGATTGTCGTATCCGCTGCCATGGTGTTTGTGAAATAGATTTCATCAATATAGACAGGGTTAGCAATCGCATAAGTTGGATGTCCTTTTCCACTTTGATCTTTGTAGAAATATTGGAATCCAAATCCTAAATGGATGATATGTTCAACGGATAATGGGTTTGGATTGTCGAACAAAGAATCTTCATTGAAAAGGAAGAAATTTTCGAATGGAATTGTGTATTTCTTCCAATCTTTATCGACTTTATCGATGACATAACGATACCATTCACCAGAATCCATCGTTAATTGAATGGTCATTTCCGCGGCGACATCTTTTTCATCAAGATAAGACACGGCAGCGTCTTCTGATTTAGGAGAAGCATCTCTAAGCCAAATCGAGAAGGCGTTCTTATTTTCGACCTCGCTTGCGTCGATATAAAGTTGATATTGAGCTTGTTCCATATCCGCTTTGTAATCAAATTCCGCACAGTAAGGGTTATTATTTCCACCGACTTTATGAATGTTATCAAGTTTCATCGCTTCATCTTTGTTAACGGAGCTTTGTAACCAGTAATAATAAATCTCAGTGTAAATGTTATATTCGCTGAAATCTTCAATACAGCCGTCATCACTAACGACTTTGGTTCTCGAATCAACGACATCATCAATGTGAATAACCTCAAGATCTTTAACGGAAATCGTTCCTGAGGTGTAATTATCCGCTAAACCGATATTGAATTTTTGGATGAAGAAGAATTGTTTACCTCCGTCACCCACCATATAGTCGGTTCTTTGGAATGCTTTTAATGGGATGATTAGTTCTTTATATTCATCCCTAACAAAATAGGAGAACGGTGTCTTAAACTGCCACCTATCACCATCTTCTTCTAACACTCTGAAATAGAAGACTGCGTTAGATCCCGTGCCAGTGTATTTCACTTGCATTCTAAGCGCATCTCCATCAACGAAGAACTTATAGACATTAACATTTTGGAATCCAAAGCCGTTAAAGCCGTTTCCAGTTTGATATCCTAAAGTAATTTCATTTCCATCATCAGAGATGGTCTTTTCAAAGTTGAAGTTTTCATATGTCCACGCACTCATGTCTGTACTATTAAAGTCCATTTTGTCCATGAACATTCCGCGATAATCATCAAATCTTACGCCTTTGATATCAGAGAATAAGCAAATACCATCTCCAAATGTTCTTTCAAAGACGATTTCGAAATAACGAATATGTTGCCAGTCAAACACTCTGTTGAAGATATTCGTGCCTGATGTTCTAAGTTCAAAGTCTTCATATTTGACAACGATTGTTTGTTTTGCGTTATTGGATACTTGAATTTGTTTATGCCAATACTCACCATCATAGTCAAGAACACGGACTAAGACTGTCGAATCATGACCTGAATAATAGAAGTTGAAATAGAAGGAATCCGTTCCATATAATTCACGGTCTTCTGTTTTGGTGACAACAATCCATCCATCACTCTTAGGGATACCTTGTGAGGTGTGTTCTTTATCAAAGATGATGGATAAGGAATCTTTGCCATTTCCAAAGAAATTCGTTCTATCAATAGAGATATCCGCATAACTTCCTTCTTTATGGAGGACCCAGTCATCCGCATCTTCGATTGCGATTGGAATTTCATCTACTTTAATTGACTCATAGAAGAAGTTACCAACCTCTTTACATTTCTTTGTGTGATCTTTGTTGATCGCGGTAACTCTCCAATAATAGAGAATGTCTTTCTTTGGGAGAGAATACTTTAATTCAAAACTAGGAAGAGAAATATTGCTTTCTCTTGTATAAACTTTACTATCATCATCGTTGATAAAGTTAATCGTGCTAGCGATTTCAAGTTGATAATAGTCACAGTTAGATGCTTCTTCCCAAGTAAATGTAAATCCTTTATTCGTGGAGAAGCCATTAAATGGAGAAGTAAGGCCAAATTCACCAATTTCTCCAGTCTTTCTTGGATGGTTGATGGTCTCTGAATTGAAACTTTCGTTAGATGCACCATTACATCCACTAATTAATAAAGGAAGAAGTAATAAAGCTAAAAATCTTTTTTTCATATCTTATAGCTCCTTACTTGAAAGAATAACCATTGTGTCGCCTGGAACTTCGATTTCAATTTGATCATGTAAAGAACCATCTAACACCATGTTTTCTTTAACAAATCCATCTTCGCCAAGTTTAAGTTCGGCATCGTTATAGATGTAGACATAAATCTTGTTAGAGTCATTAAATTGTTCAGGGACTCTGAATGTTTTAGTGACAGGCTTATAGTCTCTATTAATCGCAACAACACCTGCGTATTCTTGGTCAGGTCCGATAACTCCCATGCTTCTGAAGTTTTCATCAATGCTTGGATCATTGAGTCCAGAATCAAGGATTTGTGAACCTTTTCTCATTAAGTTTGTTAATAAGACGGAAGAATGATACCAAGGTCTGAGTTTTTGTTTAAGGGCGCTATCACTACCTAAAGAGGAGAACATTCCCCAACCTTTTGAAGTCATCGTGCCATCGAGGTTATACATAAAATGCATACCATCATCAAAATCCCAATAAACGATAGAAGAAACACCCGCTATCGCGCATTGTAAGGTATAATCCGCCATTCTTAAGCCATATGAGAAGTTAGCGATAAGAACATTGGAGTCGGTCGCAGTGTTTTTACCATCATATAAACCGGCTTCCCAGATGTGTGGCATTCTACTAACGCCTAATTCCTTATCGTTTTTCTTAATCTTGTTATACATGTTTTTGATACGGACTGCTAAATCGCCAGAATCGATAATCATATTCGGGCAATAGACGTGGAATCCATAATCTCCAACACTTTCTCTAATTTCTTTACTCTTAGAGATGCCTGTGAAGTATTCGTCCGTTCCATCAAATCCAGTTGTATCTCCACCGATAATTCCTATATTGGTGAATCCGCGTTCATCAAGGGCTTTACGGACGTTTTTAACTCCCTTAGCCCAGACTTCAAAGGTGTTGTTATAGTTTTTAGAACGACCTTTTTCACCTGTGTAGTTAGGTTCGTTGGAATTAACGAAATATTTAATGCATCTAATTCCTTGTTTATTAATAAGATATTCAAGAACATCTGCAGTCATTTTTGCCCATCTAATATCGCTGGTGACTTCTTCCATCATGTTGTATTCGTCATTTGCGACATTGCCGGGGACATTCCAACATCCAAAGGCGACATCGATATTATGGTCATCACAATATCTTAAGACATCGATGGTGTTATTCATTAATTTGTTTGAAAAGTTGTAATTCCAAGTATCATTTTCTTTGTCATCATCGTTTTTATCATCAAAATCGGTGATAAACCAGTCATAGTTGAGCATGCATCTAGTTACTTGTGGGTTTAGTCGATCCATGATTTTTAAGGAGCGTTCCCATGAATCGGATGAGAGTTTATCTGGGTCTTCATAAGTTCCCCATTCCACTCCTAAACCTTCAAAGTTGTCTAAAACGATGTTTTTCTTCCTAAAAACAATGTTCGTTTTATCCATACTAGCGTTGTTACAACCTGTCACAGTGACAAGACAAGAGGATAATAATACTAATGTTAAAAGTTTACTTGCCTTGTTCATAAAATTATTTTCCTAACTTTTCGTTAATTTCCGCTAAAACAGTCTTCCAGTTATTGGTGTCTAATTCGTTTAAATATTTATCCATGGAGCTCTTACCGAAACAATATTTCGCAGCAGAGACATTGGCGTCATTTAATAACGAATTGGTTTTATCATTCTTTGTTGGAGTGGACATCCAGCTAATGTCTGTTGGTTCTTGAACGACTCTTAATAATCCATCTTCTTTAGCTTTTTTCATTTCATTCATCCAACTAGTGAGGATGCTATAGTCATCTAAATTGGTAAATGGATCATATGATTGAGTGTCGTTACCTAAAGTCGCCATATATCTAAGATATTTTCCACCCATGGTCTTTGGAGGATATTCGCCAGTATCAATACTTCTTTCCCATCCTCTGCTGGATAAGACGATTTCACCATCAACGATGTTGTAGTCATATCCTTCTTCGCCATAAACAGCGAATCTCGTACCTTCTTCGGAAAGGAGATAATCGATGATATCTAAGATCTTTTCCATCTTTTGATCAGATGTTGCGTAGCTAAAGAATGTCGCGGAGAACCAGTTTTCTGTTCCTTCGAGAGCGAATTTTCCATCTTTATCCTTAATCTTTAAGAATGCAGTGCCATCATCTAAATCGACGGTTTCTTGGTTCTTTTTAAATGCTTTTCTGAATTTAGAATAGTTACTTAATGAGAAGTTATCGTAAAGGATAACGGATTGTCCACCTAAGTAGCTTTCATTAGCTCTATTATCTTCAGGAGTGTAGTTAAATTGGTCTGGAGAATAATAAAGTTTATCAACGTAATATTTTGAACGTTCTAAGCCTTCAATATAATTTGCGGAAGTGAAGTTATTGATGGCTTTTCCGTTTTCATCTTTACCAAAGCAGTGAGGTGCATCTTTATAGAAGTTGGTGATGGATGGGAAAGCCCAACCTTGGTCAGCGATTACCGCTTTTTGAGTGTCGATTGGATTTTTAGATAATGCATCGACCATTCTTTCAAATTCATCCCATGTATAAACATCGCCTTCTCTATATAAAGGTTCATATCCCGCTTTATTTTTGTTCTTTTCATCAATCGCCTTAACAAGGTCACGACGATAGACATATGTGAAGTTAGAGAAGTCTTTTTTAACGTTATTAATGTCATTCATGATAGGAATGCAGTAAAGATTTCCATCAATCTTTTTAAGTTCTTCAACATTACTAACATTACTTAACATCTTTGATAAGTTTTTCCATCTTGATAAATCTTTTGGAAGTGGTTTTAGCATTTGTTTTTTCACCCAAGATTCATAAGTGGAACCATAGTTATACGCTTTTAAGTTGAAGTGGAAGGCATCTGGTAAGTTATCACCATTAACCGCGGTGTAAACCATTCCATCCCATTCATTGTAGTCATAACCACTTGCCTTAATCTTGACACCAAACTTATCGTTAAGTATCTCTGTGTATCTGTCTTCTCCTGTCCATTGCTCAAAATAGACATTCTTTAAGTTCAAAATAAGACGACCCTTGGAGTCATATTCTGAACTACCACATCCAGTTAAGGTGCCAATGGATGCAAGAGCGACAAGACCTAGCCCTAATAATTTAAAATTTTTCATAAATAGATAACCTCCTTATAATTATCCTTTAATCGCACCAACAACAATACCTTTTACAAAGAATCTTTGTAAGAAAGGATAAAAGCACATCATTGGGACAATGGTGAAGAAAATACTCGCCATTGTGAGACCTTGTGAGAAACTCTCCTGCACATCCGGTCTTTCAATATTTGATGATGCTTTTGCAATCATAGTTTTAAGGACCATTTGTAATGGCCAAATATCTCTTCTATTCGGGATGAAAATCATCGCGTTATACCATGAGTTCCAGTTACCGACTGCGAAGAATAATCCAATTGTCGCGAGCATTGGAAGAGAAAGTGGAAGGAAAATCTTCACGAAGATAATGATGTCATTAGCCCCATCGATCTTCGCACTTTCTTCCATCTCCGCAGGAAGAGAAGCAAAATAGTTACGCATTAATAACATATTAAATGTATCAATCGCGCCCGGGATGATCATTACCCATATCGTGTCCATCATCCCAAGGACCCTAATGAGGTGATAATATGGGAGAAGTCCGCCACCAAAGAACATAGTGACGATAATCATATTCATTACGAAGTTTTTACCAGTCCATTTATTTCTTGATAAAGCGTAACCGGTAATAACCGTAAAGAATAACTGATAGAAGGTACCGCCGATAAGAAGAATCATCGTGATGCCAAAACCAGACCATAACTGATTATCGGTAAAGACCTTATGGTAGGAAGATAAATCAAGTTCGGTTGGCCAAAGTAATAAGTCTGAACGTAAATAAGAACTCTCGCTAGAAATAGAAACGACAAATGCGCTCCAGAATGGGAAGACGATAAGTGCTGCGTAAACAACGAGGATAACGCAGATAATAATGTCTAAGCCTTGGATTTTTCTATCTCTAGAAGAACCTCTTGGACGAAGAGGAAGTCTATCTATTTGTTGTCTTTTCATAATTAGATAATTCCCCTTTCTCCACATGCTTTTGCGATTCTATCGACTATGATAACGAGGGTGAAGCTAATCACTGACTTAAATAAACCAATCGCAGTGCCAACACCCGCGGAATCACTACCAATAACCGCATGATAATAGATGTATGTGTCAATAATATGGACATCTTCTCTAATTAATTGGTTGCCTAAGTTGAGGATTTGGTCAAATCCTGCAGAGAGAACACCACCAACTGACATGATGAGAAGTAATATCGCGGTTGGTTTGATACCAGGAAGAGTGATATGCCATATCTTTTGTAAACGAGTCGCACCATCGATATCCGCTGCTTCATATTGATCTTGAGGAATTCCAGCCATTGTTGCGAGGTAAATAATGGAACCCCATCCGGCTTCTTTCCATATGTCACTAGCAAAAACCATGCCAAAGAAGAAGCCTTTATCGGCCAGGAAGTTAGTTCTACTGCCTCCCATCGCATTAACTAACGAGTTTACCGCCCCATAATAGGCGAACAATGAGAAGACGAAACCAGAAACAACAACCCAAGAAAGGAAGTGTGGGAAGGTGACGATCGTTTGAATAACTTTTTTCGTCTTAATCATTCTTAATTCGTTGAGTAAGATAGCGATTGTAACCGCACCTAAGAATGAAATGACAATTTTAATTGAACCAATGATGAGAGTGTTTCTAAAGGCTAACCAGAATTTAGGCTCTGCAAAGACTTTCGCAAAGTTTTCTACCCCATTCCAAGGAGATCCAAAGATACCTTGTCTTGGGCTATATTCTTTAAATGCCATGATGACTCCATACATTGGAACATAACAGAAAACGACATAGAAAACGATGGCAGGAATAATCATGAGAACAAGGTATTTGCTTCTCAAGAATTTATTACCGAATTTTCTAAATGCGTTATTACGTTTCGCAATTGTTGTCAGTTCCATAGTACCTATCTCTCGTATTTAAGGATGTAATCTATAACCGTATCGATATCTGTAAATAATAATTCTGTTACTGTATCCGCTCCACCAGCGTAAATCGCAATTCTTCCAGTCTTTGCATCAGTTAAGCAAGAAACTGGGAATAAAACATTAGGAACATATCCACATGTCTCATATGGTTTTTCAGGAGCAAGAAGGAAGTTTCCGCAGCGGTGTAATACTTTGCTTGGATCATCGCGGTCCACAATTGCCGCACCAATGGAATAAACTAATCCAGAACATGTTAAGTTCGCACCGTGGAAGAAGACTAACCAGCCAAGGTCACATTCAATTGGGTTTGGACCTGCGCCAATCTTCGTTCCGCACCACCACTCATATCCTTTTTCCATGACATGACGATGATGTCCCCAATATTCCAAATCTTTTGAATAGGAAATAAAGATATCTCCAAATAAGGTGTGTCCAGAGTCACTTGGACGAGAAAACATCGCGTATTCCCCGTTAATTTTCCTTGGGAAGAGCACTCCGTTACGATTAAATGGAAGGAATGGGCTATCTAATAATTCAAAATCTTTGAAGTCTTTGGTCTTTCCAATTCCAAGGGTTGGTCCATGGTTAGAAGTGCAGAAGATGATGTAATATACACCTTCAAGTTCCACTAAACGAGGATCGTAGGCATATTCTAATTTGATTTTGTTTCCATCTTTGTCATGGAAGATGATTGGATCAACTTCAAAATCAAAATGAATGCCATCTTTAGAGTGACCAACGAATAAATAAGGGACTCCTGATTTTGTATCCGCTCTAAAGACACCGATAAATTCTCCCTTATATGGCATCACCGCACTATTAAAGACTCTTGATGCATTTGGGAATGGATTCATCTTGATAATGGGGTTTTCCGAATACCTCCAAATAGGAGAATCGCATCCTTCAGGGCGATTTTGATAAGGAATGTTTGCTAATTCATTACCGTAGATTTTGTGTTTCATGCTTAATACCTACTTATTAATTTCTCTGTTTGATTCTCTTTCAATGTAATTACAACGAATGACAATTTGAGAATAGGCGATTTGATGCGATTTGATGGAATTTGCGACATATTTTGCCACTTCTTCACCAATCTCTTGTCGAGGAATATTGAATGTCGATAGTTTTGGAGATACGAACTCTCCGGTTCTGATGTTATCAAATCCGATAATTGAAACATCTTCAGGCACTTTCATATTGAGTCGATTAAGAGTTTTAATCGCATTCAAAGCGATAATATCATTCGCACAGACAATCGCTGTTATTGGGTTATGTTTCATAGCCTCAATAAACAAATCTTCATCTGCGTAATTCTTTTGGTCATTATTGAAAATAATTGAAAAAGGTTTAACTTCATCTTTATGTGTTTCCATGCACGCCATAAAACCTTCGTGTCTTTCTCTAAATGAAGTGCTATGAGAATCACTTCCGTAGAAAGCGATATTTGTATGGCCTTGATGGATTAATCTTTGTGTCGCTAAATAAGCTGAGTCATAATTGGAAAATTTGAACTGTGTAGCTTCGGAATAAAAGGTTTTAGGATCCACCACAACTGTTGGTTTATTTTTACTAATAAGGATATTCATGATTGGAAGAGGGGTGAGATGGATGACGATAAATGCGCTGCAAGAAGATTCTTTGAGTTTCTTTAATAAAGCGTCATCAATCTTATCTTCGTCATATACGAAATATTCCATGATTAGATTATGTCTAGAAAGGGTCGAGGAGATTGAGGTAATAATTGGTTGCCAGAAATCTTCTTTAAATAAAATCCTTCCAGAACTGACCAAAAGAACATGGTTAGATAAAACCTTGTAGGCTTTTAATTTTGATGTGTCGTAACCAAGCTCTGCGGCTTTTCTGATAATTCTTTCGCGAGTCTCATCAGAAACATTGTTTTTGCCGCTTAAAGCGCGAGAGACTAGACCTTTAGTCACTCCACATTCTTTTGCAATTTGTTCTAATGTTGGCTTTTTCATATTCTTTTTTATATGGATATCGGAGGGGAAACCCCTCCATCCATAGTAATTCTTTATCCTAAATTTCTCGTAAACACGGCGCCTGCAGTCATGTAATCCGCCATTTCACCATCAACTTCAAGGACAGTGAATGTCACCATGCCTGTTTGATCAACAATGTATGTTCCTCTAACTGTAGCTCCGTCAATGCTGATAATCATTTCTTGAACACCATTATTCATGACCATCTTATAGGTGCCTTCAAGATCTTCAAGACTTTCAGAGTCGTAATTGAAATAAATTTTATTTCCTTCTCCAAATTCCCAGCTTGCCGCTCCACTGATACCTTCGCCAGAAACAGTAAGGTTTTCTTTACCATAGTAATTAAGGAGAGGATCTAAATTACCGAAGTAAGCGAGGTCCATATTGATCCATGCATCAGCTTTATAGTTAGCGTCAACAACGAATGAAACACCATAGTATTTTGCGCTCTTATTTAATTCGACAGTGTATGGAGCCCAATCGGTATTAGCAGGGATTGTCACATAGTTTTCGCTACGATAATCACCGCTTTGTGTTGCGGTTGCAACAACTTGAACTTTATAGACTTGGATTCTAACTTTAACTGCATGGTCATTCGGATTCTTTAAATAAACCGTGTATTTGCTATATCCAGTATGTTCGGTTCCAGTTCCATCATAGAGGCTCCATTGCATATATCTGGTATTACCTGATTTAGCAGTACGCATCTTGATTGATTGTTTGCCATCAACAAAGTCGTTCTTATCAAGTTCGAGTTGATCTCCACCTGATAATAAGGCCCATCCCTTACCACCGACAGGAGATGTAGTTTCTCCTCCGGTGTAAGCATCACAGTAGAAGTTTCCACGGAGACCACTTCTTGTATCGTTATCTAAACAATACATTTCACCATTTTCAGTGTATGCTTCACAGTTTTCGGCGTAATCAATCATTGTGAAGTCTTGATTATTTAATGCTGCAGCGATGGAATCTCCACCTTCAACAGAATCACATTCTAATACTTTATAATCTTCGGACATTGTCGCGGAGTATTTGGTTCCTCCGGTGAATGTAATTTCGAGATTATGATCGTTTGAGGTATATGTTCCCTTAACGGTTGTATCTAATCCAGGAGCGGTTAATGTCACCGCACTGGTGGTATCAACATGTAATTTTGCGCTGACTAAACCGTCAACGATTTTTGCGTTATATGTCGCGCCAACTGGGAGAGCAATCTCTGGTGGTACAACATATGTTGCGTATGGGTTAGCAGTGTATACTTCAACATCATCGATGTATAAGTAAGAATCTGCATTCCAGTTTTCTTTTGTAAAGATCATAAATCCGAAATATGCAACATCTGGATTAAGATCAACTTCATAATGTGTCCACTCATCAATTGAGCCGACTTGGATGAAGTTTTTAGATTTAACATAGTTATCTTTTGTCGCATTCTTTGGAGAAGTTTGTGAATACATGTAGGCTGTAAAGTTCTTTACTTCTCCACTAGTTTTAGCCCAGAATCCTAATTTGGATCCACGGAAAGAGTTCTTTTCTGAAGATCCATCAAAGAGACCCCATTGCATATATCTAATGCCTTTTTCGCGACTATTTAATAAGGATAGGTAATTATTTCCAGCATGCGCGCCATCTGGGTCTTGCATGAGTTTAAGTTGATCGCCATCTCCATCAAGGAGGCTCCATTTAGAACCGCCCCAATCGGTGTGGTCATCATCATCGCCAGAGTAGAATTCACCATAATACTCTCCACGGCATCCACTTCTCTCATATTTAAATGTGTCTAAGTAATAGGCAACACCATCTTCTGTGTATTGTTCGTAGTTATCAACAACTTGAACAGCGTCAAGTCTCATGTCATCAACAGTGAGACGCATATCACCTGAGGCTTCGATAAAGTTAATTACTTTGCCACCATCAGTCATTCTACCAACATAAGTAAGAAGACCTTCTTCATCCGCTGCGAAGGTGAATGTTCCTTCATCATCATCGATTACAACCTTACCTGGAATATCACGAGGAGTTTCTAAATCGATAAGTCTCATCGTTGCAGTCTTATCTTGGTTGATATCAAATCTAGCGACATTACCAGATTCAAGTGTTGTTGTATAACGTTCGTAGCATCCTAATAATTCTGATGATGCAAAGACTAAATCTTTATCCGCTAAAGTAACAAAGCGAGCGGAATCTAAGAAAGCAATATATGGAAGTCCGTTTTTACCATCGTTACCTTGAATAAAGACTTCAAGTTTAGTGAGGTAATGGGTAATGTCATCTTCATGCATTCCTGTCCATTCAGCGACAGAAGCGATAGATTTACCAGCTTCGTTCCATAAAGCCCATCCATCATCTTTTAATGGAATAACATATTCGGCATATTCATTCGTGGTTGGTTGGAATGTGTAAGTGAATGATGGAGCAACAGTTTGTTCTTGAATAGTAATCTTCATATGGAGCAAGACTTTAACAACATTAAGTTTTGGCACCATTAAGCGAAGTTTTAGAGCATTTGCTGATTGAGTGTAATCTCCATCTTGGAAGAATTTAGCGATTTTATATCCAACACCATTTTCCCAAGCATCAAATCTTAACGCTCTATTACCCTCGACGGAATTGCTTCCAAGAGATACTGCGGCTTTAGTTTCTTCTGTCCATTGTCCAGAAGTGTTATTGAGACCTAAAGCTCTCCATCCAGCATCCAACATGGATCCTGTACTTCCATAACTCTCAAAGTCATCAATCATTAATTCGTATCCATAACTAGCAAATTCAGCGTGGATATATGTATTTTCAGTAATAGGTTCAGACAAATCTCTGTCCCATCCAACGAATCTATATTTCGCGGATATTTCATCTTTCTCTTTAGTTGGGTCTGCCGGGACTTCTTCTTCAGGAATGAAATCTCCAGATTGAACAACTAACGTTTTAATAACCGTATTGTCCACCATAAAGGCAACACCGCATCCATCAAGAGATTCTGGGAAGATTGGTTCTTCTTCTGATTCAATGATTGATTCCTCTTCGGATTCAGCTTCAGAAGGAACGAGACTTTCTTCTTCTGATTCCACGACCGATTCTTCTTCAGATTCGACAATTGATTCTTCAACTGATTCTGATCCTAAGGGTGGAACACTTTCTTCTTCGGAAGGAACGAGACTTTCTTCTTCGGAAACAGGTTCTTCAGAAGCAGGGATACTTTCTTCTTCAGAAGTAGGAAGGCTTTCCTCAACTGAAGATTCTTCTGAAATTATTTCACTCGGTGTTTGACTAGATTCAACACTTGATTCATCAGATTTGGTATCTGGTTTCTTCGAACAAGAAGAGAGAACCAAAAGAGACGCAAGCGCAAGTGTTAAAAAAGTAAATTTTTTCTTATTTTTCATAAGACTTACTTCCTTTCGTATGAAATATAGGGAGAGAAATAAACTCTTTTGATACTTGCATTATAATTCATCGATAATGTTTATTTAAAGAATAAACTGATAAACTAATCGTAATATTTTGTAAACATTTACGAAAGTTTACGATATTTAATAAACAAAAATTGATTCCGTTATTCAAATAGAGAGTGTTAATTTAAAATAAATTATTATCGATAAATTCTAGGTATTTACCAGTATAGATAAGATGACCGCTATCACCAATAAACAGATTATGATTGGTAATTCTCTTCAAGAGTGGTCAAAAACTTAATAAACTTTTCAATAAATTACGATAAACAAAATGTAAAAAATGTTTACAAATTATCATGAACGTTTACAAAACATTGGTTTATTATATAGGTATGAAGAAACTCGCTAAAATAGTATTACTTTCCGCTATGACTTTAATTGTATCTGGGTGTTCAAACACCACTAAAAAAGAACCGATCCCCGTTGATGTTGTTGTCATCTCTGGACAATCAAATGGGGTTGGATGCACACATGCTAGTTACATCCCTAGATCAATTGGATATTCCAAATATGAAGAATATATGAGTGGATATCCCGAGATCCAAATCGCTTTTGATTCTTGGACCAAAGATGAGGGACCAAGATTTTATTCGCAAAACAAATCTAAGAATAATGACTTTGTCAAAGTAATGTTAGGACAAGGTAATAATGAAGCGAACTTCGGTCCAGAAATCGGAATCGCGGAATATACACATGAAAAATATGCGAATAAATTATTCTTAATCAAATATGCCTGTGGAGCCTCTAACCTTAAAGATGACTGGGCAAAAAGAGATTCTCCTATGTATGGAAGATTCGTTGAATATGTCAAATATCAAATGGAAAATCTTAAATCTAAAGGATATCTCCCAACGATTAAAGCGTTATGCTGGATGCAAGGTGAAGGTGATTCCTACGATACCTATTATCAAGATTATTACAATAACACGAAAGGATTTGTCACTAATTTAAGAGAAGATTTCTTTGAACTATCAGGAAATAGAGACTTTGCATTCATCGATGCAGGTATCTCAAATTCAAGACTTTGGCAATATTATCGAAAAGTAAACGAAGCCAAAAAGCAGTTCGCTGCTGAAAGTGACAATAACATCTATATCGATACGATAGATGCTGGTCTTCACACAAGCGAAGAACCATACGATAATCCTGATACCGCCCACTACGATTCAGAATCCGAAGTGCTGTTAGGACAATTATTCGCACAGAACTTTGAACCATTCCTCACCCCTTTAAATTCTGAAAATAGCGACTAATGCATATAAAAAATGAACCTCGTCATGAGTTTGGCGAGGTTCTTTTTTATTTGTTTTTTGATTATCTTCTACGCATTTTCGCGCCTTTAACAACAGCGATGATCGAAACAATAACTGGAGTAAGGACAACGAGAAGAGTTGCGATGTTAACATTAGCAGCGAAGGCCACTGGAAGAACTCCAAAGCCAACGTTTGCTGGTCCATCAAGGTTTAAGCCTAACGCAACAAAATAGAAAATGGTTGAAACAAGGGAGACTCCTAAAGCGATTAAGGCTAGTGGGAATAAAACTTCCTTGCGTTTTTCTTCTTTTAATTCGTTATAGTATAGTTCCCAAAATGGGAAAAATAACATATTTACGAAATAAACAAAGAGTAAAGCGATGCTATAAGCAGCGTATCCATGTTTGAAGTCGATGATGAATAATCCCATCCAGAATCCACCGAAGCAGAATAAGGAAACAAGCATCCAGAAAGTGACACCTAAACAATAGAAGAAACGCGCTCTGGTGACGATTGGTCCACGACTTGGAACAGCGTATGGATATTTAACTTGTAATTTCTTCGCATAGATAAGAGCGAAAACTCCGATAGCGACGAATAATAAAGAGTAAAGTAAAGCATCAAGAGGGAACAATGGAGATGGGCTACCTTCAACGAGTGATAAATATTTACCAGAGATTGTTCCACCAAGAATGTAAAGGATATTAACTCCTGCAAAAGCAAGGATGGCGATTGCATTCTTTTTTAATGATCTTTGACGTCTTTCTTCATTAACATTACGATAGAATGCGTGAAGTAGGAGAACGGTCCATAAAGTCATAAATAATGAAAGGAAGAATGGGATAGAACGGGTAAGATCTTTAATCATGACATCAGCAGAGCCGGAAACAATTGAACCAACCGCATCGGCAAAGCAATAAAGCATGTTCATGAAGGTAAATCCCGCCATGATATAAAGAACGATTAAGGCGATAGCGACAATCAAAGATTGTTTGCGTTGATTTCTATCGAGTTCATGGAAGAGGAAATTCTCTTTATTAAATAAGTTTTTCATTACCATTTCACCCATCTAACAAAGTCGCCAGATGTCCTTTCGTTAAGATAGAGGTGTTCTAAATCAAATGTTCCAGCATCATCTTTAAGAGTGACCAAGGAAGCACCAATTAAATCAAAGTTTTCATTGATACCGACAGAAGCAAGACCTTCTTGAAGAGCTGGATCTTGATCATTAACATCGATATGAGCGAAGTATAGTTCTGGTCCTGTTTTAACACCAAGTCCGATAACAACACCTTCATATTCGACAGTCCAGTCGACATTATGAGCGTGGCCCATAAACGCTGCTTTTAAGTTATGATCTTTAGCAACATCGATAAAATCGGATTGATATTTTTCATTACCATTATCCGCAAACTCTTCTAGTTTGAAGAATTTGTGTTTGTTGGTTGCTCCATCATTATGAATAGCGTTCCAAGCTTTTAAGTTCTCATCTTGTGGGATGTGATAGTAAGCAATGGCTGGAACAGCATCACCAACACGATTATGTTGCAAAAGCCACCACTGAGTTTGTTCTGGACGAATGTAGTCATAATCACGGAATGGTGAAATCGCGGTTTCAGAGAATGACGCACCTGAATCAAGGTTAGCAATTTGCCATTTGGCATTGTTACCATCGACTAAATCGATGACAAAGTTGCTACGACCATAGAGGTTGTCGTTTTCATCAGAATAGATAGCGTGCTTTCCACTTTTGAATTTTTGGGAAAGCCAGTTTGGGTTATAAAGACCATGATGGTCATGGTTCCCCCAAATAATAGCGTATTTAAAGCCATAATTCTCAGCTTGCTCTTCAAAATAACTAACAAATGACTCAACATGATATGCGTTTGCAAGCATGAATTGGTCGCCAGTTAATTCAACGAGGTCGATTTTCGCACCCGCTCCTTGAGTGGCAACGATATGGTCATTTGCTTGTTTTAAGACCTTATCCAAGTAAGTTCTAGAGGCTTTAGTGGAGGTGTTGTAATTCCAGTGAATGTCCGTTAACTGAAGGATGTTGAAGTTGTTGTGATACTGCATGGTGTACACGTAATCTTCTAAATGATCAGCATAATTCTTTACTTGCCCACATGATGTGAGGGTAAGCACGGCGGTGGAAAACAACATGATTAGTGATTTGCTTTTCATATAATTCCTACCTTTTGTCTGACACAATTTATATCATGTTTTGATGAAGAAAAAAAGACCAATCTATTTTATTAGATTCTTTCTAATTGAAAGAAATGGCTACCTAGTGATATTTCGATACACTCAAATATTTTTATACAATCTCGTATTGCATGCACAAATGCATGATATAATGATTTCAAATAAAGGAGTTTTAACTATGAAGAAGATTTCAAAACTTGTTTTGCTGATTTCTACTTTCTTCTTGGTTGGATGTTCGACTGGAACATCGAAGAAAAAAGATAGTCTTTTCGGCCATGCAAACACGGTCATTAGTAGTCCTTTTGTTACCGCAAATGTTAATGACCCTGATAATCTTGTGACAAATGTCCATGTTCCTGGTGTGAGACAACCATCAATCACCCTCGGTGAAGGAAACACAATTTATGATCAAAGTTATGCCTCAAAAGGACTTCTTGTCATTAAGAACGCCGCAGAGAACCTAGGCTTTTATTCCATTGCAAATGGAGATTATCTCATTAAACCTAGATACAAGGTCGGGTGGACAGATTGGCAAGTATACAACATGTCTTACCTATCATTCCTCATTAGCATCAAATACGAAGATCAATACGCATTGTATGATTCCTTCGGAAACTTGTTGATGAATGAACGACTTTACAGCGCAAACGAACAAGTAGTTGATGGTAAAGTTTATTTAACTATTGATGACTATAGTTACAGCGGACCATACATTTTCGAATATGATGGAAACGGAAATATGAAATCCGTTGAAAGTATCCCTCAGCCAACTGTCATCGATTATACTGGCCCCGCACAAGGAAGTACCTATCAAGAAGGCCGTTATAATCTAGATGAATATGGATTTGTTGGATATACGCTTTATATTGCAGGAACCGGATTAATCACCACCTATGTCAACGGTGTTGAACAAGCTAGTTTCTACATTGATTTAAATTCATTTATATTCCGCGGATTTATCGGAAGTAAAATGGTTTTCCAACGCTATATCAAGGTTCCAAATGAATACGAACATTATGATTACGTTGAAAACAACATGAAATACTCTCTTGAAACCGTAGTTATTGATTTTATCAATGGTAAAAAAGAAGAAAAAAATGTTTCAGTCGTCATCGACGATATTATTCCTCTTAGAAAACAAAGCGATTTAGCGGGTATTTACAGCTATGTCCTCTATCGTTTAGTTAATGACAACTACATCTTAACCGATACTTTAAGTGCGATTGTTAACCAAGACTTCAACATTTGTGATGATGTCTCTGGTCACGAAGTCGATGCATTTATCAAATTAAGTAATGGATATTTCTATAACACAGTTACCGGATATTTATATGATGACAATTTAAGAATCGTTACTTCCTTATATCAATCCAACCCAACATACTACCCTGCTTTAAAGGCCTTCGTCGGTTCATGGGGTGGAAAGAGAGGAATCATCAGTGAGACTGGTGTTGTTTTGCATGAATTTATCTATGATAATATCTACGCAAATCACTGCCCAGGTAATGGAAAAGTCATCGCTACTAAAGATAGTTCAATCTATAGATTAACTGTCTCTAGTTCTTCTAGTTCATACTACAATTATGAAGAATACATTGGCGATGGTCTTAATGTTTGTGGCACCAACCTCTTCACCGATTCATATGGCGATGTATTCTCCAGTGACGAAATGTTAATTAATGGCGGATATCTCTACACAACAACCGTTAGTTCGTATTATTTATTACAAAACAGAACTTATGTGGTTATTCAAGAAGATCAACTTTATCAAAGTATAAGGATGTATGGAATTATCTATGATGACTTCACTCCAGCCTTTGTCACCACATCACAAGGAACAGAAATTACTGAAGTGAATGGTAACGGCGGAACGATGGACACCGCGACAACATTAAAGAGAGGCTATAACGTCTTACACACTGTTGATTATGGCAATGTCTCATATGGCTTATTCAGTGCTCCTACAAGTGGATATTACACCTTCTACCTCAATAGTGGTGTCACTATTACCAATAATTACATTTGTGGCGAACCTGTTAACAGTAGTAGTGCATACGATTACATAAACAACATCTATTACGAGACTAAATACACCGCATACTTTGAAGCTGATTTTGATGTCGTAATTAACTTCAACTACAGCAACTACTATAACGAAATTAGACAAGCTTATGACCTTTACATCGCTCAAGAGGTTGGCACAAATTCATCCTACCCTCTCGAAATCAAGGGATCCGGAATATATTACCTCGAACCAGCCGCTGTTAAATCATACTATTACTACATTAGATTTACTGCTCAAACTCTTGGCAATTATCGTTTATATCTTGAAGATAGCGAACAAAACACAATCGATGGAATTGCAGTCGATGATGTTGATTACACATATGATGACATCACCCTTGGAGAAGATTGTACTTGCTTATTCTTTGTAACATTAAACGAAACAGTTGATACTGAAATAAGATTTAGAATTGAATATTCTAATGTCTCTCTTGAAGAATATAGCACTGACCAAAATCCATACATGCTTAACTATGGGGATCAAGAGTCGTATATAAATTTGAACGTTAATCCAGATTCTCCTAAATATGTTGCATTTGCATCAAAATATGGCGGACGTTATTCATTATCATTCGACTATAGAGACGGTTATGAACCAAGTAATAGCCCAATTATTTATGTTTACGATAGAAACGGCATCATTTCTGATTACGCAATTTCTCAAAACAATATCGATGTAGAAGCAGGCGGGCGTATCATTGCGATGTTTAGCAACAGCTACAATGAAGATGAGATTTGGATTGATTCTTATAGAGTGTACACCGCGACTACGGGTTACTCATATGAAAACCCACTTACATCATTCAATTCTCAAATGAACAACTATAACAACGTTCCAATGTTCTACAAATATATCAATTACAGCACATGTTTTGATACGTTATATTACACAGAAACAAATGACGCTCCACTACACTATATCCATGATGATCAAATTCATCTTGTGAACAAGAAAGGAACATTCATCAATTTATATGATGAAGTGGAAAATTGGGTTGTCTTCCGTTTAGGTCAAGGTAGCGTCACTGGTCAAGTCATGACTCAAGTGCTTAACAAATCTAACCGTATCTATTACACTGGCTCAAATAATGTTTATGTCTATGCAGCAAATTACAAGTTGTTAGAATATCGTAATACTTCAGATGAAACAATTGAGTTATACGTTTCATTCTCAATAGCATATGGCAATTACATTTATTATGGTTTCACATATCAGAATTATCTATTGGTTAATGATTTATCAACAACTTATTCAAGCGGTTATAGTTATACCATGTTAGAACCAGGAGAATCAGTGTTCGTTGGATTCTATAATAGTTCTGATACAGACATGGAAATCGAACTATACTTATCTTTGTATTAATTCAAACATCTAATAAAAAGCGAGGGGGCTGTTCGAAAACTCATGAATGAAAATGAGTGAAAAGGACACCCCTTTCTTATGCTTTTAAGAGTGGAGTTAACGAACAATCTTAGATTGTTCGAAAACCTATTTACCCATATTTTCTTTCATTTTGATATTTAGTTT